>NZ_JACCBK010000001.1:319255-638510 GCF_013409875.1 Cellulomonas oligotrophica
ACGCGCTCGGCAAGGGCTGACCTGGGGAGCCGCCGCGCCTCGCGCTGGACGTGCGGCCGTCGGGCGCGGTCCTCATGCAACCGTGCGCGCGAGGCGTCGGGCGCCGTCGTCGTGGTCTGCGACGCTGGAACCGTGAGGATCGCTGCTCTGACCCCTGGGACCCTCGTCACCGCGGAGGGCATCGGGGTGCCGGGTGCAGCCAGCGTCGTGCTCGTCCCGGTGGTGCACTGGACACCAGATCTGGTGTCCGGTGCACCACTGCCGCCCGATCTGGGCTTCGTGGTCCCGCTCGTGACGAGCGGCGCCGGCGACATGATCGGTTCACGCACCGCCGTCACCGGCGCCTGGACGGGCAGTGCGATCGAGGTGCACCGCACGACGCCGGTCCCGACGGCACCGGCACCAGCCCGGACGGTCACGACCGCAGCGCTCGTCGCGCGGCCGCCCGGTGTGCCGGGGCCGCCGGGCGATCTGGAGCGGGCGCTGTTCGACGACGGGACGATCACCGACCGGTGCGGCTACCACGACGGGACGCTGCACGTCGTGGCCGACGACGTCGACCTCGCCACCCGGCTGCTCGCGCCGCTCCACGGCGACAGGCTGCGGGTCGAACGTGCCGCCTTCTCGCACTCGGCACGGCAGGCCGCCAGGGCCGCCATGCGCACCGCTCTGTCCCTGGACGTCGTGTGCGCGTGGGGATCGGCACCCCACGACGACGCCCGCCCGACCGAGACGGTCCACTTCCTCGAGGTCGGGTGGATCACCGAGGAGCTCGCCGCCGCACTCGCGCCCGTCGTGGACGGCCTGATCCGGGTCCGCACCCACGTCGCTGCTGATCGACTCGTCCGCCGCGCCGGCTTAACCTGGCAATGACCCCCCTGAGTGGGCTCGGGCCGCGGGACATTGCGTCGAGCCGTGTCCGCCCACGGCGTCAACGACCTGCTCCGGCCACCTCGGTGCTGCGTGTGCGGATCTCGAGGTCGAGACCGGTGTGGGTTTCGGCCGGTGGGGTGGTCGGCCACGAGTCTCGGCCGCTGGGACAGGTTGCGGGTGGTGGGTGCTGGTCGAGGGGCGTGGGTGATCGTGGCTGCTGTCAGGCGGTGACGTCGATCAGCGGGCGGTTCCAGTGACCGTCCGGGGTCGGTGCGTCGTCGAGGTGCTCGGTCAGCCAGGAGGGACTGCTGCAGGGCTGGTTGACACTCCATCTGTGCGAAGGAGGGGGCAGGGCCGTGCTGTCGTGTCTCAGCCGGAGATGAAGACGCCGATCTGGGTCGTGCCGTCGCTCTCGTAGACGGGGATCTCGCGCTGGACGGCCTCGGCGGCGGCTTGCAGGGCGTCGTCGATCGCGGCGGTCTGCTGCGCGTCGTCCTCGTCGGCGCCGAGGGCTGTCAGGGTCGTGGCGAGTGTGTCCTGGACGCGGTTGTCGCTGCGGGCGTGGGAGGCGTCGACGGCGGCCCGGTAGGCGTCGACGGCGTCGTCCGGGGTCGTGGCCAGGCGGGTGTTGAGCTCGTCGGCTAGGGCGTCGACGAAGGCGGCGGCGGCCTTCTGGTCGCGGGCGTCCTGGAGTTCGCCGGCCTCTTCGGGGTTGGCGGGCTCCAGCTCGGGGGGGTTGAGGTCGCGCTGGTAGGCGTAGCCCTCGCGGCCGTTCGTGGCCAGGACCCGGATGAGGTCGGGTTCGTGGTCGGGGGAGGTGGAGTCGAACAGCGATCCGTAGGTCAGCCCGGCCTGGTTGGTGCCGTACTGGTCGGTCGGGTCGTCCGCGCCGGCGACCGAGGTGCCCAGGGCAAGGCCGGCGCCGGCGACGGCGACCACACCGACTGCCGCGACGGCGCGGCGAGGAGTGAGCAGGCGCCGGCTCGGGCGCGTGGTGCTGTTCTCGTTCATGGTGCTCCCTGTCCGGGTCGGGGTGTTCACGGGGTGTTGGTCGCGAGGTTCGGGCTCTGGAAGGCGTAGTACGCGTTGAACGCGGTGCCCGACCAGGCCTTGACCACGCCCCAGGACCGGTAGGTGCCCGCAGCGGTTCGCCTGGTTCCGAAGACGTCCCAGACGCCGCCCGCGCTGATCGTCGACGGGTTCGACTGGAACCCGCTCTGGCTAACCAGGGTGCCAGACGAGGTGAACAGCCGAGCGTTGGCCTGGACCTTGTTCGCCCCAACCGGCAGGTTCCGGGGGATGATGTCGGTCTCGGCCTGGGCGTAGGTGGACCCGCCGTAGTTCGTGTGGATGACGCTGATCGTGCGGTAGTTGATCCCGTTGAGCGTGAACGCTCCGAACGCGCTTCCGGTGGTGCCAGCCTAGGCGCTGGTGGCGCCGAGCGTCAGGGCGAGAACGGCGGTGACCCCGGTGGCTGCTGCTGTTGCCAGTCGACGCATCGGTGTGAGGGCTCCTCGTCAGTCGAGATGACGGGAGTTGCCGCCTCGGCCCGTTGCGCGAACCACCGTCGGACGCTCCCTGGTGTCCTGTGCGCGCACCGACGGTGCACCCACCTCGCGTGGTCGTCCACGGCGGGGTTCTGTCGCCTGGGACAACAGCTGGGAACCCGACTGAGGCTAGGGGCCGCCGTATGAGCCGGTCAAGGGTTGAGATGTCTCCAGTAGCCACGGGGTGTGTCTACCGAACGCGCAGGTCAGGTCGGATCGAGGGCGCTCCCCGCCTGCCGTGACAGCGGTGACGAGGTGCTGACGGGAGCCAGCTTGACCGGTCCGTGGTGTCGTCGAGCCAGGCCCACGCGGCCCACACCCGGGTCGTCTCCCAGCCGAGCGCGGCCGCGCGCTCGTCGACGTCGACGGGCAGGAGGTCGGTAGGGGCGAGGTCGGGCAGGAGAGCGGTTACCATGCCCATCGTTCCTGCCCACAGGGCCGGGGCGTGTGCGGGAGGATCACCGGTATGGCTCAGCAGACGCGCGTGATCATCACCGACGACCTCGACGGCACCGAGGGCGCCAAGACGTACCGATTCGCGTGGGGCGAGACGGTCTACGAGGTCGACCTGACTGACGCGCACCGTGACGAGCTGCTGCACGTCCTCGAGCCGTACACGTCCGCCGGGCGCCGGGTGCGCCCTGGCCGAGTCCGCACCGCCGCGGCACCCGCGGAGCGGTTGGACCGGGCGACGTCGCGCGCGACCGGGGGGTGGGCCGCCGGGCAGGGCCTCGCAGTCAAGGACCGTGGGCGGATCCCGGCGTCGGTGGTCGAGGCGTACCGGGCTGCCGAGGCGCGCTGACTGGCGGGGCTGCCGGGCGCCGCGGGGCGCCGCTGGTGGTGCTGGTCAGCGGCATGTGACTTCGGTGAGGGTGAAGGTCTCGACCTGGCCGGTGGTGTCTTCGAGTAGTGCTTGGGCCGAGCCGTCGGCGGGTACGGCGCCGAGCAGGTCGTTGGCGAAGCCGATGACGGTTCCTCCTGCGTCGAGCACGGAGGCCTTGACGTACAGGCTCGTCGGACACCCGAGGCGGGCGTAGGCCACGACGCTCGTGGAGTCGAGCATGCCGCAGTGGTACTCGTCGGGGTCGGCGAAGCGGACGTAGACGTTGCCGGACTCGATGACTTCCCAGGTGTGCCCGGTCTCGGTGTTCATCCACTCGTCGACCTCCGCGTTCGCAGCCTCTTGCTCTGCGAGGGCCTGCGCGGTACGCCGGGCCGCTGCCGAGGCCCTGGCGTTGGCAGCGCGTTCAGCACTGGCCGACGCTGACGCTTCCCGTGCTGCTGACGCGGTCGCCGAGGCGGCCACCTGCGCGGTCTGGTGCCGTGTCGTCAGCACGGCGCCGGCCGCGACGATGCCGGCGACGAGCACGACAGCGATCGTCGCGACGAGCACGGCCCGGCGACGCCTGGGCGCCGGTGCAGCGCCCTCGCTCGGCGAGAGCCACCCGGTGCCGTCCCAGAAGCGACGCGACCCGGCCTCGTCGTCGTACCACCCCGGTGGCAGCTGCGCGCCTGACACCTCACCGAGGTAGCCCTGGCCTCCCCGCCTGGACATGACGAGACCGGGTGATCCCGTCTGTCTCTCGCCGTGGGTGATGTTCGGCGGGCCTGCGTCCTCGGAGCGCGACTGGATGGCACCCGTGGTGCACTCTGCCTGCTGGTCACGTGCGTCCTCTCACAGGAACGCGCGCAGCTCGACCTTCCGCCCGCACGCCCGCGACCCGCCGACCGCCAGCGCGAGCGCCGCCTCCTCGTCGGGTGCGTCGACGACCCAGAACCCCGCCACGTGCTCCGTCGTCTCCGCGAACGGACCCTGCGTCACCAGCGCCTCGCCCGACCCGGTCGCGTCGACGACCCGCGCCGAGCCCGGGGACGCCAGGCCCCCGGCGAGCACCCACGCCCCGTCCGCCTGCAGGCGCGCGTTGAAACCGTCGATCGCGGCGGCCTCCGCCGCGCTCGCGGTCCCCGTCCCGACGTCGACCACGGACATCATGAACCGCACACGACCACCTCCCGCTCGTCACGGCCCCGCCCGCCGGGACCTGCACCGACCATGACGCACGGTGACCCTGGGATTCGACCGCCTCCGACCGCCCGACCTGCTGCGCGACCGACCCGGTGACCGCCGGCCGCCGCGCCGACGTCAGGCGGGGGAGAGGGCCAGCTCCGCCGCGTGCACCCCGGCGACCGCCGCGGCCAGGAACGCCGCCGGGTCCCGGTCCAGGCCCCGGCCCATCGTCGACAGGCGCACCGGCGAGCCGCGCAGGGCCTCCAGCAGATCACCGTCGGCCACCACCGGCACCCCCGTGTGCCGCCCGCCCGGCGCCACCAGCGCGCCCGCCTGGTCCGCCACGCGCGCGCCCAGCGCGTCCCACGCCGCGACGTCGTCGTCCGCCGTCAGGTCCACCGGCGAGCCCGGCAGCCCCGAGAACACCGGCACCGGCACGTCCGCGGGGGACAGAGCCACCCGCCCGTACGCCGTCGACGAGTGGTGCGAGACCCCCAGGTGGCGCTCGCGGGCGTCGGCCCCCGAGACGCGCAACGACGCGACCGGGCGTCCGCCCAGCACCGACGCGGCGTTCACGGCCTCACCGGCGGCAACCCCGGAGAACCCCCACCGCGTGCCCGTGCCGAGGTTCCCCGGCCCCTGCGCCACGATCGCCAGGTCCGCGCCCAGCACGTGCCGGGCGGCCAGCAGGCCCGTGTGCACCGTCACGGCCTCCAGGTCGCCGCCGAACGCCTGCCCCGTGGTCACGCACGCCTCGACCCACCCGGCCTCCCGCAGCCCCGCGACGGCCCGCGAGAACCACGCGGGCAGCGCCCCGCCGTCGGTCATCACGTACACCACCCGCACCGCCCGCCCGGCCCGCGCCGCCGCGGCCCGTGCACCCGCGACCACCGCCGGCAGCGCCGAGTGCAGGTCCGCCACGACGACCGGCATCCCCGCCAGGTCGTCCGCGTCCCGCAGCACCTCGTGGTGCGCCGACTCCTGGTCGTCGACGCCCAGCACCATCGCCTGCAACGGCGTGTACCGGGCCTTGACCAGGTGACCCGGCCCCGGCAGCGGGTCCGCCGGCAGCGCGTCCGTGCGCGCCACCACCAGCGCGTACCCGCCCGTGCCCAGGCCCCGCTCCAGCGCCGTGGTGTTCATCAGCACCCGCGCACCGGGCACCACCTCACCCACCAGCGCCGGGTACACCAGCGCCCGCACCGTCCGGTCCTCGCCCTCGACGGCCACGCTGACCTCACAGGCCCCGTCCCACCGGGTCCCGCACCGCTCCACCACACCCGCACGCCACGCGATCACCCGACCACGCTACCGGCGCGCCCCGCACCCACCGCCCGCCATCGTCGCGCACCCGTCACCCGCACGCCCGGCGTGCTGCACCACCACCGGCTCCGACCCGCACTACCGTGGGGCCACGATGCCCCCCGCGATCCCGCCCGCCGAGCGCCTGCTCAACCTCGTCATCGCCCTCGTCAACACCCCCGGGCGGATGACCAAGGAGCAGGTGCGGTCCTCCGTCGCCGGCTACCAGGACGCCCCCTCCGACGACGCGTTCGAACGCATGTTCGAACGCGACAAGGACACGCTGCGCGACCTCGGCATCCCCGTCCTCACCGTCACCCACGCCGGCCACGGCGACGACGTCGGCTACCGCGTCGACCTCGAGCGCTACGCCCTGCCCCCCATCGACCTCACCGCCGCCGAGCTCGGCGTCCTCGCCCTCGCCGCCCAGCTCTGGCAGGACCAGTCCCTGCGCGCCGACACCACCCGCGCCCTGACCAAGCTCCGCGCCGTCGGCCAGGCCCCCCAGTCCGACGACCTCGTCGCCGGCCTCGCCCCCCGCGTCCGCGCCGGCGGCACCGCCTTCGGCCCCCTCGTCGACGCCGTCCAGGCCCGCCAGGCCGTCCGCTTCACCTACGCCGCCGCCTCCACCGGCCAGGTCCGCGACCGCGTCGTCGAACCCTGGAAGCTCCTCGCCCGCCGCGGCGGCTGGGTCCTGCTCGGCCGCGACCGCGACCGCGACGCCGCCCGCTCCTACCGCCTCACCCGCATCCGCGGCCCCGTCCGCACCGTCGGCGACCCCGGCTCCTTCGCACCCCCCGCCCCCGAGGACCTCGACGCCGCCGCCCACGCCTGGGGCGGGGGAGCGGAGAACCTCGCCCTCCTCGCCGTCACCCCCGGACGCGCCGGCGCCGTCCGCGCCCGCGCCGTCCCCACCCCCGCCGACCCCGACCTCCCACCCGGCGCCACCACCGTCCTGGCCGACCGCGACCTCGTCGCCGTCCCCTACCGCCACGCCTGGGAGCTCGCCGAGCACGTCGCCGGCTACGGCGACGCCGTCGTCGTCCTGCACCCCACCGACGTTCGCGACGCCGTCCTCGACCTCCTCCACGGCGCCGCCGACCTCGACACCCGCCCCGCCCGCCGCCCCACCACCAGCACGGAGGTGCGCGGTGCCTGAACGCGCCAGCGACCGCCTCGTGCGCATGCTCGGCATGATCGCCTACCTCGAACGCCACGACCCCGTCCGCGTCGAGGACGTCGCCGCCCAGTTCGGCGTCACCCCCGCCCAGGTCATGGCCGACATCGACACCCTCTGGGTCACCGGCACCCCCGGCTATCTCCCCGACGACCTCATCGACTTCGACGCCACCTCCTACGAGCAGGGCGTCGTCCGCCTCACCGAGGCCCGCGGCCTCACCCGCCCCCTGCGCCTCGGCCCCCGCGAGGGCGTCGCCCTCGTCGCCGCCCTGCGCGCCCTCACCGCCCTGCGCCCCGCCCTCGACCCCGAGCGCGCCGCCGTCCTCGACTCCGCCCTCGCCAAGCTCACCACCGCCACCGGCGACGCCGCCGCCGGAGTCGACGTCCGCCTCGACGTCGAAGGCCGACCCGACGTCGTCGCCGCCGTCGGCACCGCCCTCGCCACCCGCCGCCGCCTGCGCCTGCGCTACACCGACGCCTCCGACACCACCACCGAGCGTGACGTCGACCCCATCCGCCTCCTCACCCAGGACGACCACTCCTACCTGCTCGCCTGGTCCCTGCCCGCCGACGCCGAACGCCGCTTCCGCACCGACCGCATCACCGCCGCCACCGTCCTCGACACCCCCGCCGACGAGCACGACGTCACCCCCGACGCCGACCACTTCCACCCCGACCCCCACGCCGACCTCGTCACCCTGCACCTCGCCGGCCCCGCCCGCTGGGTCGCCGAGTCCGTGCCCGTCGAGACCGTCCGCGACCACACCGACGGCACCTTCGAGATCGACGTCCGCGTCGTCCAGCCCGCCTGGCTGCGCCACCTGCTCCTGCAGGTCGCCGACGACGTCCTCGCCGTCGACCCCCCCGACGTCGGCGCCGACGTCGCCCACCACGCCCGCGCCGCCCTCGACGCCTACGCCCCCCTGCTCGCGCCCACCCCCACCCGTACGGCAGGCTGACCGCCGTGCTCTGGGGAACCGTCTGGACCGTCCTCGCCCTCGCCACCCTCGCCGGCGCTGCGCTGATCGCCCGACGCCTGTGGCGCTCCGCCGTCGCCCTCGGCCACGAGCTCTCCCGCGCCGCCGACGTCGCCAACAGGCTCGCCGACCGCACCGCCGAGCTCGAGGAGATCGCCCGCGCTCGCGGGCCGGTGACGCAGCCTGCGCTGGGGCAGGACCCCGAGGTGCTCGCGGCGCGCTACGGCGTGCTGCGCGCCGCCCGTCGGGACCGTCGCGAAGCCCGCCGTGAGCGGCACCGCGGCACGGTTCGCGCGTCGGTCGCGCGCTGGTTCGGCTGACGTCAGGCTGGCAGCGGGCGCAAGCGCTTCGACGCGCCGTGCGCACCGGTTCCCCGTGCGCGTACGGACGTGGCGGGTGAGGCCGTACACTCGCCCGGTCAGCACCTTCCGACGGAGGAGTGGTCGTGGTCAGGAACATCTCCGCGTGGCACATCATCATCGTGCTGGTGGTGATCCTTCTCCTCTTCGGGGCGAACCGGCTGCCCGCGATGGCGAAGAGCGTCGGCCAGTCGCTGAAGATCTTCAAGAACGAGGTCAAGGACCTCACGGGCGACGACGACCGGGACCGCGGTGCCGGGGCGACGACCGCCGCGCCGGCGCCCGACCCGGTGACCCGCCCGGCCGCCGAGCGCACGAGCGACGTGCCGCCCCCGCCCGAGCCCGGCACGACGCCGCGCGCCTGAGCCGGGCGTGACCGGATCTCGCCGCCCGCCCTCCGAGCCCGGCGGGCGGATGCCCCTGCGCGAGCACCTGCGCGAGCTGCGGCGGCGCGTCATGCTCATCGCGCTCGGTCTGCTGGTCGGCGGCGTGCTGGGCTGGGTCCTGTACGACCCGGTCTTCGCCCTGCTCCAGCAGCCCGTCCTCGACGTCGCGGAGAGCCGCTCGACGACCGTCGCCCTGAACTTCCAGGGCGTGGCGACGTCGTTCGACATGCAGGTCAAGGTCTCGCTGTTCCTCGGGGTGCTGGTGTCGAGCCCGTGGTGGATCTACCAGCTCTGGGCGTTCGTCACTCCCGGCCTGACGCGGCGCGAGCGCACGTACGCCTTGGCGTTCCTCGCAGTGGCCGTGCCTCTGTTCCTCGGCGGGGCGGCGCTGGCCTGGTGGGCGCTGCCCAACGCGGTCCGTCTGCTGACGGAGTTCACTCCCGACGACGCGACGAACCTCATCGACGCCCAGCTCTACCTGAGCTTCGTCATGCGCATCGTCCTGGCCTTCGGCGTCGCGTTCCTCCTGCCCGTGCTCATGGTCGCTCTCAACTTCGCCGGCGTCGTGCGCGCCCGCACCTGGATGGCCGGGTGGCGCTGGGCCGTGCTCACGGCCTTCGTGTTCGCGGCTGTCGCGACGCCCACGCCTGACGCCATCACGATGCTCGCCGTCGCGATCCCCGTGAGCCTGCTCTTCTTCGCCGCCCTCGGGGTGTGCCTCCTGCACGACCGCCGCCTCGACCGCCGCCTGGTCGCCCAGGGCCTGCCGCGGCTCGACGGCACCATGGCGGACGACGACATCGACGACCGGGCCGCCGGCCCCGCATGAGCCTCGTCGGGCTCGTGGTGAACCCCGTCGCCGGTCGCGGCCGCGGGCGCCACGCGGGCCGAGCCGTGCACGACCGGCTCACCGGTGCGGGGCACGCCGTGCGGGACCTGTCCGGGCCGACGCTCGCGCACTCCGCCGACCGCGCCCGCGCCGCGGTCCTCGCCGGGCTCGACGCGCTCGTCGTCGTGGGCGGCGACGGCATGGTCCACCTGGGCGTCGGCCTCGTGGCCGGGACCACGCTGCCGCTGGGCGTCGTGGCCGTCGGCACCGGCAACGACGCGGCCCGGGCGCTGGGCCTGCCGCGCGGCGACGTGCGCGCGGCCACCGACGTCGTCGACGCCGCCCTGCGGGCCTCCCGCACCCGCACGGTCGACGCCGCCCGCACGGGCCGGCCCGGCGCCGGCGCGCGCGAGTGGTTCCTCGGCGTGCTGTCCTGCGGCCTCGACGCCGCGGTCAACGCCCGCGCCAACACGCTGCGCCGCCCCCAGGGCAACGCCCGCTACCTCGCGGCCCTCGTGCCCGAGCTGGCGCGGTTCCGCCCCTACGGGTACCGCGTGCGCGTCGACGACGTGGTCTGGGAGCAGCCCGGCACGCTCGTCGCGGTCGCCAACGCACCGTGGTTCGGCGGCGGCCTGCACGTGGCACCCGACGCCCGTCTGGACGACGGGCTGCTCGACGTCGTGCTGGCGGGCGCCTTCACGCGTGGGGGCGCCCTGGGCGTCTTCCCGCGGCTGTACGGGGGGACGCACGTGCGCGACGGGCGCGTGCGGGTGCTGCGCGGCCGCGCCGTCGTCGTCGAGCCCGCGCCCCAGCACGGCCCACCGCCACCGCCGGCGTTCGCGGACGGTGAGCGCATCGGCCCGGCGCCCCTGGCCGTCGAGTGCGTGCCCGGAGCCGTGCACGTCCTCGTCTGAGGCGCCGCACCGGCACCGACGACCCCGACGGCGCCGCGCGAGCACCGGACGCGAGGACCGCGTCCGACCACCGCCCCGCGCCGCCGTGTGCCTAGGGTGGGCGCGTGCCCCGCCGGTCCCGCCCCCGCACCCCCGCCGACGCCCCGCGCCCCGAGCCCGCCGAGCCGTCACCGGCCGAGCGGTACGCGGCCGCCCGCCGCCGTCACGTCGCCGAGCGCAGCGAGCTCGCCGCGTTCCGCGACCGTCTCGACTTCCCCCTCGACGATTTCCAGACCGAGGCGTGCGTCGCCCTCGAGCGCGGCAGCGGAGTCCTCGTCGCCGCCCCGACGGGCGCCGGCAAGACGGTCGTGGGGGAGTTCGCCGTCCACCTCGCGCTGGCCGCGGGCCGCAAGGCGTTCTACACCACCCCCATCAAGGCGCTGTCGAACCAGAAGTACGCCGACCTCGCCCGCGTGCACGGCACCGACCGGGTCGGCCTGCTCACCGGCGACACGACCCTCAACGGCGACGCCGACGTCGTCGTCATGACCACCGAGGTCCTGCGGAACATGCTCTACGGCGGCTCGCCCGCCCTGCAGGGGCTCGCCTACGTCGTCATGGACGAGGTCCACTACCTCGCCGACCGGTTCCGCGGCCCGGTGTGGGAAGAGGTGATCATCCACCTGCCTGACGACGTCCAGCTCGTGTCCCTGTCCGCCACGGTCTCCAACGCCGAGGAGTTCGGCGACTGGCTCGCGACCGTGCGCGGCGACACCGAGGTCGTCGTCTCCGAGCACCGCCCGGTGCCGCTCGGGCAGCACGTCGTCGTCGGCGACGAGCTCTACGACCTCTACGCCGGCCACGTCGACCCCACCGACCCCGGGGTCGACCCGCCCATCAACCCCGACCTGCGCCACCTCCTGCGCCGCGACCGCCCTGGGGACGGACGCCCCGAGGGCCGCGACGACCGCGGCCGGCGCGGCCCCGGCGACCGCGGCTACCGCGGGCGCGGCGGCCAGCGACCCGGCCCGGGCATCCGCCAGGCCCCGCGCTTCGCCGTCGTCGACTCCCTCGCCGCCGCGCACCTGCTGCCCGCGATCGTCTTCATCTTCTCCCGCGCCGGCTGCGAGGCCGCCGTCACCCAGTGCCTGTCGGCCGGGGTGCGGCTGACCACCCCCGCCGAGCAGAGCCAGATCCGCCGGGTCGTCGAGGAGCGCGCCGCCGCGATCCCGCCCGAGGACCTCGCCGTCCTCGGCTACGAGGCCTTCGCCGAGGCGCTGGTCCGCGGCGTCGGCGCCCACCACGCCGGCATGCTCCCGCTGTTCAAGGAGACCGTCGAGGACCTCTTCTCCCAGGGCCTGGTCAAGGTCGTCTTCGCCACCGAGACCCTCGCCCTCGGCATCAACATGCCCGCCCGCTCCGTCGTCCTCGAACGCCTCGTCAAGTGGGACGGCTCCTCGCACGTCGACATCACCCCGGGGGAGTACACCCAGCTCACCGGACGTGCCGGCCGCCGCGGCATCGACACCGAGGGCCACGCGGTCGTCGTCGCCCACAACGGCCTCGACCCCGTCCAGCTCGCCGGCCTCGCGTCCCGCCGCCTCTACCCGCTGCGCTCGGCGTTCCGCCCCACCTACAACATGGCCGTCAACCTCGTCGCCCAGGTCGGCCGCACCCGGGCCCGCGAGGTCCTCGAGACGTCCTTCGCGCAGTTCCAGGCCGACCGCGGCGTCGTCGGCCTCGCCCGCCAGGCCCAGGCCCACACCGAGGCCCTGGAGGGCTACGCGCAGGCCATGACGTGCGACCGCGGCGACCTGCCCGCCTACGACGCCCTGCGCCGCCGCCTCACCGAGCACGAGCGCCGCGTCACCCGCGACACCGCCACCGCCCGTCGCGCCGACGTCGCCCGCACCCTCGAGGGCCTGCGCGTCGGCGACGTCCTGGAGTACCCCACCGGCCGTCGCACCACCCACGTCGTCGTCGTCGACCCCGGCGGGAGCCCCGGCTTCGACGGCCCCCGCCCCACCGTGCTGACCACCGACCGGCAGATCCGCCGCCTGACCGTCCACGACGTCGGCACCGGCGCCCGCACCGTCGCCCACCTGCGCGTCCCCGCCGGCTTCAACCTGCGCACCGCACCGCACCGGCGCGACCTCGCCGCCCGACTGCGCGCCACCGCCGACGACCTCGAGCCCGCCCCCCGCCCCGGCCGGCGGGACCGCCGCACCGGCGCCCAGGACGACGCCGAGATCGCCGCCCTGCGCCGCGAGCTGCGCGCCCACCCCTGCCACGGCTGCCCCGACCGCGACGAGCACCTGCGCTGGGCCGACCGCCACCACCGCCTGCGCACCGAGCACGACGCCCTCGTCGCCCGCATCGCCGGCCGCACCGGCTCCATCGCCGCCGTCTTCGACCGCACCTGCGACGTCCTGACCACCCTCGGGTACCTCGAGACCACCGACACCCCCGACGGCCCCACCCTCACCGTCACCGACGACGGCCGCTGGCTGCGCCGCATCTACGCCGAGAACGACCTCCTGCTCGCCGAGTGCCTGCGCCGCGGGATCCTCGACGAGCTCGACCCGCCCGCGCTCGCCGCGCTCGTCTCCACCCTCGTCTACCGCTCCCGCCGCGACGAGGACGCCGACACGCACGTGCCCGGCGGACCCGAGTCCCGGCTCGGACGCGCCCTCGACGCCGCCACCCGTGCCTGGTCCCAGCTCGAGGACCTCGAGACCGCCCACCGCCTGGAGACCCTCGCCACCCTCGACACCGGCCTCGTCCAGCCCCTGCACCGCTGGGCGTCCGGCCGCAGCCTCGACACCGTCCTGCGCGGCACCGACCTCGCCGCCGGCGACTTCGTCCGCTGGTGCAAGCAGGTCGTCGACGTCCTCGACCAGATCGCCAAGGCCGCCCCCACCACCCGCCTGCGGACCACCGCCGACCGCGCCGTGACCGCCGTCCGCCGCGGCGTCGTCGCCTACACGGGCGTCTGAGCCCGGTGAGCGCCCACGACCCCTACAGTTCTCAAGCGTGACCTCGACCCTCTACCGGCACGGCGTCGTCCACTCACCCTCCGACCCGTTCGCCGAGGCCCTCCTCGTCGAGGACGGCACCGTCGCCTGGCTCGGCTCCGACGACACCGCCGACGGGCTCGTCGCCGGCGTCGACCACGTCGTGGACCTCGACGGCGCCCTCGTCGCCCCCGGCTTCGTCGACGCCCACGTCCACGTGCTCGAGACCGCCCTCGCGGACCGTTCGGTCGACCTCGGCCCGTCCGGCGGCGTGCACGACCTGCCGGACGCGCTGGCGGCGGTCGCGCGCGCCGCCGCCGCCCGCCCCGACTGGGACCGCACCCCGCTGCTGGGCGTGGGCTGGGACGACCAGCGCTGGCCGGCCCGCCGCCCCCCGACCCGGGCCGAGCTGGACGCGGCGGCACCGGGCCTGCCGGTGTACCTGGCGCGCGTCGACGTGCACTCCGCGGTCGTGTCGACGGTGCTCGCGCAGCAGGCCGGGCTCGTGGACCTGCCCGGCTGGTCGGACGACGGACGGGTCGAGCGGGACGCGCACCACGCCGCGCGGGCCGTGGCACGGCACGTCGAGCCGGCCGAGCGCACGGCCCTGTACCGCGACGCCCTGCGCCGCGCGGCCGCCGCCGGTGTCGTGGCGGTGCACGAGCAGTCCGCGCCGTCGATCGACACCCGGGAGGGGCTGCGCGAGCTGCTGGCGATGACGGCGGCCGCGGCGTCGGGGCTTCCGCTCGTCGTCGGGTACCGGGGCGAGCGGTGCGTGACGGTCGACGACGCGCGGGCGCTGCTGGCGGACATCCCCGGCCTGACGGGCATCGGCGGGGACCTCAACGTCGACGGGTCGCTGGGCTCACGCACGGCCGCTCTGCGCGACCCGTACGCCGACGACCCGAGCACGCGCGGGCACCTGTACCTGTCGGCCGAGGAGATCGCCAACCACGTCACGGCCGTGACGCGCGCGGGCAGCCACGCGGCGTTCCACGTCATCGGCGACCGCGCCCTCGACGAGCTGGTGCTGGGGCTGCGGGCCGCCGCCGACGTCGAGGGCCTCGCGGCCGTGGCCGGCGCAGGGCACCGTGTCGAGCACGCGGAGATGGTCGACGCGCACGCCCTCGCCCAGCTCGTGCTGCTGGGTGCGCGCCTGAGCGTGCAGCCGTCCTTCGACGCCGCGTGGGGCGGGCCCGGCGGCATGTACGCCGCCCGGCTGGGCGCGGGGCGTGCGGCGACCCTCAACCCTCTCGCGGACCTCGCGGCGGCAGGCGTGCCCCTCGCGCTCGGCTCGGACAGCCCCGTGACGCCGCTCGACCCGTGGGCCGGGGTCCGCGCGGCGGCCCACCTGCACGCCGAGGACGAGCGGATCTCCGTGCGGGCGGCGTTCCGTGCCGCGACGCGCGGCGGGTGGCGGCTCGCGCACCTCGACCACACCGGTGCGGGCGAGCTGCGGGTGGGCGCTCCTGCGCACCTGGCGGTGTGGCGCGCCGAGCACCTCGTGGTGCAGGCGGCGCGCACGGCGTCGTGGAGCACCGACGCGCGGGCAGGCAGCCCGCTGCTGCCCGACCTGTCGCCCGACGCGGTCCCGCCGCGCTGCGTCCGCACGGTCCGCGACGGGGTGGTGCTGCACGACGAGCTGACCGGGTGAAATCTGGGCCGGCCGCGGGCCCGTCGCTCGCACACGTGGGACCCCTCCCACGTGTGCTGCACGCCCCGCCCGGGGGCGCCCGACGCTGCTCCGACCGGGTGAGGGCGCGACACGCGGGCGACACGCCGGATCCTGGCCTTCCTCGGCCCCCGGAGGAGCCCGAGTGACCTGCGTCGAGACCGCTGACCTGGGCAGACACCGGCCTTGACACCCGTCGCGAGACGGGTAGTTTCGCTTCAGTCCGCCACGGCGGGCATCGGGGGGAAGGGGGCCGGCCGTGGTGCGCGGCCCCGTCCGAACCGAAGCTCCGACCGGGCCCGCGCGTCCAACAGAGAACGGCAGGGCGAGAGCCCTCGCTGGTACGAAGGGCGCGCGGGCCGGTCGGCCGGGGCCGGCGTCGTCCGGCGTCGGCACGTCGGGGGAGCAGCCCCGGCGCCGGGCCGGACGCGCCAGTCCGGTGCAGGCCCCGGGCCGTCCTCCGCGGCGACGCGACCCGCACGCGCACGGGCGTCCCCCGGGCGCCTGACCTGCAGCCACGGCGGGGCCCGCAGGGTGCTGACGTACCCTTCTGCGGTGCACCTGACGCCCCCGGCCCGCTGGACGACGATCATCCTCGCGGCCCTCGGCGGGTACCTCACGCGCCTCGCGTTCCCCGACCCGGGCTGGTGGGCCGGCGCCTACATCGGCGTGGGGCTGCTGTACCTCGCCCTGCGCCGGGACAGCGCGCGGTGGAACGCCCTCGTCGGCCTCGTCTGGGGCCTGGCGTGCTTCGCCCCGATGATCACGTGGGCGAACGACGCCGTCGGACCAGTGCCGTGGATCGCGCTGAGCGTGCTGGAGGCCCTGTTCGTCGCCGGCTTCGGCGCCGCGTGGGCGTGGGCCCGGCGCGGGCACGCGGTGTGGCGCAGCGGCTGGTGGCAGCTGCTCACGTTCGTCGTGCTGTGGGTCGGCGTCGAGGAGCTGCGCTCCGCCCAGCCGTTCGGCGGCTTCCCCTGGGGGCGTCTGGCGTTCTCCCAGGCGGACTCGCTGCTGGCGTCCTACGCCTGGCTGGGCGGCACCCCGCTGCTGAGCGCGGTGGTCGTCGCCGTGGGCGTCCTGCTCGCGCGGGCGGTGCTCGCCGGGCTCGACGTGCGGCTGGGGCGCACCCTCGCGGCGCTGGGCGCGCTCGTGGCGATCGGCGTCGGGTCCCTGCTGGTGCCGCTCGACACGAGCGCGGAGACCGGCTCCCTGCGGGTCGGGGCCGTGCAGGGCAACGTGCCCGAGCCCGGGCAGCTCGACGCCTTCGGCCAGCGCCGGCAGGTGCTCGACAACCACGCGAACGGCACCCACGCCCTCCTCGACGAGGTGGAGCCCGGCTGGCTGGACCTGGTGCTGTGGCCCGAGAACGGCACCGACATCGACCCGCAGGTCGACGCCGAGGCCGCGGCCATCATCGACGAGGCCGCCGTCGCCGTGGGGGCGCCCATGCTCGTGGGCACGGTCGAGTACCCGGAGTCGGGCGGCCGGTACAACACGGCGGTGCTGTGGGAGCCGGGGGAGGGGGTCGTGGCCACGTACTCCAAGCAGCACCCGGCGCCGTTCGCCGAGTACGTGCCGATGCGGGACGTCGCCCGCCTGTTCTCCGACGCGGTCGACCTCGTGACGGCGGACATGCTCCCCGGCACGGAGCCCGGCGTGGTGCCGGT
The DNA here is from genome assembly GCF_013409875.1 of Cellulomonas oligotrophica. GTDB lineage: Bacteria > Actinomycetota > Actinomycetes > Actinomycetales > Cellulomonadaceae > Cellulomonas > Cellulomonas oligotrophica. The sequence continues at coordinate 335,962 of NZ_JACCBK010000001.1, forward strand.
GGAGTCCGAGCGGCTCGGCCGCACCGTCGTGGTCGGTGACGTGATCTGCTTCGAGGTCGCCTACGACGCGCTGGTGCGCGAGTCGGTCCGGGAGGGCGGCGAGCTGCTCGTCGTCCAGACGAACAACGCGTCCTTCGGCTGGTCGGACGAGTCGACGCAGCAGCTGGCGATGTCACGGCTGCGGGCCATCGAGCACGGGCGCTCGACCGTGCAGATCTCGACGGTCGGCGTGAGCGCCGTGATCGCCCCCAACGGCACGGTCGTGGACCGCACGGAGCTCTTCACGGCCGACCGGATGGTCGCGACGGTCCCGCTGCGCACGTCGCTCTCGCCGGCCGCCGCGGCAGGGGAGTGGCCGGCGCTGGCGTTCGACGCCCTGGCCGTCTGGGTCGTGCTCGCGGGGATGGTCGGCGCGGCGCGCCTGCGGCGCGACGACCGCACCGAGCCGGCTGCCTGACCACGGGTCATCCCCGCGTCGCGGATCTTCACCCGCCGATCGCCTGATAACAGAAACAGGCGCCGAAGATCGGCACCGTAGTCACCGCTGCAGGCAAGAGGGGGGGACAGGTTCGTCAGCCGTCTCACCTCACGACGACGAGAGCCCCGCCCAGAAGGGCGGGGCTCTCGTCAACGGCTCCGGGCGGAGCCGGCCGTGCGGGTCAGGCGGGTCAGGCGCTGCGGCGGAGCTTGCCCGCACGCAGCAGGTCGAGCCGCTCGTCGAGCAGCTCCTGCAGCTCGTTCACCGTGCGACGCTCGAGGAGCATGTCCCAGTGCGTGCGCGGCGGCTTGCCGCTCTTGACCTCGGGCTTCGACGCGTCGCGGAGAAGAGCCTCCGCACCGCACCGGCACTCCCACACCACCGGGACATCGGCCTCGACCGAGAACGGCAGGATGATCGTGTGCCCGTTGGGGCAGTCGTAGTGCGCCTGGAGCCGCGGGGCGAAGTCGACGCCCTGCTCTGACTCCATGCTGTGGGACCCGATGCGCATCCCGCGCAGGGACCTGTTCGCCATGGTGGACCTCCGTGCCGTGCCTCTCGGCGGTCGTTCTTCCAGGGGGCACAACGGCCGTGCAGGCACCGGTGTTCCACCCCGACGTGAAGGTGTCGTGAAACACCACTGTCCCAGGGTCCCACCCGCGGCGCTCGGCGACGTCCACGGACCGGCGTCGTAGGGTGCCCGGGTGACCACGACCTACCGCCAGCTGGGTGACAGCGGACTGACCGTCTCGACCGCAGGGCTCGGGTGCAACACGTTCGGCGCGACGCTCGCGCCCGACGACGTGCCCGCGGTCGTGCACGCGGCCCTCGACGAGGGCGTCACGCTCTTCGACACCGCGGACGTCTACGGCGGCACGCCGGGGCAGAGCGAGGAGCTGCTGGGCAGCGCCCTGCGCGGGCGTCGCGACGACGTGGTCGTCGCGACGAAGTTCGGGCTCGACGTGGGCGGCCTCAACGGCGCGGACTGGGGCGTGCGCGGCTCGCGGCGGTACGTGCGCCGCGCGGTCGAGGGCTCCTTGCAGCGGCTCGGCACCGACCGCATCGACCTGTACCAGATGCACACGCCGGACCCGCGGACACCCGTCGAGGAGACCCTCGCGGCGCTGCACGAGCTCGTCGTCGAGGGCAAGGTCCGCTACGTCGGCTCGTCGAACTTCGCGGCCTGGCAGGTCGTCGAGGCCGACTGGACGGCGCGGACCGCCGGCACGACGCCGTTCGTCTCCGCCCAGAACCGCTACAACCTGCTCGACCGGGGTGCCGAGGCCGAGCTCGTGCCCGCCACGGAGGCGTGCGGCGTCGGCGTCCTTCCGTACGTGCCGCTCGCGTCCGGCCTGCTCACGGGCAAGTACCGCCGCGGAGAGGCCGCGCCCGAGGGGAGCCGCCTCACGCGGATCCCGCAGCGGCTGCGGACGGCCGACTTCGACCGCATCGAGGCCCTGGCGGCCCTCGCGCAGGAGTGGGGCGTCAGCCTCGCGACGCTGGCGCTCGGCGGCCTGGCGGCCCAGCCCGGCGTCGCGTCGATCATCTCCGGCGCGCGCACCCCGGAGCAGGTGCGCGAGAACGTGGCCTCCGCGGGGTGGGAGCCCTCGCTCGCGCAGCTCGCCGCGATCGACGAGGCCTCGCCCGGCCCGACGGGCTGAACCGCCTCGCACCGGCCCGCGTCGTCCACGGACGGCGCGGGCCTCGTCGTGCGTGGGCACGCCCGCGAGCGCGTCGGTGTCAGCGGTGCAGGACGCGTGCGCGGTGGGCGCCGATGGCGAGGGTGGCCCAGACGGTGACGCCGGCGTGGTGGCAGGCGTCGTGGACGGCGCGGGACCAGTCGCGCTCGAAGGGCCCGTCGTCGCCGCCGGCGGCGCGGACGAGGGCGACGACGACGGAGCCGTCGGGGGCGTCGTGGGTGAGGACGGAGGCGAGGACGCGGGCGAGCTCGTGGGTGGTGCGGGTGTCGGGGCGCGGGGGCACGTCGGTGAGGGGCAGCACGAGCGGCAGGGGTTGACGGGCGGCGTCGAGGAGGACGAACCAGAGGGCGGGTCGTCCGGCGGCCTCGGGTCCGACGAGGTGGAGGAGGAGCTCGAGGGCGTCGGCGGGTGTGCCGAGCGGCGCGGAGGGCATGGTGGGCAGGTCGTCGTCGGGGCCGGTGCCGTCCCAGGGGGGTGCGTCCATGCCGGTACGGTCCGCGGGCGGTGCGGCGGGGTGTGGCGCGGGCGGCTGGGCGGTGGTGCGGCGTGCGTGGGGCCGGGCTGGGGGTGGCTGGGCGTCGGCGCCTGCGATGGTGCAGCGACGGGCGGTGCAGCGACGGCCGGCACCGGGTCGGTGCCGGCCGTCGGGGTGGCGCGGGGGTCGGGGCGTGGGTGGCCCCGTGCGGTCAGCGGCGCGGGGTGTCCGTGGTCTCGTCGAGCCAGCGGACGACGACGCGTCCGAAGACGGCGACGACGGCGAGGTCGCGGGTGGTGCCGCAGGAGCGGCAGGTGATGCTGTGGTTCGTCCAGGCGACGGCCGGGTCGGTGACCGGTGCGCCGGCTGTGAGCTCGTGGGAGCTGCAGCGCGGGCAGTGCAGTCGTGCTTCCTCGTCGATCTCCGGCGTGGTGCCGGGCATCGTCGCCTCTGCTGCGTGTGTCACTGGTCCTCCGTGGGTCGTGCGCTCGCGCGGGTCGGGGCCGTGCGCGAGGCGGTTCGCCGGGCATCTTGACACTTGTCCGGGATGTCCGTCGACCGGAGACGTGCCCGGTTCGTCGGTGGCGGGGGGTGCGGGGTGGCACGCTCGGGGTGTGGTGGGTGCGGGTGGTCGGGTGGTGGAGAGTCGTCCGGGTGCGGCGTGGCTGCCGCCGGGCGGGTGTGCGCAGGTGGTGGCGTCGTCGGTGGCGCCGGAGCCGTCGTGCCTGGTCAGGGTGCTGGTGCGGCGTGGTGGTGAGGTGTTCTGCGTGGTTCGGGGAAGCTGGACCTGCCGACCTGGGAGGTGCTGGCGGGCGACGCTGACGGATCGGTGACGGCGACGCGGGCGACCTCGTGGGTGGTCGGTGGTGCGGGGGTGCACCGTCCGGTGGGTTTCGTCCGCAACGTGGTCACGTCGGCGGGGCCGGACTACCCGTGGCCGGTGCCGGTGGCGCACTTCCGGGTCGTCGAGGCCATGGGGGAACCGGTGGTCGCGGGGGTGTGGGTCGGGACGGGTGCCGGGTCGCTGCTGCGGGAGCGGCACTGGTTCGCGCTGCTGGACGGCTGAGCACCGGCGGTCCGGTGGTTCCGGACCGCCGGTCGGGGTCAGCCCGCGAGCGGGGGGTAGTCGGTGTAGCCCTGGGGGCCGTCGGTGTAGAAGGTCGTGGGGTCGGGGGTGTTCTCGGGGGCCTGGGTGCGCCAGCGGTCGACGAGGTCGGGGTTGGCGATGAGGGGGCGTCCGACGGCGACGGCGTCGCCGTCGGCGTGGGCGACGAGGGCGAGGGCCTCGTCGCGTGTGGTGGTGGTGGTGAAGCCGCTGTTGACGACGACGGGGCCGGCGAAGCGGCGGCGCAGGTCCTGGGTGAGGGGTCCGGCGGGGTCGGCGTGCAGGATGCTGAGGTAGGCCAGGTGCAGGGGTGCGAGGGCGTCGACGAGGGTGCCGTAGGTGGTGGCGACGTCGTGGGGGTCGGTCTCGAGGGCGCCCTGGATGTTGTGGGCGGGGGAGATGCGCAGGCCGACGCGTCCGGGGCCGACGGCGTCGGCGACGGCGGTGACGACCTCGGTGACGAAGCGGGTGCGGGCGTGGGGGGTGCCGCCGTAGGCGTCGGTGCGCTGGTTGGTGGTGGGGGAGAGGAACTCGTGCAGGAGGTAGCCGTTGGCGGCGTGGAGCTCGACGGCGTCCATGCCGGCCTCGAGGGCGCGGGTGGCGGCGGTGACGATCTCGTCGCGGACGGCGGGGAGCTCGTCGGTGGTGAGGGCGTGGGGCACGGGGAAGGGCTGCTTGCCGTGGCGGGTGCGGACGGTGGCGTCGATGGCGACGGCGGAGGGCGCGACGATGCGGTCGGTGCCGGTGATGTCGGGGTGGCTGACGCGCCCGCCGTGCATGATCTGCATGGCGATGAGCCCGCCGCGGGCGTGGACGGCGTCGGTGACGCGGCGCCAGGCGGTGACCTGCTCGTCGGTGACGATGCCGGGCTGGCCGTCGAAGGCGCGTCCTTCGTGGCTGGTGAAGGTGCCCTCGGTGACGATGAGCCCGGTGCCGGCGCGCTGGGCGTAGTAGTCGACGACGATGTCGCCGGGGATGCCGGCGTCGCCTGACCGCTTGCGGGTCAGGGGCGCCATGACGACGCGGTTGGGGAGGGTGAGCTCACCGAGCTGGACGGGGGAGAAGAGGTCCACGACCTGGCCTTCCGGACGACGTGCGGGTGGTGTCGCGGGGGTGCGACGGCCGTCGGGGCAACGGTGCGGGCGGGGTGGGCATTCCCGTGGGCGGGGTGGTCGGTGGTGGCGGTGCGGCAGGTTGTCACAGCGGGGTGGTAGTTCTTGCCCTTGCGCGATGACCGGCGGCGCGGTCACAGTTCAAGCACCTGGCTCCGCGGAGGCGGGTGGCGTCTGGCGAGGGGGACGAGGGCGCATGGGCGTGGAGGTCGTGGGTCGGTGCGGTGCGCCGGGCGGGGTCCGGCTGCACTGCTTCCCGCACGCCGGGGGGAGCGCTGCGGCGTTCCGGCGGTGGGTGGGGGCGTTCGGCGAGGTGCCGGTGCTGGTGGCGTCGTGCGGCGGGGACGACGGCCGACCCGGACGCGCGTGACCCGGCCCGGCTGGCGGACCTGCTGGACGCGATGTCGCGGCGGCCGGTGTACGCGGTGGACCGGTACTGGGACGTGCTGGCGACCAACGCGCTGGCGGCGTACGTGTTCGGGATCGAGCCGGGCCACAACTGCCTGGTGACGTTCTTCACCGACGAGGGCACCGCACGCCGGTACCCGTTCCGGGACGTGGCGGGGCCGATGATGGTCGCGCAGTTCCGCGCGCACGCGGCCCGGTACGCGGACGACGCGCGGTTCCGCGAGATCGTCGAGGACCTGCTGGACCGGTCGGCGGAGTTCCGGACGCTGTGGGACCGGCACGTGGTCGGGGTGACCCCCCACGTGGACCTGGTGTACGACCACCCGAGCCTGGGTCGGCTGAGCTTCGCCCCGACGGTCCTGACGCCCGCCGACGGTGCCGACCTGCGCCTGTTCGTGTACATCCCGAAGGCCGGGACACCGACCGAGCAGGCGCTGCGGCGGATCGTGTGACCGGCCGTGACGCCGGCACGGTCGCCGGCCGGGTGCCCCTCGCCGGCCGGTGGGCGCGACCGGGCGTGCGGCGCCGCACCACCGTCGGGGACGTGGTCGCCACGTACCTGCCGGACGGGTACGTCCAGCTCGAGCCGGCCCGGTGGTTCTCCCTGCCCGACGCCGGCCCCGTCGCCGAGCACCCGGACCTCCTCGACGCGCACGGCCACCTGGTCGCCTCGATCGGCGTCCTGCTGCTCGAGGGCCCGGGCTGGCGGCTGCTCGTCGACGCCGGCCTCGGCCCGGCGCACGTGCCCGCGAGCGCGACGCACGCCTCGCTGGGGGTGATGGTCGGCGGTGGCCTCGTCGAGCACGCGGGGGAGATCGGTGCGGTGGACGCGGTGGTGGTGACGCACGCGCACGACGACCACGTGGGGTGGGCGAGGGCGGGCTGGCCGGGGTTCGCGGGGCTGGCGCGGGTGCCGCACCTCGTGGGTGCGGGGGAGCGTGCCCCGTCCGGGTGGGGGGTGCTGCGCGACGGTGACGAGGTGGTGCCGGGGGTGCGGGTGCTGGCGACGCCGGGTCACACCCACGGGCACGTGTCGTTGGTCGTGGACGGCGGGGCCGGGCGCCTGCTGGTGGCCGGGGACGTGCTGCACAGCCCGGTGCAGGTGCCGCACCCGGGGCTGGGGTCGTGCTTCGACGTCGACCCGGGGGCGTCGGCGCGGTCGCGGGCGCGGGTCCTGGCCGAGCTGGCCGTGCCGGGGACGGTCGGTGCGGTGACGCACTTCGCGGACGTGCCGTTCGGCGTGGTCCGCGACGGCCGGTGGGTGCCCCTGCCCGACGGGGACTGACCGGCAGCCGCTGCGCGGTGTCACCGGGGGACGGCGCACGTCGTGCTCGTGCTGTGCAGGGCCTGCGTGCGGGTCGCGTCGTCCAGGGTGGTGGTGCCACCACCAGGACCGCTGCTCCTACCGCGAGGAGAGTCTGGATCGGTCCGGGGGCGGGCCTGACGCTGGGGGCATGTCCTCGACCTCCGCCCCGCAGCCCGTCCGACGCGGCACCGTCGTCCTGGTGGTGCTCCTCGCCGCGCAGTTCATGTTCGCCCTCGACTTCTCCATCGTGACGGTGGCCCTGCCGGCCATCGGCGCGGACCTCGGCATGGGACCGGGGGAGCTGACGTGGATCGTCACGCTCTTCGCGCTGTCGGCCGCCGGTCTGATGCTGCTGATGGGGCGCGTCGGCGACTACTACGGCCGCAAGAAGCTGTTCCTCGGCGGGATGGCCCTGCTGACGCTCGGGTCGTTGGTGGGGGGCTCGCGCAGAGCGCGGAGGTCGTGTACGTGGCCCGCGTGATGCAGGGCGTCGCGACCGCGATCACCACGCCGTCGGCGCTGGCGCTGCTGACGACGTCGTTCCCGGAGGGGCCGGCCCGCAACCGGGCGCTGGGCCTCAACGGGGCCCTGCTGTCCCTCGGGTTCGCGATCGGGTCGGTCCTCGGCGGGGTCCTCACCGAGCTGTTCGTGTGGCGCTTCACGTTCTTCATCAACGTCCCGGTGGGCCTGGCGGTGCTGGCCGTCGCACCGTTCGTGATCCGCAACTCCTCGGAGCCGACACGGCAGCGCCTCGACGTCCCGGGTGCGCTGACCCTGTCGGGGACGCTGCTGAGCCTCGTCCTGGGTCTGACGTGGGCGGGGGAGCACGGGTGGACCGACCCGACGACCCTCGGGCTGCTCGCCGGCGCCGCGCTCCTGGCGGCCGCGTTCTGGGTGGTCGAGACCCGGTCCCCGCACCCGCTGGCCGCGGTCGCGATCCTGCGGCGCAGGTCGGTCGCGCTGGGCAACCTCGCGGGGCTGGCGACGTTCTCCATGGAGAGCGGCAAGGTCTTCCTCCTGACGATCTACCTGCAGCAGGTCCTCGGCGCGTCGGCCCTGCAGACCGGTGTCGCGTTCACCGTCCTGGGTGCCGGGGCCTTCACCGGCGGCATGGTCGCCCCGCGCGTCCTCAACCGTGTCGGGGCCCGCGCCACCCTCGTGGTCGGCCTGACCACGCAGGCCCTGGCCGCGGTCGCGCTGCTGGGCCTGGGGCAGGGCTTCGCCGCCGGGTACGCGCTCATCCTCGTCGCGACCGCGATCGGCGGGTTCGGCCACGTCCTGGTCATCGTGTCCTACACCGTCGCGGTCACGTCCGGCCTGCCCGACCAGGAGCAGGGCCTGGCGTCCGGCCTGACGGCCATGTCGCAGCAGGTCGCGTTCACCCTCGGCACACCCGTCCTGGCCGCCGTCGCCATCGCCGCCGGGGTGTCCGCGACCGCGAGCGCGCAGGAGAACCTCACCGGTGTGCACACGGGCCTGGGTGTCAGCGCCGTGGTCCTGCTGGTGGTGTCCGGTCTGGTCGCGGTCTTCTACCGCACGCCCCGGCCGGTCGGACCCACGAGCGGTGACGCCGCCGCGGTGCCGGCGGTCGTGGGGCAGCAGGCGCAGGAGCCGGTCCGGTGAGCGAGGGCACGGGTCTGGCGTCACGGACCGCACCGGCCACGGTGCACCGGTGGGCGTCGATCGACGACCACCTCGGCCCGGCGGCCCTGCGGTTATTCGGCGAGGGGTACCGGCGCACCCGCCCGCAGCTGCGCGGCCTGGCCGTCACCCACGAGGGGAGCACGTCGACCTTGTCGGCGTGGGGTGCGATCACCCTGCCCGACGACTGGTCCGTGAAGGACGGGGAGCACCAGCGCCCGCACCTGGCCACGACCGACGTCATCGCGCTGACCGCGCAGGCCGTCGGCGCACTGGTCGCGGCCCGCTTCGACCCGGTCACGGCGGCGGCGTCGCTGATCACGGGCCTGGACGTGCACGCCTCGGACCGGCCGCTGGAGGACGGCCTCGGGCAGTTCCGCGTCGCCGCGACCCTCGAGACCGACGACGACCAGGGCGCCGGGACGCGGTTCCGGGCCACGGTCGGGCCGCTGACCGCGTCCGGGGAGCTGGCCCGCCCGCTGGCCGTGCCGTCCCTGGCCGACGTCGTCACACCGGGGGAGACGACCGTGGCTCCGCCCGGCGCGCCCTACGGCGAGCGGATGACGACCCGCTCCCAGGGGCTGACGGACGTGACGCTCGACGCCGGCACGGTCCGCGCGACGTCCACCCTCGTGGACGCGCCCGCCCCGCCCGCACCCCGCGGCCTGGAGGCCGCCGCCCAGCCCGCCTACGCCCTCGTCGACGTGTTCGTCGCGACGCTCCAGCTCGGTCAGGTCCTGCTGTACGACCTCGACGCGATCGACCGCGGCGCGAGCGACACCCTGTGGATGCGCCGCACCAGCGTGCGCACCCGGGCCCCCCTGCCCGCGACCGGCCCGGTCGCCGTCCGCGCCACCCTCGACCGTGCCCGCCTCGTCGACCGCGACGCCGCGACGTGGCGCCTGGCCGACGTCGTGGGCGACGTCGGCCCCTACACGGTGCGCACCGCCCTCGCGCACCGCGTCCCCCGACCCCCCGCCGCCCGACGCGCGGCCGGGACCACTCCCGCACCACCCACGCAGTGAAGGAGCAGCGCATGAGGCTCGCCGTCTCAGGGACCTACTCGACCGGCAAGACGCTCACCACCATGGCCCTCTCGCACTACACCGGCATCCCGCGCAGCGCCGCGATGACGATGCGCGAGCTCCTGCCGATCTCGGTGCCCGGCAAGACCCTCGAGGAGTGCACCGGCGCGGAGATCCTCATGCTCATCACCCGCCGCAACACCGAACGCGCCGTCAACGAGTCCCACCTGGGCGACTCGTTCATCTCCGACGGCTCGTCCCTGCACGAGTGGATCTACGGCACGGTCCGCGTCCTGGTCGGCATCAACCCCTCCGCGAACGCGACCCTCGAGAACGTCCCGCGCACCCCCGAGCTGGCGTTCTTCGACGACGTCATCACCCAGCTCGGCGTCCCGGCCAAGCAGCACGCCAAGGCCGGGTACGACGCGTTCGTCCGCCTGCCCGTGGAGTTCCCCATGGTCGCCGACGGGCACCGACCCGTGAACGAGCGGTTCCGCACACTCGCCGACGAGATGATCCTGGACCAGGTCGACGCCCTGGGCATCCCGACGTTCACCGCCGGCGGCACCGTCGAGGACCGGCTCCTGGCGATCACCGACCACTTCGACCTGCCCCGCGTGATCGACCTCGACGAGGCCGTGGCCCGCGCCCGCGCCGACTACGCCGCGATCGACACCCGCAGCGAGCTCGAGCGGGACCGTGCCCTCGTCTGACCGGCACGCGGTCCTCACCGGCTGGGGCGCGCACGCCCCCGCCCACGTCGTGACCAACGCCGACCTCGAACGGCTCCTCGACACCACCGACGAGTGGATCAGCACCCGCACCGGCGTCTGCGAGCGCCGGTGGGCCGACCCGACGACCTCGACCGGCGACATGGCCGTCCGCGCCGGCCGCGCCGCGCTCACCCGCGCCGACGTCGCCGTCGTCCACGCCCGGGGCACGCTGACCGCCCGCGTACGGACCGTCCTCGACGCCGTCGACGGCCGGCTCGCCGCCTGACGAGCAGCACCCGGCACCCGCAGTCACAGACAGACGGCACGGATGTGACTCAGTGCGGCTCCGGCGACGGCGCGGGGGAGCGGCACCACCCGCAGCTGCACGACACGGCACGACCGCACGGCACGGCCCCACGGACGACTGCACGGCCCGACGACGACACGTGACGGCTGCGCGGCGCGCCTGCCCGGTGCATCGCCTGCGCAGTTCTGCCGACGACTCGTCGGAGGACTCGACGGACGGCGCCGGCACGGACGAGCCACGCATTCCCGCGACGACTTGTCGGACGTGTGCGCCAGGACGCCGGGACGCCCGGACGACCGCCGGCGCGCCCGGCCGCACCGGCGCGCACCGGGTAACGACCGGTCTGGTGCTGCGCCGTCGTCCGGCACCAGACCGGCGACACCCGCACCGCCCGACCCTCCCAGCCGCATCCGATAATGTGCATTATGTCAATATGACGACCGCGGAGCAGCGGACCCGTGCCCCACGGCTCCTCGTCGGACCCTGCCGCTACCGTGGGGGCCGCCCGCGAGCGCACCGTTCTGAGACGACGCGCGCCGGGCACCGCCGATCCGACCACGAGGAGCACCTGTGCCGCCCTGGACGTCGCCCGACCCGCTCTGGGAGGCGGTCGTCGCCGAGCGCGCCCGGCTCCTGGCCGACCTCGAGCACCTCACGCCCGACCAGTGGGCCACCCCCTCGATGTGCGGGCGGTGGTCCGTCGAGGACGTCGTCGCCCACCTGACCGCGGCCGCGTCCACCGGCCGGTGGGCCTGGGTGCGCAGCATCGTCGGTGCCCGGTTCGACCCGGACGTGCACAACGACCGGCGCCTGGCCGAGCACCGCGGCCCCACCCCGGACCGCACCCTCGACGCCTTCCGGCAGGCGGTGCCCTCCCGGGTCGCGGCGATCGGCGACGTGTGGGCGTGGCTGGGCGAGGTCGTCGTGCACTCCGCCGACGTGCGCGAGCCGCTGGGCATCACCACCGTGCCCGCGCCCGCCGCCGTCGAGGCCGTCGCCGCGGGGTACGCGCGCCGGGACTTCGCGGTGCGCTCCCGCACGGTGGCGCGGGGTCTGGCGCTGGTCGCCGACGACGGCGGGTTCCGGACGGGCGACGGGCCGGTGGTGCGCGGCACGACCCTGGACCTGGTCCTCGCGATGGCCGGTCGGCCCGCGGCCGTCGGGCGCCTCACCGGCGACGGCGTCCCGGAGCTGGCCGCCCGCGTCACCGGAGCCGTCGCCGCGGGCGACCCCCCGCGCGGCGCCTGAGGTGCCGGCTCCGCGACGGGGCGGCTGTCAGGTGCCGGTGGCCTGCGGGGTCTCGGCGACGGTGCGCACGTAGCGCTCCTCGGTGCGGTCCGGGTCCCGCGGCAGGGGCTGCCGCTCCCCCGTGCGCTGGAAGCCTGCGCGCACGTACAGGTCGATCGCCGCGGCGTTGTCGTCGACGACCCACAGCGACACCGTCCGGGCGCCGTCGGCCGCCGCGGCCCGGGCGACGACGTCCAGGAGGGCCCACGCGGTCCCCCGGCGGCGGCGGTCCGGTGCGACCCACAGCGCCACGACGTGCCTGTCGTCGGCGGGCGATCCCGGCTCCAGGACCAGCGAGACCATCCCCTGCGGCGTGCCGGCGTCGTCGAGCGCCACCCACGTCGGGGTCGACCGCACCCGCATCCGCCAGTGCGACTCCTTGAAGCCCGACTCGCGCGCGATCGTGGAGCCGAAGGCCTGCGGGGCGTCCCGCAGCGCGCGCAGGCGCACCTCTTGCACCAGGGGCCAGTCGTCCTCGTCGACGCGTCGGATCTGCACGTGCTCAGGATGCCTCACGTCGACCGGTGCGCGTCAGCGCTGCTCGCCGGCGGGCGTCCCGGTCTCCGGGGGCGCGCCGTGGCCCGCCGGGTCCGGGACCGCGCGGGCGACGTCGGCGACCTCCTCCTCGGGGCGCGGCGGGACCGTCTCGTCGAACTCCAGCTCGGGGATCTCCCCCAGGTGCTCGCTCATCGCACGTCTCCTCACGGTCGCGGCCTGCCGACGCCGCCACGGTAGCCACGCGCGCGGCGGGCGGCGACCGGGGGCCGTCACACCTCGACGGGTTCGCCCGCGGCGGGCTCGACGACCTGGGCGGTGGTCAGCTGCCCGAGCAGGCGTGCGGCCAGGGTCCGGCCGGCGTCGGACAGCGTGGCGTCGTGGATCGGGACGACGCGGTCGGGTGCGACCGCGCGCACGTGGTCGACGGCGTCGGCCATGCGCAGCCACGGTGCCCCGACGGGCTCCAGGAGCACGCGCACCGTCGTACCCGTGGGCGGCACGGTGAAGGAGTCCCCCGGGTGCAGCACCGCCGCCTCGACCAGGTACGCGACGTTCGTCAGTCGGGGCACGTCGGGGTGGATGACCTCGTGCCAGCCGCCGAGGACCTGGACGTCGAGGCCGCCGGCGGTCAGGGCGTCGCCGGGGTGCACGGCGTGCAGCGCGGCGGCAGGTGCCCCGGCGGCGGCGAGGTGGTCCACGACGGCTCCGGGTGCCCAGACCTGGGCCCCGCGCCCGGTCGCCGCGACGACCGCGTCGGTGTCGAGGTGGTCCGGGTGCTCGTGCGTCACGAGCACCGCGTCCACCCCGTCGAGGGCCGTCGCGACGTCGCTGAAGGAGCCGGGGTCGATGAGCAGGCGGGCCCCGTCGTCGCGGGTCAGGCGGACGCAGGCATGGCCGTGGCGGGTCAGCGTCAGAGGCATGGCGTCATCCTGCCCCCGGTGCCCGCGCCACGCCACGCCGTGGCGCGCACCACGTTTCACCCCGCACCCGTGCGCGGCTACGGTGGGCGGCGTGCTCGTCCTCGGTGTGTGCAGCCTCAAGGGAGGCGTCGGCAAGACGTCGGTGACCCTCGGACTGGCGTCCGCCGCGCTCGAGCGCGGTCTGCGGACCCTGGTGATCGACCTCGACCCCCAGGGGGACAGCACGATGTCCCTGGGCGCGTCGCGGCCCGGCGGCGGGGACGTCTCGACCGTGCTCGACTCCCCCGGCGGCCCGGCCGTCGAGGCCGCGACGGGCCGGTCGGGCTGGGCCGAGTCCGGGCTCGACGTCCTCCTCGGGTCCGAGCGCACGGTCCTGCACGACCGCCTCGACGACTCCGACGTCGACCGGCTGTCGTACGCGCTGTCGTTCGTCACCGGGTACGACCTGGTGCTCATCGACTGCCCGCCGTCGCTCGGTGGCCTCACCCGCACCGGGCTGACCGCGTGCGACCGCGCCGTGGTCGTCACCGAGCCCGGGCTGTTCGCGGTGATGGCCGTCGGGCGCGCCATGCGGACCATCGACGAGCTGCGCCGCGGCCCTGCCCCGGCGCTGCAGCCGCTGGGCATCGTCGTCAACCGCGTCCGGGCCCGGTCCGTCGAGCAGGCGTACCGGCTCGAGGAGCTGCAGGGCCTGTACGGGCCCCTGGTGCTGTCCCCGCACGTGCCCGAGCGTGCCGCGCTCCAGCAGGCGCAGGGCGCGGCGCAGCCCGTCCACGCCTGGCCCGGCGCGGCGGCGGCGGAGCTCGCCGGCGTCTTCGACCAGCTGCTCGACCGTGCGCTGCGCGCACCCCGCGCCGAGCGCGGTCGCTGACGCCCGGCTCCCCGCACCGGCGGCACCCCGGGCGCCGCGGCGGCGGTCGCGCGGCGACGCGGAACAGGCCCGGTCCCCCGCGGGGCCGGGCCTGACGTCGTGCCGGTCTCAGCCGGCCGTGCGTGCCTGCCGGCGCGCCGCGAGCTCGTCCTGCGGGCTGCCTGCCGGGACGGCCTGCTCGTCCTCGGCCCGCTCGGTCGGCAGCGCGGCCAGCGTGCCCTCGACCTCGCGCCAGACCCGACCCACGGCGATGCCGAACACACCCTGCCCGCCCTGGACGAGGTCGATGACCTCGTCGGCCGACGTGCACTCGTACACGCTCGCACCGTCGGACATCAGCGTGATCTGGGCGAGGTCCTCCACGCCGCGCTCGCGCAGGTGCCCGACCGCCGAGCGGATCTGCTGCAGCGAGACCCCCGTGTCGAGCAGCCGCTTGACGACCTTGAGGACGAGGATGTCGCGGAAGCTGTACAGGCGCTGCGTCCCGGAGCCGGTCGCGGGCCGGACCGACGGCTCCACCAGCCCCGTGCGGGCCCAGTAGTCGAGCTGGCGGTACGTGATGCCTGCGGCCCGGCACGCGGTCGGTCCGCGGTAGCCGGTCGTCGCGTCCAGCTCGGGGAGGTCGTCGTCGAAGAGGAGCCCCTGCGCGCCATCGGGGATCGCGCCGTGCTGCTCGGCGCTCTCGTTGCTGATCACGGGGGGCCTCCGCTCGTCGCCCGTCGCCGGACGCGGTGTGTACATCTGTGCGGCAACGCTAGGCCCGCCGTGCGACACGCGCAACGAGCGGGCTCCGGCGTGTCGCCACGGCAAGTCTCACCTTCAACCTGAGGTCGAGGGTTCTGCGGCCTTCGTCCGCACCCGCCCTCACCCGTTCGGCCCCCGCGGCTCGATCCCCGGACCCGCACCCGGCTCGCGCCCCGTCTCGAAGTCCTCCGGCGTCACGTGGTCGAGGAACTCCCGGAACTGCGCGACGTCGTCCTCCGTGGCCGCGGGCCGCACCTCCACGCCGGCGACCGCCACCACCTCCGCCGAGCACAGCACCGGGCACCCGAAGCGCAGCGCCACCGCGATCGCGTCCGACGCCCGCGAGTCGACGTGCTGCCCGCCCGCGAGGACCAGCGCCGCGTGGAACACACCCTCCTCCAGGCTCGTGATCTCGACCCGGTGCACCGGCTCCCCCGCCGCCACCAGCGCGTCGCGCAGCAGGTCGTGCGTCATCGGCCGCGGCGGCACGATCCCCGCCTGGGCCGCCGCGATCGCCGACGCCTCGGTCGGACCGATGAGGATCGGCACCACCAGCGACGAGTCCGGGTCGAGCAGGAGCACGACGATCTCGTCGTCCGACAGGTGCGTCCGCACCCCGACGACCTCGACCCGCACGAGCTCCGGTTCGGCGTCCACGCGCCCCACGCTACGACGACCCGGGCCAGGTCGGCGCGCCGGACCGTCGCCCGCCCGCCTCAGGGGGCGAGGTCCGCCACGGCCGACCGCACCAGGGCCGTGTGCATCTGGACGCACAGCTCCCCCACCTCGGCCGCCAGCGTGCCCGCCCGGCCCCGCGCCGAGACGGCCCGCTGCCCGCGCCACGGCGCCACGACCTGCTCCACCAGGTCCACCTGCCGGTCGGCGGCCGACCGGAACGCCCGCAGGTGCCGCGCGTCGATCCCGTGCTCGGCGAGCGCCGCGGCCGCCACGACCACGTCCCGCGCCCACGCGTCGAACACGCCCCGCGGGCCCGGCCGCAGCACACCCTGCGCCACCAGCTCGTCGATGAACGCCGCGTCGACGCCCGCGTCCTGCGCCAGCCGCTCCGACGTCAGCCGGCCCGGCGCCGCCGCGACACCGTCGGCCGTCGCCAGCCGCGCCCGCGGCACCGCACCGTCCTCGGCACCCGCGTCCAGCGCGGCCAGCTGCTCCGAGATCACCTTCAGCGGCAGGTACCGGTCACGCTGCTGGCGCAGCACGTAGCGCAGCCGCTCGAGGTCTGCCGGCGAGTACTGCCGGTAGCCCGCCGGGGTCCGCACCGGCTCCACCAGGCCCTGCTCCTCCAGGAAGCGCAGCTTCGACGTCGTCACCGCCGGGAACTCCAGGCGCAGCGCGGCCAGCACGTCGGAGATCCGCATCGACGCACGCCGGGAGATCCCCCGCGGCCACGGCTCCCCGGGCGCGACCGGCTCGACGCCCTCGGCCGGCTCCTCGACCCGCTGGGCCCCTGCACCGCTCATCCGCGTCCCTCTCTCGGCACGCGCTCAGGCACCGCGGTGCGGGCTCGGGTGGAACGTCATGCGGAACTTGCCGATCTGCACCTCGTCGCCCGCCCGGAGGGCGGCCTGGTCGATCCGGGTGCGGTTGACGTACGTGCCGTTCAGCGAGCCGATGTCGCGCACGACGAACACGCCGCCCTCGCGCACGAACTCGGCGTGCTTGCGCGAGACCGTGACGTCGTCGAGGAAGATGTCGGCCTGCGTGCTGCGCCCGGCCGTGGTGCGCTCCGCGTCGAGCAGGAACCGCGCACCGGCGCTCGGGCCGCGCTGCATCACCAGCAGCGCTGACGTCGGCGGCAGCGCCGCGACCGCGGCGGCCTCGGCCGCGCTCAGCCCGGCAGCAGCCGGGATCTCGGCGTCGACCGCGCCGATCGCACCGAACACCATGGTGGTGTCGGGCCCCTCGGCACGGTGCACCGGCAGCGGGGCGTACTGGTCGTCGCTCATGGGCCACCTCCCGTGCGGGTGACGGACCGCGTCCCGCGACCCGCGCGCGCCCTTCGGCGTCGCGGGTCTCACCCTATGCGGATCCCGGCCTGACGTGCAGCCTGCGCCACGCCGTCCCCACGGCGTGTCCTGCCATCAGCAGCCCAGGACCGGGTCGCAGACGCCCCAGGTCAGGGCAATGCCCACCTACGGGACGCGCTCAGGAACCCTCGACCGGGACGGGCGTCGCGTACAGCGGCTCGGGCACGTCCACGACCGCGTCGACCTCGACGTCCTCGAGCTGCTCGACCGAGCCGCTGCCGCCGTCGAGGCGCACCGCGGCGATCGCGCCCCCGGGGATCTCCAGCGCCGTGGCCATCGTGTCCGGGTCGCCGATCACCAGCCACCGGTACGGCGGCTCGAGCAGCGCGCCGTCCAGCACGACCTCCCCCGCCGTGCCGGTGAACGCGCTGCTCGCCACCACCCGGGTGTCGTTGATCTGGATGGCCTCCGCGCCCGCGTTCCGCAGCTCCTCCAGCACGTGCAGCATCGTCACCGGACGGATCGGCCCGCTGGTCTCGGTCAGCGTGATCCGCACCCCCGGCCCCACGGCCGGCAGCCGCCCCGTGAGGATCCCCTGCGTGGTGGCGTTGCGGCGGGCCGCGTCCAGGGCCGCCTGCTGGCTGTCCGTGCCCGACACCAG
Organism: Cellulomonas oligotrophica; assembly: GCF_013409875.1. Classification (GTDB taxonomy): domain Bacteria; phylum Actinomycetota; class Actinomycetes; order Actinomycetales; family Cellulomonadaceae; genus Cellulomonas; species Cellulomonas oligotrophica. The sequence goes on from NZ_JACCBK010000001.1 coordinate 353,201, forward strand.
GTCGTCGCGCTCACGCTCGAGCTCGACCGCCTCGCGGCTGAGCTCGTCGGCACGCGTCGTGGTCTCGTCGAGCAGGCGCACGAGGTCGTTCTGCCGCAGCGACCCCAGCTGGGACTCGTCGGACTGGCGCAGCTGGACCACCAGCGCGAAGCCGAGCAGCGCGCACAGCGCCGCCGCGAGCAGCTGGCCCTTGCTCGCCGACGGCCGCATGGCCCGGCCGAGCGTCGTCCACGCCCCGGGCCGCGGCGCGTCGTCGCCCGTGGCCGCCGGGGCGTCCGGCACGGAGCCGGTCGGCGTGAGGTCGTCGTGCTCGAGGTCGTCGTGCTCGGGGTCGTCCGGGGCGAGGTCGTCCGGCGGGGGCGTGCTGTCGACGGAGGAGGCCGCGGCACCGCCCTCGTGCTCTCGCGCGCCGGCGGGCGCCACGGGCACGGTCGCGTCGACGGGGTCCGAGGGCTCCGGTGCGGCCACGGGCTCGGCGGGGTCGGTGCCGTCCAGCAGATCGGTGCCGTCCAGGAGGTCCGGCCCGTCGGCAACCGGGGCGCCGGGGCTCGGGGCGTCCAGCGGCGTCACGTCGTCCGCTGCGACCGTCCCGTCCTGGGGCACCGGCGTCGGGGTGCTCTGGGCGGGCGGCTCGTCGGCTGCGGGTCTGGTCATGCCTTGAACAGGTGCCGCCGGATCGAGGCGGCGTTGGAGAAGATCCGGATCCCGAGCACGACGATCACGGCGGTGGTCATCTGCGAGCCGACGCCGAGCTGGTCGCCGAGGAACACGATGAGGGCGGCGACCACGACGTTGGACAGGAACGAGGTGAGGAAGACCCGCTCGTCGAAGATGCCGTCGAGGAAGGCGCGCAGCCCGCCGAAGAGCGCGTCGAGCGCCGCGATGACCGCGATGGGCAGGTAGGGCTGCAGGTCGGCGGGCACCGTCGGCTCCACGAGCAGGCCCGCGACGACACCCAGCACGAGGCCGATCACCGCGATCACCGTTGCTCCTGTCCTCCGGGTCGCCCCGACCATGCCACATCGGGTGCGGCGGGCCCAACCCTCGCCGCGGACGGGCCGCCGGTCCCCGCCGGGCTCGTCGGCGTCGCGGCCGGCGCGACCTCCGGCGGGCGGGCGTGCCGCAGGACGATCTGGGCGCTGGCGGGCAGGTCGAGGTCGTCGCGGGCGGAGACGTCGACGCCGATGCGGTAGCGCTGCTGCAGGGTGGCCAGGTGCTGGCCGGCGGACGTGCGGGCCAGGCCGGTCTGCAGGTCGACGCCGTCGCCGACGGCCAGGACGGTGTACGGGCTGCTCAGGGGCGTGAGGTCCACGAGGACGGCAGCGCCGGCGGAGCGGATCGCGGACGTCGAGGTCAGGCGGGCGTCGTTGATCGACACGGCCTCGGCGCCCGCGGCCCAGAGCCCGTTGACGAGGACCTGCAGGTCGACGTCCTGGACGCGCAGGTCCGGGTCCTGGGTGTCGTCGGTGCCGTCGGTGAGGACGACCTGCAGCCCGGGCCCCTGCACGGGGACCGACCCGGCGGCGACGGCGTCCTGCTGCAGCTCGGCGAGCAGCGTCGGGTCCGCCGAGCGGGCGGCCTCGGTCTGCAGCGCGGAGATCTCGGCGTTGAGGGCGGCGTTGGTGGCGCTGAGCCGCTCGACCTGGGCGCCGCGGGTGAGGATCTGCTCCTCGAGGAGGGCGCGGGCCTCGGTGACGGCGGCGACGGGGCGGCGCAGCGCGACCGCGGCCGCGGTCCCGCCGGCGCCGAGCACGAGCGCGAGGGCGAGCAGGCCGCTGGTGGCCGTCAGGGTGCGCGGCGGTGCGAGGCCGAGCTCCTTGCGGCGGGCGGCCTCCTGGTAGCCGGGGTCCAGGGGGCGCTCGTAGACGGCGTTGATGAGCGTCATCGACTCGTCGGCGGCCCGCCGGGGCGGGGCGACGACGTGCCGGCGGCTCATGCCGCCCTCGTCCGCGCGCCCAGGACGGAGGCCGCCTGCGCGAGGTAGAGGGCGCCGGCGAACCAGTACAGGCCGACTCCCCACAGCGCGCACGCCCAGCCGAGCACGCCGGCGACGGCGCCCACCGGTGCGGGCCACTCCGAGAGCAGCAGCAGCGGGAACGCGTACAGCAGGGCGAACGTGCCGGCCTTGCCGGCCATGTGCACCGGCAGCGGGGCGAAGCCCGCGCGGGCCAGGACGACGAGCATCACGGCCAGCACGACGTCGCGGACGACGAGCACGAGGACGAGCCACACGGGGACGACGTCGCGCCAGGCCAGGGCGAGGAGCGTGACGAGGATGAAGAGGCGGTCGGCCGCGGGGTCGAGCATCTGCCCGAGGCGCGTGACCTGGTGCATGCGGCGGGCCAGCACGCCGTCGAGCCAGTCCGACGCGCCCGACGCGGCGACCACGACCAGCGCCCAGGCGTCGTGGCCCTGCCCGACGAGGACGGCGAAGACCGGGACGAGCAGCAGCCGCGTCCCGCTGATGATGTTCGGCACCGTGAGCACGCGAGAGCTCATCGTGGCCTCGTCCGTCAACACCCTCCCCCGTCGTCGCCCTGCCCGGATCCTATGCGTCCGTCCCGGGTCCGCAGGCCCAGGCGCGACGGCGCGGCGGGTGGCAGGCTCCCGCCATGACCGGTTCCGCAGCACCGGGGCCTGCCGCCCCGGGAGGTGACGTGCCCCCGTCGGGCCCACCCGTCGACCCGCCCGGGCGGGGCGTCGACGTCGTCGGCTCCCTGCTCGGGACGCCGGGGACGTGGGCCGTGGTGGGGCTGTCGACGAACCCCGCGCGGGCGGCCCACGGCGTGGCCGCGTACCTGCGGCGGCTCGGGCACGAGGTCGTGCCGGTGCACCCGGACGCGCCGGTCGTGGCCGGGGTCGCCGGCGTGCGCCGGCTCGCTGACCTGCAGGTCAGGCCCGACGTCGTGGACGTGTTCGTCAACAGCGCCCGGGCCGGTGCGGTGGTCGACGAGGCGGTCGCGGCCGGCGCCCGGGCCGTGTGGCTGCAGCTGGGCGTGCGCGCCGACGACGCCGTCGCCCGGGCCAGGGCGGCGGGCGTGGTCGTCGTGGAGGACCGGTGCCCGGCGATCGAGGGCCCGCGCCGCGGCCTCGGCTGACCGGCACGGCGTCCGGGCCCTGCCGCCCGGTCCCGGGTGAGGTCCGGCACCCGGGGGCGTGTGCCGGACGTCACCCGGGGCCGCACCCCCGCCGGGGCCCGGCCTGCGGCTATGCTGTCCGGCGACCGTAGGAGTTCGTCGCGCCCCCTTCGCGGGCTGCACACAGCAGCCACCGCAGCAGTGGTCGAGCGCACCGTCACAGGTGAGCCGGGTTGGTCAGGGGCAGGGCGACGCACGGGACCACATCGTTGGGCCCGCCTCCCCCGCATCTCACCGAACGGCTTTCATGAGCGACACGCTGCACTCTGCCCTGCCCACCGACGCCCCGGTCGTCCCCGCCCCCGAGGTCCCGAGCTTCGCGGACCTGGGCCTGGACCCCGACCTGCTCGACGCCGTCCTCGGCCTCGGCTTCACCACCCCCACGCCGGTGCAGGCACGCACCATCCCCGCGCTGCTCGGCGGCCGCGACGTCGTCGGCGTCGCGCAGACCGGCACCGGCAAGACCGCCGCCTTCGGCCTGCCCCTGCTGCAGGCCGTCGACGCCGGCGTCGCCGGGGTCCAGGCCCTCGTGCTCACCCCGACGCGCGAGCTCGCAATGCAGGTCGCCGACGCGCTGGAGTCCTTCGCGTCGCACGTCGAGGGCCTGCAGGTCGTGCCCGTGTACGGCGGCTCCCCCTACGTGCCGCAGCAGCGGGCGCTCAAGCGCGGTGCGCAGGTCGTCGTCGGGACCCCCGGCCGCGTGATCGACCACCTCGACCGCGGCTCCCTGCGCCTGGACGGCCTGAAGGTCCTCGTCCTCGACGAGGCCGACGAGATGCTGCGGATGGGCTTCGCGGAGGACGTCGAGCGCGTCCTGCAGTCCTCGCCCGAGCGTCGTCAGGTCGCGCTGTTCTCGGCCACCATGCCGGACCAGATCCGCCGCGTCGCGGCCCGCCACCTGTCGAACCCCGTCGAGGTGTCGGTCACCCGGCAGTCCTCGACGGTCACCGCCGTCAAGCAGTCGTACGCGGTGGTCCCCCACCAGCACAAGACCGCCGCGCTGCAGCGTGTCCTGGCGATCACCGACGCCCCGGCGACCATCGTGTTCGTGCGGACCCGCGAGGCGGCCGAGGAGGTCGGGCACGCGCTGGTGCGCCACGGCGTGGCCGCGGCGCACATCTCCGGCGACGTCGCCCAGTCCGACCGTGAGCGCATCGTCGAGCGTCTGCGCGGCGGCTCGCTCGACGTGCTCGTGGCCACGGACGTCGCCGCCCGCGGCCTGGACGTCGAGCGCATCGGGCTCGTGGTCAACATGGACCTGCCCCGTGAGGCGGAGGCGTACGTCCACCGCATCGGGCGCACCGGTCGTGCCGGTCGCACGGGCGAGGCGCTGACGTTCGTCACGCCGAGCGAGCGGGGCCGGCTGCGGAACATCGAGCGCACGATCCGCACCAGCCTCGTCGAGGCGACCCTGCCGACGCCCGCCCAGGTCGCGTCGCACCAGGTCGAGCGTCTGCTGGCGCGCACCCCGGAGCGTCTGGGCGCCGACCTGCGCGTGCAGCGTGACGCCGTCGCGGCCCACCTGGCGGCGAACCCGGAGCTGGACGTCACCGACCTGCTCGCGGCGGTCCTCGCGATCGCCGTCGGCGGCGACAAGCCGACGGGTGACGACCTGGACGACGCGCTGGTGCGTGCCCGGCACGAGTCGACGCACCGTGCGTCGGACGTGCGTGCCGGTGGTCCCCGTCGGCGCCCGACCTCCAACGGTCCGAGCGGGCGTGCGCGGTACCGGGTCGCCGTCGGTCACCGCGACGGCCTGCAGCCGGGCGCCCTGGTCGGTGCGCTGACCGGTGAGGGCGGCCTCAACGGCAAGGACGTCGGCAAGATCGACATCTTCGGCAGCTTCGCGCTGGTCGACATCCCGGCAGGGCTGACGCCGGAGGCGTTCGAGAAGCTCGCGCAGACCCGGGTCGCGGGGCGTCCGCTGCGGATCCGTGAGGACACGGGCCCGCGTGGCGAGCGCGAGCCCCGGACGGGTCGTCCGGAGGTCGGCAGCCGCCCGCACCGCTGACCCGTGCCCCGGGTGCCCGGGGTGCACGCACGCCGTCTCGGCCGGTCCGACGCTCGTCGTCGGGCCGGCCGTCGTGCGTGGTCCGGCGGGTGGTGGCCTCAGCGGTGCAGGGCGGCGCGGGCCCGGTCGGCCGCGCTCTGGCCCCGCAGCAGCACGATGTCGGCCTCGCGCAGCACGTCGGCCGGGGTCTGCAGGTGCCGCACGCTGGGCAGGGTCCCGACGGCGACGCGCGACCCGAACTCCCGGCGCAGGCCGGCGAGCAGCTCGGCGACGCGTTCGGGCAGGCCGGTGGTGACGTCGTCGACGAGGACGGCGAAGTCGTCCTCGCCGATGCGGGCCGTGGTGTCGCCCTCGCGCAGGGGGCGGCGCAGCTGCCGCACGACCTCACGGTGGACGTCCAGGTGCTGGGCGTCGGCGCGGTGCCCGACGTCGGGGTCGCGGGGCGCGGGCAGCCGGCCCGCCGGTGCGGGCAGCACCCGGACCACGGCCACGGCGCAGTCGTACGCGGGCGAGCGGCGGGTGCGCAGCAGCGCGGCCCCGAGGCGGTCGAGGAACAGCAGGCGGTTGACGAGGCCCGTCTCGGGGTCGTGCAGGGCGTCGCGCTGCAGGGCGATCTCCGCCTCCTTGCGCTCGGTCACGTCGACGAGCGTGCCGACGAGGCGGGCCGGGCAGCCGGCGTCGTCGAGCACGGTGACGGCGCGGCACATCATCCACCGGTAGTCGCCGGTCCACGTGCGGACGCGGTGCTCGAGCTCCAGGGGCGTGCCGCACCCGGCGAGCTGGGCGGCGATCGCCGCGGACACCTCGTCGCGGTCGGCCGGGTGGACGCGTTCGAGCCACTCGGCGGGGCGGTCCCCGATCACGTCGTCGGCGTAGCCGAGGGTCTGCTTCCACCGCGGTGAGTAGTAGACGGTGCCGGCGGACACGTCCCAGTCCCAGGTGCCGTCGTGGGCGGCCATCGACGCCAGCGCGTAGCGCTCCTCGCTCTCGCGCAGCGTGTCGGCGAGGGACCGTTCGCGGGCCGCGGCCTGCTCGAGCGCCTTGCGCTGCTCGCGCAGCGACGCCAGGAGCCGCTCCTGGTCGAGCGCGACGGCCAGGAGCGCGGCCCAGTGGTTGAAGCGGTCACGGGGCTGGGTGGCGCGCGTCTCGACGGTCCCGTCGATCGCGAGCAGCCCCCAGTCCCCGCCGCCGAAGGTGACGGGCACGACGAACGTGAGCTCGTTGGTGCCGACGGCGCCCGCTCGCGTCAGGGCCGCGGGCGGGAACTGGCTGGCGGTGGTCCGCACGCCGACGAGCCGGGCGAGGGTGCCGGACGTGTCGTGGACGCCGACGACCTCGATCTCGCGGTCGCCGGGACCCCGGTCCGTGCCCACCCACAGGCCCAGGCACGCGTGGCCGCGGATGCCGCGGGGCAGCCAGCCGAGGGCACGGGGGCTCGCGTCGCCGCGCAGCAGGTCCATGTCGACCTCGTACTGGTCGACGATGGTCCGCTCGAGCTGGCCGCTGCGGGCGAGCATGGCCCGCGTGGCGCCCTTGGTCACGGCCAGCAGGACGTCGGTGACGGTGCGGCGCACGGCGTCGGCGTGCCGGTCGTGCTGCGCGGGTAGGGCGGCGGTGAGGTCCTGCTCGACGGCCCGCAGGGTCGCCACGACCTGCTCGAGGGCCTCGGGGTGCGGCTGCAGGGCGGCGGTGAGGTCGGCGAGGCGGCCGAGGACGGCGCCCGGCGCGGCGGTGCCCCGCTCGGCGGCGGCCTCGAGCGGTTCGCACAGCGCGCGCCACCAGGCCTCACGGGGGTCCTGGCCGGTCGGGCGGCGGGTGCCGCCGGTGCCGACGGGACCGGCGAACGCGGCGTCGGCGAGGCGCCGCACGCGGGAGGTCCAGCCCTGGTCGTCGGAGTCGGCGCCGGCGTGCCGGGCGACCTCGGTGCACCCGCAGGACTCGCGCAGCACCAGGCCGGCGGGCACGCGGTGCTCGCCGGGCGCCACGTCGTCGCCGTGCAGGCGTGCGAGCAGCAGCTCCACGGCGTGCTCCCCCACCCGCCCGTAGTGCGCGTCGACCGTGGACAGGCGGGGCGTGACGCGGGCGCCGGAGTCGGCGTGGTCGAACCCGACGACGGCCTGGTCGCGCGGGAGGACCAGGCCGTGCGAGCGCAGCGCCCGGATGAGGCCGATCGCGTTGCGGTCGGTCGCGGCCACGACGGCGGTCGTGGGGACGCCGGCGGCGAGCATGCGCGCCGCGGCGTCGGCGCCGCCCTGCTCCTGGTTGTCCGACGCCTCGTACCACCACGCGTCGGGAGCGTCGATGCCGTGGGCGGCCATCGCGGCCCGGTAGGCGTCGTGGCGCTCGCGCATGTCGCGCTGCCCGAGGTGCCCGACGAAGCCGATCGCCCGGTGCCCGTGCTCGAGGAGGTGGTCGATCGCGGCGCGCACGCCTCCGTCGTTGTCGGGCACGACCACGGGGTCGTCGGGGTGCGCAGGGTCCTCGGAGACCAGGACGACGGGGATCCCCCACTCGCGCACCGCGGCGAGGCGCTCGCCCGACAGGGCCCGGGCGACGACCACGAGCCCGTCGACCGCGCCGAGCGCGACGGGGGTGTCGAGCACCGACCCGTCGGGGTAGCGCTCGCGGTCCAGGCCCGCGGGGTAGGTCTGCACGGCGACGACGCGGTGCCCGGCGGCGCGTGCCGCTCGGGCGACGCCCCCGATCAGCGCACCGAAGTAGAACCCGCCCACCACGGGCGACAGCACACCGATGGTGCGGCGCACGGCCGGTGGTGCACCCCGTCGGACAGTCCCCATGACTCTCCCCTCGGCCACGTCGTCGGAGTCGAGATGATGCGCGTCACCCACATCGGGCGCAAGACTAGGCGATCGTGGTCACTCCTGCACATGACAGCGGCAAAGGCGCCTCCTCTCCGCCGGTCCCCCCGGTGACGTCCCCCGTGCCCGTGGTCACGGGGTCGCACCCGGCGGTCGCGGCGCGCCGGCCGACCATCACCGACGTGGCACGGGCGGCGGGGGTGTCGATCGCCGTCGTGTCGTACGCGCTCAACGGGCGCCCCGGGGTCTCGGCCGCCACCCGTGAGCGGGTCCTGCGGGTCGCCGACGAGTTCGGGTGGCGGCCCAGCGCCGCGGCGCGCTCCATGCGGACCGGCCCGCGTGCCGTGGGCCTGGTCGTCGACCGGGGCCCGTCCGGGACGGCCGGGCGGGCGGGTCAGGTCCTCGAGCTCGTCGACGCGCTCCAGCACGTGCTCGCGACGCGCTCCCTGGCCCTGGTGCTGCAGGTCGTCGACGACGTCGACGCGGCCGTCGCGCTGTACGCGCAGTGGTGGGCCGAACGGCGCTTCGACGTCATGGTCGTCACGGACGTGCGTACGCAGGACCCCCGGGTCGACGCGCTGCGCCGCCTGCGCGTGCCGTCCGTGGTGCTCGGCGGCACGAGCCCCGGCGGGGAGGTCGCGGCGGTGGGCGTCGACGACGAGGACGCGGCCGCCCGGGTGGGACGCTACCTCGTCGAGCTGGGGCACCGGCACGTCGCCGCGGTGACGGCGCCCGCGGGCCTGGACCGCACCCGCGCCCGCGTCGCCGGCCTCGAGCGGACCGTGGCCGGTGCGGGCGGCGTCCTGACCCACCGTGCCACCGCGGGGACGCCGGAGGAGGCGGCGGCCGCGTGCCGCCGCCTCCTGACGGACCCCCGGCCCCCGACGGCGGTCGTGCTGGACTCGGACCAGATGGCCGTGGCCGCGCTCGACGTCGCGCGCCGCACCGGCCTGGCCGTGCCGTGGGACCTGTCGGTCGTGGCGTTGGCGGACTCGGCGCTGTGCCGGCTCGCGACGCCGTCGATCACCGCTCTGCCGGCGGTCGCCGAGGAGGCGGGGACTGCGGTCGGCGAGGCGGTCCTCGCGCTGCTCGACGGGTCGGGGCAGCGCGCGTGGACGGTCGCGCCCGGGGGGCTGGCGGTCCGCGGCAGCACGGGGCCGCGCTCGCGCTGACCGGCGACCACGGCGCGACGGGCGGTCGCTGCGGCGACCGACCGTCATGTCACGATCTGGTAACGGGCCGTTCCCTAAACGTTTCGAGGACGTTCGCGGCGCGGGGCCCGCGTGATGGATTCGCGTCGGACGCCGGGGTCCCGACCTCGGTGCCACGCACCCGTGCCGCCGAGGGCCGGGATGCACCGAGACGAACCGGAGGACGATGGTGTCCACGAACCGTACGAGAACGGGCGGGCAGCGCTGGCGCGCCGCTGCGACCGTCGCGACCGCCGCAGCGGTGGTCGCGGTCCCCCTGGCGCTGGCGAGCACGTCCGCGAGCGCCGCCGAGCCCCACGTCGACAACCCCTACGCGGGGGCGACGCAGTACGTGAACCCGACGTGGTCGGCGACGGTCCAGGACGCGGCGTCGCGTGCCGGTGACGCGACGCTGGCCGGGAGGATGCGCACGGTCGCGAACCAGCCGACCGCGGTGTGGATGGACCGGATCAGCGCGATCACGGGCAACGCGGACGGCAACGGTCTGCGGTTCCACCTGGACGAGGCGCTGGAGCAGAAGCAGGCGGGCACCCCGCTGGTCTTCAACCTGGTGATCTACAACCTGCCGGGCCGTGACTGCTACGCGCTGGCGTCCAACGGCGAGCTGCCGGCGACGGCGGCGGGGCTGACGCGGTACCAGAGCGAGTACATCGACCCGATCGTGGACATCCTGTCCGAGCCGAAGTACGCGGACCTGCGGATCGCGGCGACGATCGAGCCGGACTCCCTGCCGAACCTGGTGACGAACATCGGTGAGCAGGCGTGCCAGCAGTCGGCCCCGTACTACCGGGCGGGCGTGAAGTACGCGCTGGACGAGCTGAAGACGATGTCGAACGTGTACACGTACGTCGACGCGGCGCACTCGGGCTGGCTGGGCTGGGACTCCAACGCCGGTCCTGCGGTGAAGCTGTTCGCCGAGGTCGCGCGCAGCACGCGGCTGGGGTTCGCGTCGATCGACGGGTTCGTGACGAACACGGCGAACAGCACGCCGCTGGCGGAGCCGTTCCTGACGGACCCGAACCAGCAGGTCGGGGGCGCGCCGGTGCGGTCGTCGTCGTTCTACGAGTGGAACTCGGACTTCGGTGAGCTGGCGTGGACGGCGCACCTGCACCGCCTGGCGGTCGCGGAGGGGTTCCCGGCGAGCACGGGCATGCTCATCGACACCTCCCGCAACGGGTGGGGCGGGCCGGCGCGGCCGACGGCTGCGTCGACGAGCACGAACCTCAACACGTTCGTGAACGAGTCGCGGATCGACCGTCGCGTGCACCGCGGTGCGTGGTGCAACCCGCTGGGTGCGGGTATCGGCGAGCTGCCCCGGGCGACGCCCGCGGGTGCGCCGGCGGACGCGCACCTGGACGCGTACGTGTGGATCAAGCCGCCGGGCGAGTCGGACGGGGCCTCGAAGGAGATCCCGAACGACCAGGGCAAGAGCTTCGACCGGATGTGCGACCCGACGTTCGTGTCGCCGAAGCTGGCGAACCAGCTCACGGGGGCGACGCCTGACGCGCCGCTGGCCGGGCAGTGGTTCGACACGCAGTTCACCACGCTGGTGCGCAACGCGTACCCGGTGATCCCGGTCGACGGCACGAACCCGACGCCCACGCCGACGCCGACGGTCACCCCGACCCCGACGCCGACCGTGACGCCGACGCCCACGCCGACCCCGACGGTCACCCCGACGCCCACGCCGACGCCGACGGTCACCCCGACGCCGACGCCGACCGTGACGCCGACCCCGACGCCCACGTCGCAGGGTGCGTGCCGGGTGGCGTACTCGCAGAGCAGCTGGAACTCCGGCTTCTCGGCGAACGTGAAGATCACCAACACCGGCACGAGCGCGCTCAGCGGCTGGACGCTGCGGTTCACGCTGGCCGGCGGTCAGCAGGTCACGCAGGGCTGGAGCGCCACCTGGGCGCAGTCCGGTGCGGCCGTGACGGCGACGAACGCCGCGTGGAACGGCTCGCTGGCGCCCGGTGCGTCGGTCGACGTCGGCTTCAACGGCTCGCACACCGGCACGACGACCGCGCCGACGGCGTTCACGCTGAACGGTGCGACCTGCACGGTGGGCTGACACCTGGCGCCGGGTGACCCCCGGCGTGCGCAGCACGGCCCCGTGGGGCCCGTCCGGGACGACCGGGCGGGCCCCACGGGCGTTCGCGCAGTCCGGCGCAGGTGGCTGCCGGTCGGTGCCGGCGCCGTCGGGCGACGGTCACCCGGCGGCGGGCACCACCGCGCCGTGGGTGCGGACCGACGCGGCCAGGGCGGTGCAGAACGCGTCGACGTCGTCGGGCGTGGTGTCGAACGCGCACATCAGCCGCACGGTGCTCGTCGCCCGGTCCCAGTCGTAGAACCGCCACGTGGCGCGCAGGTCGGCGGCCACCGGTGCGGGCATCTGCACGAACACCGCGTTGGACTGCGTGGGGACGGTCGTGACGAGCCCGGTCGCGTCGACACCGGCCCGCAGCCGGTCCGCCATGGCGTTCGCGTGCCGTGCGCACCGCAGCCACAGGTCGCCCTCGTACAGCGCGAGCAGCTGCGCGGACACGAACCGGGCCTTGGACGCGAGCTGCATGCTCTGCTTGCGCAGCAGGTCCACCCCCGGCACCCGGTCGGGGTCGAGGACGACGACGGCCTCGCCGAGGAGCATCCCGTTCTTGGTCCCGCCGAGGGACACGACGTCGACGCCGACGTCGGTCGTCAGCTCGGCGAGCGTGACGTCGAGCCGCGCGGCGGCGTTCGACAGGCGGGCCCCGTCGACGTGGACGGCCATGCCGAGCTCGTGCGCGCGGTCCGCGACCGCCCGGACCTGCGCGGGGGTGTACACCGTCCCGAGCTCGGTGGACTGCGTCAGGGACACGACGCACGGCTGGGCGCGGTGCACGTCGCCGATGGTCCACGCGAACCGGTCGAGGTCCGCGGGGGTCAGGCGCCCGTCGGTGGTGGGGACGGCGAGGAGCTTGAGCCCGCCGACGCGCTCGGGGGCGGCGTTCTCGTCGTTGTGGACGTGCGCCTGCTCGGTGCACACGACCGCACCCCACCGCGGCGACGCGGCCTGCAGCGCGACGACGTTCGCCCCGGTGCCGTTGAGGACGGGGAACGCGCTCGCGGTCGGGCCGAAGCGTGCGGCGACGACGTCCTGCAGGCGCGCGGTCCAGGGGTCGTCGCCGTACGCGGGGGCGTGCCCGACGTTGGCGGCGGTGACGGCGGCGAGGACCTCGGGGTGGGCGCCGGCGTAGTTGTCGGACGCGAAGTGGCGGGCGGGGGCGGGCGGGGGCACGGTCACGGGTCCCAGTATCGGGCAGGGGGCCGGTCGTCCCGGTGGCGTCGCAGGGCCGCCGGGCGGGGGGGCGGGCGGGGGTCGGGCACGGCGTCGGTGCAGGTGCGGACCGTGGGGGCAGGCGGCATGATCCGTGCAGCCCCGCCGCCGGGCGGGCACGGCACGGGCGTGCGCGCCCCGGGAGGAGACGGCCCCGCATGGGCGAGCAGCCGCAGCACCACGACCCGTCGCACGGTCGCGACGAGTCGTTCGTCGAGCGCATGGACCGCAACTGGGAGGAGCTGCTGCAGGAGCTGCGGGTGACGCAGACGGGCACGCAGATCCTGACCGGGTTCCTGCTGACGCTGCCGTTCCAGCAGCGGTTCTCCGACCTGGACGCCTACCAGGTGCGCCTGTACCTGGTGCTGGTGGTGCTGGCGTCGGTCGCGACGGTGCTCATCGTGACGCCGGTGAGCCTGCACCGGCTGCTGTTCCGTCGGGGGCTGAAGGCCGAGCTCGTCGACGCCGCGCACGCGTTCGCCCGGGCGGGCCTGGGGGCGCTCGCGCTGGTGCTGATCGGTGCGGCGATGCTGCTGTTCGACGTCGTGGTCTCGCGTCCGGCCGGGTGGACCGTCGCCGCGGGCCTGGCGCTGCTGGTGGCGCTCGCGTGGGTGGCGGTGCCGCACCTCATCGTGCGTCGCGCCCGGGGCTGAGTCCCCCGCCGGGCCGTGGTGCCGTGCTCAGGCCTGCGCGGCCCGGCAGGTCGCGCAGGTGCCGACGAGCTCGATCGTGTGCTCGACGTCGCCGTACCCGTGCGCGGCTGCGACCTGCGCCGCCCACGCCTCGGCGTTCGGTCCGTCGATCTCCACCGCGGCGCCGCAGGAGCGGCAGACCAGGTGGTGGTGGTGGCGGGACACCGCGCAGCGGCGGTACACGGCCTCGCCGTCGGCGGTCCGCAGGACGTCGACGTCGCCCGACCCGGCGAGGTTCTGCATGGCCCGGTACACCGTGGCCAGGCCGACGCTCGAGCCGCGGTCCCGGAGGATCTCGTGCAGCTGCTGCGCGGACCGGAACTCCTCGAGCTCGTCGAGGAGGTCGACGATCTCCGCGCGCTGGCGGGTACGTCGCTGCACGACGGCCATGGTCACCTCCGGTGCGGTCACCGGCCCGCCCGGGCCGGACCGCTGTCGAGAACTGCTCCCAGCAGGATACGTGACGCGCCCGGGCGACCGCCCGGGCGCGTCACGCACGTCAGGTCAGCCCTGGACGGCGCGCTTGAGCGTGCTGCCCGCGGTGATCTTCACGCGGTGGCCCGCGGGGATCTCGATCTTCTCGCCCGTCTGCGGGTTCACACCCGTGCGAGCGGCACGCTCGGCGCGCGCGAAGGCGATGAAGCCCGGCAGAGACACGTCGTTGCCGGCGGCGAGCTGCTCGACGAGCACCTCCTGGAAGGCCTTGAGGGCCTTGTCGGTGTCGGCGTTGGACAGCCCGGCCTTCGCCGCGACGGCCTGGACGAGCTCGGTGCGGTTGACGCTCACGAGTGGTGTGCTCCTTGTCGTTCGGTTGCTGCCGGCCCGGCGACCCGGGACGGCGTCGTGCGGGGCTCGGCCCGACGCACGGTGCCAGACCCTAGCCCCACAGACGCGATGATGCTGCGTCAGCGCACCGCTCACCGGCCACGACGTCCCCGCGCGCGGACCCGCTCGGCCGTCCACGTGGTGATCACCCGCTCCGCCGGCACCCCGTGCGCGGCCACCCGCTCGCACCCCGTCCACGTCCAGTCCAGCTGCCCCGGGGCGTGCGCGTCGGAGTCGATGCTCAGCTCGCAGCCCACCTCCACGGCGACCGCGAGGAGCGCATGCGGGGGGTCGAGCCGGTCCGGGCGGCAGTTCACCTCGACGGCGACCCCGTGCTCCGCGCAGGCCTCGAAGACGGCCCGGGCGTCGAACTGGCTCGGCGGGCGCAGCCGGCCCGTGACCTGCCGGCCCGTGCAGTGCCCCAGCACGTCCGTGCGCGGGTCGGCCACCGCCCGCAGCAGGCGGCGCGTCATCGCCGGGGCGTCCATCCGCAGCTTCGAGTGCACCGACGCGACGACGACGTCGAGCTCGTCGAGCAGGTCCGGGTCCTGGTCGAGGGTCCCGTCGTCGAGGACGTCGACCTCGATGCCCGTGAGCACGTCGAACGGCGCCACCGCTCCCGCGAGCGCCCGCACCTGCTGCACCTGGGCGCGCAGGCGTGCCGCCGACAGCCCGTTCGCGACCCGCAGCCGCGGCGAGTGGTCCGTGACGGCCAGGTACTCGCGGCCCAGCCCCATCGCGGCCAGGACCATCTCCTGCACCGAGGTCGACCCGTCGGACGCGTCGGAGTGCGCGTGCAGGTCCCCCCGCAGCGCCTGGTGCAGCGCGACGGCGCCCGGGTCGGTGCGTGCCGCGTCCACCGCCGCGGCCTGCTCCTCCAGGTCGACGAGCGCTCGCACGGGCTCCCCCGCCCACGTCCGTGCCACGACGTCCGCCGTGCGGGCCCCGACGGACGGCAGGTCCGTCACGGACCCTGCCGCCACCAGCGACCCCAGCCGTGCCGCGTCGGTGCCCTCGACGACGGTCGCGGCCGTCCGGTACGCCTGGCACCGGTAGCTCGACGCCTGCGCGCGCTCCAGCAGGAACGCCGCACGCCGCAGCGCCGCGACCGCACGCTCGCGCCGGTCCTCGTCGGCCGGGCTCACCGGGCCTTCGCCGCCGGTGCCTCGTCCCGTCCGCCGCCGTCCCCGCCGTCCTTCGCACCGTCCACGGTGCCCTCACGCGCCGACCGTGCACGGTCCACGCTGCGCTGGAGCGCGGCCAGCAGGTCCACGACCTGCGCGCCCTCGCCCTCGCCGCCGGCGGCGTCCTCCTGGCCGGCGGACGCCGGCGCCGACCGGGTGTCGCCCGACGACACCTTCGTCTCGATGAGCTCCTCGAGCGCCGCCGCGTACGCGTCCTCGTACTGCGAGGGGTCGAAGTCCCCCGCCAACGACTCCACCAGCGACGACGCCATCGTCAGCTCCTGCGGGCGCACCGTCACGTCCTCGTCCAGCACCGGGAAGTCCGCCTCGCGGACCTCGTCCGGCCACAGCAGCGTCTGCAGGCAGATCACCCTGTCCCGCACCCGCAGCACCGCCATCGCCTCCCGCTGCCGGATCGCGACCTTCACCACCGCCACCCGGTCCGTCGCCTCCAGCGCCCCCCGCAGCAGCGCGTACGGCTTGGCCGCCGACCGCTCCGGCTCCAGGTAGTACGTCTTCTGCAGCATCACCGGGTCCACCTGCTCCGCCGGCACGAACTCCAGGACGTCGATCTCCCGCTCCGTCGACAACGGCAGGCCCGCGAGGTCCTCGTCGTCGAGGACCACGAGCTCACCGTCGCCGGTCTCGTAGCCCTTGGCCACGTCCGACCACTCCACCGTCTCACCGCACACCGAGCAGACCTTCCGGTACCGGATCCGTCCGCCGTCGTCGCGGTGCACCTGGTGCAGGCGCACCTCGTGCTCCCCCGTCGCCGCGTACAGCCGCACCGGCACGTTCACCAGCCCGAACGCCACCGCGCCCTTCCAGATCGCCCGCACGCACGCCTCCCCGCCCCGCCCCGGCGGGCGCACCGGCCCCGCCCGCCCCACGGACCGGGCCCCTGCCGCTGCCGCGACCGGCGCACCCCTTCCCGGCAGGATGGACCCGTGCAGCCCATGCTCGCCACCGCGGCACCACCGCCCGGCCGCCCGCCCGCGGGCCCGGGCTGGGCCCACGAGGTCAAGTGGGACGGCGTGCGCGCCCTCGTGACCGTCCACGACGGCACCTGGCACGTGACCGCCCGCACCGGCCGCGACACCACCGTCGCCTACCCCGAGCTCGCGCCCCTGGCGGCCGTGCCCGCGCTCGCGGGCGGCACCGTCCTGGACGGGGAGGTCGTCCTGCTCGCCGACGGCCGCCCCTCGTTCACCGCGCTCGCGGACCGCATGCACGTGCGAGACGCCCGCCGGGCGGCGGCGCTCGCCGCGGCCCGGCCGGTGGCGCTCGTGGTGTTCGACGTGCTGCGCCACGACGGGCAGGACCTGACGGGCGCCCCGTTCGCCCGGCGCCGGGAGGTCCTCGACGACGTGGCGCCCGACCTGCCGGGCACGGTGCACGTCTCGCCGCTGTACGACGACGGTGCGGCCCTGTGGGACGCGACCGCGCAGCAGGGGCTGGAGGGTGTGGTGTCCAAGCGGGTGGCGTCGCCGTACCGGCCGGGGGTGCGGTCGCCGGACTGGGTCAAGGCCCCGCACCGGCACGTGCGCACGGCCCTGGTCGCGGGGTGGCGGCCGGAGTCGACGGGGACGGGCCGGCTGGGCGCGGTGCTGCTGGTCGCCCCGGACGCGTCGGGGGCGCTGCGGTACCTGGGGCGCGCCGGCTCGGGCCTGGGCGGGCCGGTGGGCCGTGACCTGGACGGGCGGCTGCGGCACGCCCCGGCGGTGCGGTGCGCGGTGGCGGACCCCGTGCCGGCCGTCGACGCCCGCGGCACGGTGTGGGTGGAGCCCGACGTGGCGGTCGACGTGCGGTACCTGACCCGGACCCCGTCGGGGCGGCTGCGCCAGCCCGTGGTCCTGGGCGCGCGCACCGACGCCGACGTCGACCCGTGGGAGTCCCGGTGAGCCCGCAGGGGTCCGGCCAGAGCCTGGACGTCGACGGCGTGCCGGTGCGGGTCACGCACCTGGACAAGGTCCTGTACCCGTCGGGCTTCACGAAGGCCGAGGTCATCGACTACGTCGTGCAGGTGGCCCCGGCGCTGCTGCGGCAGCTGCGCGACCGCCCGGTCACGCGGGTCCGGTGGCCGCACGGCACCGGCGGGCCGCGGTTCTTCGAGAAGAACGTGCCCCGGGGCGCCCCGCCCTGGCTGCGGCACCACCGGCTGCCGGCGTCACCGGGCACCGACGACGAGGGCACGACCCTGGACCTGCCGGTGCTGGACTCCCTGCCGGGGCTGGTGTGGGCGGCGAACGCGTCCGCGCTGGAGCTGCACACCCCCCAGTGGAGCGTCGACGCGACCGGGCACGTGCGTGACGTGGACCGTCTGGTGGTGGACCTCGACCCCGGCCCGGGCGCGGACCTGGCCGCGTGCGCGCGCGTCGCCCACCTCGTCGCGGACCGGCTGCGTACCGACGGGCTGACCCGCACCGTCCCCGTGACATCCGGCTCGAAGGGCTTGCAGCTGTACGCGCCGCTGCCCGCACCCCGACCGGCGGCCGACGTGCGCGCCTACGCCCGCACCCTCGCGCACGACCTCGCCGCGGCGCACCCGGGCCTCGTGGTGGCCGTCATGCGCAAGGACGTGCGCGGCGGCAGGGTCCTGCTGGACTGGTCGCAGAACCACCCCGCGAAGACCACGATCACGCCGTGGTCGCTGCGCGGCCGCGACCGCCCGACCGTCGCCGCGCCCCGCCGGTGGGACGAGATCGGCCCGGACCTGGCCCAGCTGGACGCGGCGCAGGCGGTCGCCCGGCTCGCCGCCGAGGGCGACCCGTTCGACGCCTGACGTCCTGGGGACGGCGGCTCCGATGGCGGGCACCGGCGACCTTTGGCAGCGTGGTCACGTCCCACCCACGACGGCCCCCTGGGCCCGAAGGAGACTCACCCCATGGCGCGCGACCTGCCCCGTTACACGGTCCCCTCGCTGACCCCTGAGGACGGCGCCGAGCTCGCGGCGATCCTGCAGGGCCGCCTGCACGCCCTCAACGACCTCGCCCTGACGCTCAAGCACATCCACTGGAACGTCGTCGGCCCCCACTTCATCGCCGTGCACGAGATGATCGACCCGCAGGTCGACGCCGTGCGGGCCATGGTCGACGCGATCGCCGAGCGCATCGCGACCCTCGGCGTCGCACCCCAGGGCACCCCGGGCGCCCTGGTCAAGGCCCGCACCTGGAACGACTACTCGATCGGCCGCGCGTCGACGACGGCGCACCTGGGCGCCCTCGACGAGGTGTACATCGGCGTCATCACCGACCACCGCAAGGCCGCCGAGGCCGCGGAGGCCCTCGACGACGTGACGAACGACCTGCTCATCGGGCACCTGCACGACCTGGAGCTGTTCCACTGGTTCGTGCGCGCGCACCTGGAGTCCGCGGGCGGCGAGCTGTCGACCGCCGGCGCGAGCACCGAGCGGGACGCCGCGGCGGCGGCGGACCGCGCCGACGCGTGAGCACGTCCTCCCGGCCCGGCCCCGTCGGCACGTCCGACGGGGCCGGGCTGCGCACCGGGCGCGTCCAGCCCCGCCTGGACGTCCCCCCGCCCCGCCTGCACGTGGCCGCCCGCCTCGAGGACCGGTTCGACACGGCCCTGGCGGCGCTGCTGCGCCGGCGCGGCTGGACCTTGCGGATCGTCGGCTACACCGGGTATGGCACCGGCGGACGCGTGCGGGTCCTAGCCCGCACGCTCCTGGCGGCACCGACCGTCGGGCAGGACGACCTGCCGGGCCAGGACGACACGTCGCACGAGCAGCCCGCCGTGCGGGGCTTCCGCTCGTTCTTCACCGCGTCAGTCGCCGGCGCGCAGGTCCTCGCGCACGTCGGCGGGCGCGTGCACACCCTGACGACCGACCGGGGCGGGTACCTCGACGCGCTCGTCGAGGCGGACCTGCCCCCGGGGTGGCACGAGATCACCCTCACGTCGATCGACGGCGCCCGCGCGACCGCACCCGTGCTGGTCGTCGGCCCGGACCCGGTGGACGGGATCGTCTCGGACATCGACGACACCGTCATGGTCACCCGCCTGCCCCGGCCCCTCGTCGCGGCGTGGAACGTGTTCGTCCGCCACGAGAACGCCCGCGAACCCGTGCCCGGCATGGCGGGCCTGTACCGGGCGCTGGGCGGCGACGACCCCGCCCGCCCGGTCGTGTACCTGTCGACGGGGGCGTGGAACGCCGCACCGGCGATCGCCCGGTTCCTGCGCCGCCACGACCTGCCGGTGGGTCCGCTGCTGCTGACGGACTGGGGGCCGACGAACACCGGCTGGTTCCGGTCCGGCCCGACGCACAAGGTCACGCAGCTGCGGCGGCTGTTCACCGACCTGCCGCAGGTGCGGTGGACGCTCGTCGGCGACGACGGGCAGCACGACCCGGTGATCTACGCCGGCGCCGTCGAGCACCACCCCGAGCACGTGCGCGCCGTCCTCGTGCGCCGCCTGACACCGGGCGAGCACGTGCTGTCCCACGGTGCGCCGGCCCGGCCCGCCGGGACCGGCGAGGCCGAGGACGACACGGCACGCGGCGGCGTGCCCGTCCTCGAGGGCGCCGACGGCGTCGAGCTGCTGCGCGCGGCGCGCACGCACGGCCTGCTCACCGCCCAGGCCTGATCGACCGCACCGGTGGTGCCCCCGGAACCCCGGGAGCACCACCGGTGCGGTCGCGTCACAGACGCTGCGGGTCGTCCCAGTCCTCGCTGGAGGCGATCGCCTCGTCGTCGGGCACGAGCTCGGCCGCCCGCAGGGACCGGGGCGCGCGGGCCGGATCGCCGCCGGAGCGGGCGTCGGCGGCGTGCAGCTCTGCCTCGAGCAGGGGTGCGTCGGCGAGGTGCTCGGCCGAGGGGTCGGACGTGAGGTCGGTGTCGCGGTGCCTGCTCATGACCCGTTTGTACCGCGCTCGGACGGTGGTCCGCACCTGCTCACGGTGCCGGGACGGTGACGACGTCGTGGCGGTCCGGTGCCGGCGCCGGGCCCGGTCGCGGCGGGTGCCGGGCGCGGCCACTCAGGCACGGCTAAACGCTTCGGTCCCTGCCCGGTCGTCGAAGCGCATCGATAGCGTGACGGCCGCGGTGGCGGGGCCGCGCTCGCGGGCTCCCCGCTCCTCCCGGGACGGCCCCGGGGGCTCGGGCCGCGTGGTGAAGGAGTGCAACGATGCGCGTCCCTCCTCTTCTGGGCCCGTGGGCGGCGGCCGGTGTCGCGGCCGCGCTGGTCGCCGGTGGCGTGGCGGCCGGTGTGGCCGACGCGGCACCGGCCGCTGCGGCGTCGGCGTACGACTGGGGCAACGTCGAGATCGTCGGCGGCGGCTTCGTCCCGGGGATCGTGTACAGCCGGGCCGAGCAGGGCCTGGTGTACGCCCGCACGGACATCGGCGGTGCGTACCGGATGGACCCGGCCACGCGCCGGTGGGTGCCGCTGCTGGACCACGTGGGGTGGGACGACTGGAGCCACTCGGGGGTGCTGTCGATCGCACCCGACCCGGTCGACCCGGACCGGGTGTACGCCGCGGTGGGCACGTACACGAACTCGTGGGACCCGCAGAACGGTGCGGTCCTGCGCTCGGACGACCGGGGCGAGACGTGGCAGCGGACGATGCTGCCGTTCAAGGTCGGCGGGAACATGCCCGGCCGCGGGATGGGTGAGCGCCTGCAGGTCGACCCGAACGACAACCGGGTGCTGTACCTGGGTGCGGAGGACGGCAACGGCCTGTGGCGCTCGACGGACCGGGGTGTGACGTGGGCGCAGGTCACGAGCTTCCCGAACCCCGGGGACTACGTGGCGGACCCGACGTCGAGCAACGAGTACCTGACGGTGCCGCAGGGCGTGGTGTGGGTGACGTTCGACCCCACGAGCGGCACCGCGGGCTCCCCGACGCGGGAGATCTACGTGGGGGTGGCCGACAAGGAGGAGAGCATCTACCGGTCCACCGACGCGGGGGCGACGTGGCAGGCCGTCCCGGGGCAGCCGACGGGCTTCGTGCCGCACAAGGGTGTGCTCGACGAGGTCGGCGGGCAGCTGTACGTCGCGACGAGCGACACCGGCGGCCCGTACGACGGCGGGAAGGGCGACGTGTGGCGCCTGGACACCGCGACGGGGACGTGGACGTCGGTCTCCCCCGTGCCGTCGTCGAGCGCGGACGCGTACTTCGGGTACTCGGGCCTGACGGTCGACCGGCAGGACCCGGACACGATCATGGTGACGACGCAGATGTCGTGGTGGCCGGACGTGCAGATCTTCCGGTCCACGGACCGGGGGGCCACGTGGTCGCGGATCTGGGACTGGGCGGGCTACCCGAACAGGGACCTGCGCTACGACCTGGACTACTCCGGCGCGCCGTGGCTGACGTTCGGCAAGACGTCGGCGCCGCCGGCCGAGCCGCTGGTGAAGCTGGGGTGGATGGTCGAGTCGTTCGAGATCGACCCCTTCGACTCGGACGGCGCGCTCTACGGCACGGGAGCCACCGTCTACGGGACCGACGACCTGACCGCGTGGGACACCGGGGGCACCGTCGACATCGAGGTCCGTGCGCAGGGCATCGAGGAGACCGCGGTGCTGGACCTGGCCGCTCCGCCCGGGGCCGTGGAGCTGGTCTCGGGGCTGGGGGACATCGGCGGGTTCGTGCACACGGACATCTCGACGGTCCCGTCGCAGATGTTCACCCAGCCGTACCACGGGTCGGTCACGGGGGTGGACTTCGCCGAGGCGAAGCCCGCGACGATGGTGCGGGTCGGGCAGGCCGTCGACGGCACCGTGGAGTCCCACATCGGGGTGTCGACGTCGTCGGGGTCGAGCTGGTGGGCCGGGCAGCAGCCGTCCGGCGTCACCGGCGGCGGCACCGTCGCGATGGCCGCGGACGGGTCGACGATCGTGTGGAGCCCGGCCGGCACGGGCGTGCACCGCTCGACGACGCTCGGCTCGTCGTGGACGGCGTCGACGGGTGTCCCGGCCGGTGCCCGGGTCGAGGCCGACCGGGTGGACCCGAAGGTCTTCTACGCGTACGCGGCCGGGACGTTCTACCGCTCCACGGACGGCGGGGCG
This sequence comes from Cellulomonas oligotrophica, assembly GCF_013409875.1. Lineage (GTDB taxonomy): Bacteria > Actinomycetota > Actinomycetes > Actinomycetales > Cellulomonadaceae > Cellulomonas > Cellulomonas oligotrophica. The sequence goes on from NZ_JACCBK010000001.1 coordinate 375,419, forward strand.
TCGTTCACCGCGTCGGCGACGACGGTGCTGCCCGCCGAGGGCAACGTCCGGTTCGGGGCGGTGCCCGGCAAGGCCGGTCACGTGTGGCTGGCCGGTGCGGACGGCATGTACCGCTCGACCGACGGGGGCGTCACGTTCACCGTGGTCCCCGGGTTCACCGACGGCGGCGCCGTGGGGTTCGGCAAGGCGGCTCCGGGGGCGTCGTACCCGGCGATCTACTCCACGTCGCAGTACCAGGGCGTGCGGGGCTTCTTCCGGTCGGTCGACGGCGGCGCCACGTGGGTCCGGATCAACGACGACGAGCACCAGTACGCGTGGACGGGGTCCGTCATCACGGGCGACCCGGACGTCTTCGGGCGGGTGTACGTTGGCACGAACGGTCGCGGCGTGGTCGTGGGCGAGGACGGCGGGTCCGTCCCGACGGTCACACCGACACCGACGCCGACCCCGACGGTCACACCGACGCCGACGCCCACGGCGACCCCCACGGTGACACCCACGGTGACACCCACGCCGACCGTGAGCCCGACGCCGACGGTGACCCCCACCGTGACGCCGAGCCCGACCCCGACGCCCACCGCGGCCGGTGCGTGCCGGGTGACCTACACGGCGAACAGCTGGAGCACCGGGTTCACCGGTGGCGTGCGGATCACGAACACGTCGGCGGCGACGCTGCAGGGCTGGACCCTGCGGTTCGCGTTCGGCAGCGGCCAGCAGGTCACCCAGGGCTGGTCGGCGCAGTGGTCGCAGTCCGGCACCCAGGTGACGGCGACCAACGCGGCGTGGAACGGCGCCCTGGCCCCCGGGGCGAGCGTCGACATCGGCTTCAACGGGTCGCACACGGGCACGAACGTCAACCCGACGGCGTTCACGCTGAACGGGTCGACGTGCACGACCGGCTGACGCGGCGGTGCGGCCCGCGACGCTGACTCCCGGCGCGGGCCGCCTGCCCGGACGACGCCCGGACGGTCTCACGGACCGGCCGGGCGTCGTCCGTCCCGGGGCGAACCCGCTGGTCAGCGACGGGGAGACGAAGATCACACCCGGGGGGGGACGAAGATCTCTTGACGTCGACATAACATCGCGACGCGTGGAACCACGGACGACCGACCGCAGCGCCGCAGACGTCGACATCCTCCTCGTCGGGGGCGGGGTGATGAGCGCGACCCTCGCCTCACTCCTCACCACCCTCGAGCCGGGCTGGACCATCGAGGTCCACGAACGACTCGACGCCCCCGCCCTCGAGAGCTCCAACCCCTGGAACAACGCCGGCACCGGCCACGCCGCGCTGTGCGAGCTGAACTACACCCCGCAACGCCCCGACGGCACCGTCGACATCACCAAGGCCGTCGCCATCAACGAGCAGTTCGAGATCTCCCGCGAGCTCTGGGACCACCTCGCCACCCACGGGCGCCTGCCCGGCGCCGGGCAGTTCTGCACCCCCACCCCCCACATGACGTTCGTCCGCGGCGCCGCCGACGTCGCCTACCTGCAGGCCCGGCACGCCGCCCTCGCCGCCCACCCCCTGTTCGCGGACCTCGAGCTCACCACCGACCCCGCGACCATCGCCGAGTGGGCACCGCTGCTCATGGCCGGCCGCGACGACGACGAGCCCGTCGCCGCGACCCGCGCCACCACCGGCACCGACGTCGACTTCGGCGCCCTCACCCGCGCCATGCTCGCCGACGCCACCGCCCGCGGCGTCGCCGTCCACACCTCGTCGGAGGTCACCCGCCTGCGTCGCACCCGCGACGGCCGCTGGCGCGTCACCGTGCGCGACCGCCGCTGGAACGGCACCGGCCGACGCACCGTCACCGCCCGCTTCGTGTTCGTCGGTGCCGGCGGCGGCGCCCTGCACCTGCTGCAGCGCTCGCGGATCAAGGAGATCCGCGGCTACGCCGGCTTCCCGATCTCCGGGCAGTTCCTGCGCACCACGGACCCCGACCTCGTGCGCGCCCACCGCGCCAAGGTCTACGGCAAGGCCGCGATCGGCGCCCCGCCGATGTCCGTGCCGCACCTGGACTCCCGCACCGTCGACGGCGGCGACGCGATCATGTTCGGCCCCTACGCAGGCTGGAGCATGAAGTTCCTCAAGGCCGGCTCCTGGACCGACCTGCTGCGGTCGATCCGCCCCGGCAACCTCGTGCCGATGCTCGCCGTCGGGCTGCGCAACCTCGACCTGCTCACGTACCTGGTCCGCGAGGTCACCGCCACCAGCACCGCCCGCCTGCGGGCCCTGCGGGCGTACATGCCCACCGCGGACCTGCGGCACTGGGAGCTCGTCACCGCCGGGCAGCGCGTCCAGGTCATCAAGCGCGGGCCCGGCGGCGGCGTCCTGGAGTTCGGCACCGAGCTCGTCACGTCCGCCGACGGCACCATCGCCGGCCTGCTCGGCGCCTCCCCCGGCGCGTCGACCGCCGCCGCGACCATGCTCGACCTGCTCGAGCGGTGCTTCCCCGACCGCGCGCAGGCCTGGCGGCCCGTGCTGCACGAGATGATGCCCAGCCTCGGGGCGTCCTGGGACGCCGACCTCGACCGCCTCGTCGCGCAGGACCGCCTCGACGACCACGCCCCCACCGGCGGACACTGACCCCCGTGACCGCACCCGCCCCCGTCAGCGCACCGTCCGACCGGCCCGCCGGCACCACGCCCGCGACCGCCCCGCCCGCCGACGGTGCCCCCGGGGGCGGGGACGACCTGCCGGTCCCCGTCAGCGCGCCCATGCGCCACGCCAAGGTCCGGGCGTTCACCGAGCACACCACCGTCGGCCAGGTCCGCACCACCGCCGACGGCGACGTCACGATCGCCTGCGCCTGCGGCATGACCCTGACCAACGGACCTGGGTGGTCCCTCGACGAGCACATCCGCCTGCACCGCGCCGAGGCACGGTTCCTCGCGCTCGCGGCCGTGGCACCCGCGGGGATCCCGCGCCTGGTGGACTGGCCCCTGCCCGCGGGCGGGGCGTCGGGCCCCGGGCCTGGCGCGGGGTCGACGGACGGACCCGGGACGCGCTGAGCACGACGGCGGGTGCCCGCGCCACGGTCGTCATGCACCGTGGCGCGGGTCAGCCCCGCGGCGCCTCCAGGTCGAGCAGGACACGCTTGGCGGGCGCCCCGCCGGCGTACTGCCCGGGGGTGCCGTCGGAGCGCACGACGCGGTGGCAGGGCAGCAGCAGCGGTACCGGGTTGCGGGCGCACGCGGTCCCGACCGCCCGCACGGCCCGGGGCCGGCCGGTCGCGGCGGCGACCTGCGCGTACGTCGCGGTGCGCCCGTAGGGGACGTCGGGCAGCGCGGCGACGACGTCCCGGCGGAACCCCGTGGCCAGTCGCAGGTCCACCGGGACGTCGAACCGGTGCCGGGCGCCGGCGAAGTACTCGTCCAGCTCGCGCAGCACCGGGTCGAGGCGGGCCCCGCCCTGCAGGATCCGGGGGCTCACGCGGCGCGCGACGTCGTCCAGGACGGCCTCGTGGTCCTGGACCTCGAACGCGACGCGCAGCACCCCGCGCTCCCCGCCGACCACGAGCAGCGCCCCGACCGGGGAGTCCACCACCCGGTAGGTCACGTCGAGCAGCCCCCGCGCCGCGGCCCGCTCGACCAGCGTCTCGTGCAGACCCTGCAGCTCGCGCGCGTCGTCCCGCTCCTGCTCAGGCACCGTCCACCTCCGTGCGCTCGTCGTGCGTCCTCGGCATGCCGGACGGCACCGCACGGCCGTGCGTACCGAGCACCCGGCGCAGCGCGGCGACGCCGTCCGCCCCGGCCCGGCGCGCGGCCACGGCGGACCCGCCCACGACCTGCGCCACGTCCGCGTAGGGCATCCCGCCGACGTGGTGCAGCACCACCACCTGACGCTGCCGGTCCGACAGACCCGTCAGGGCCGCCCACAGGTCCAGGTCGCGGTCCCCCGGCACCTCGACCGACCCGGACGCGTGCCCGCGCGCCGCGACGTGCACGTCACCGTCGTCCAGGTCCGTCGGGACGGCGTGCCGGCCGCGGCGGCGCAGCTCGTCGAGGGCCTTGCGGCGCGCGATCGTCACCAGCCACGCCTCGACGTTCGCGTCCTCGGGCAGCGCGGGCCACGCGACCAGCGCCGACAGGAACGTCTCGGACCACGCGTCCTGCGCCCCGTCGTCACGCAGCAGCGCCCGGCACACGGCCAGCACCGTGCGCCCGTGCGCGCGCACCACGCCCTCGAACGGCTCCCGCACCCCTGCACCACCTCCCACCCGTCCCGATCCGCGCCACGGCCCTTGGCACCAGCATGCCGACCCGGCCCGACGCACACCGGGCCGCGCCGGGACGGCGGCACCGGCACCACGCCCCCACCCTCCTCCCGACGTCCCGGCAGGCCAGGACGTGAGGTCCGCACCGGACGGACCTCCGTCCCTTGCCAGGGGCCCGGACCCGGCGCACCGTGGAGACGAGGACGCCCACCGGCGAGCGTCCGCCGTGGAGGTGGTCACCGTGCGTACCGACGGTCCCGTGGTCGTCGCGCTCACCCGCGAGCCCGGCAGCGAGCACGTCCTGGCGTGGGCCCTGTCCGAGGCCACCCGCCTCGGCGCAGCCGTCGACCTCGTCGAGGTCGTCCCCGAGCCGCGCGACGCGACCCTGTGGGCGTGGACCCTCACCCTGCCCGACGTCGTCGTCGACACCGACACACGCGCCCACCTCGCCGACGTCCTCACCCGCGAGCAGGCCCGCCACCCCGACCTGACGATCACCGCCCACAGCCCCCACGGCAACCCCGCCGCCGTGCTGCGCGACCTGTCCGCCGACGCCCGCCTCCTCGTCGTCGGCGCCGGCCACCGCCCCCACCGCACCGGACGCGTCGCCGCGCACGTCGCCGCCCACGCCCGCTGCCCCGTCGCCGTCGTCCGACCCACCACCACCCGCACCCCCGACGGGCACCCCGCACCCGTGGTCGTCGGCGTCGACGGCTCCCGCGCCGCCCGCCACGCCGCGACCACCGCGGCCGCAGCCGCGGTCGCCCGCGACGCCGTCCTGCGCGTCGTCCACGCCCGCCCCACCGTCCAGGCCCCCTACGGCCTGGCCTACCTGCCGCCCGCGTCCGAGGACGACCCCACCCGCGTCGCCGCCCGCGCCCTCGTCGACGACCTCGTCGCCCACCACCCCGACCTGCGCACCGACCTCCACGTCGTCGACGACGACCCCGCCCACGCCCTCGTCCAGCTCGCCGCCGACGCCCAGCTCCTCGTCGTCGGGTCCCGCGGCCTGGGCGCGTTCCCCGGCATGCTCCTCGGCTCCGTCAGCCACGAGGCCGTCCGCCACGCCCCCTGCACCGTCCTCGTCGTCCACGGCGCCCCCGACGACCACGTCCCCGACGAGCCCCTCCTGCGCTGACCACCAGCCACCCGCCCCCGACACGCCCCGTGCAGGACACACCGGTCATTTGACGCACCCGCCCCCGACCGCTGAGGTAGGCGCCGACCAGCCCGCTGACCTGCACCGGAGGCCCCCGTGCGCCGCGCGCGCCGCGCCCACGCCCGACCCGCGTCCCCGCACGCCCCCACCACCTGCACCTGCGAGGTGGGCGCACCGTGATGGGCGCGCACCACGCCGCCAGCGGCGCCGCAGCCTGGGTCGCCGTCGCCTCCACCGCGCCCTACACCCTCGGCTGGTACCCCGTCTCCCCGCTCGGCGTCGTCGCCGGCGCCCTCGTCTGCGCCGGCGCCGCCCTCGCGCCCGACGCCGACCACCACGACGCCACCATCGCCCACTCCCTGCCCCCGGTCTCCGAGGTCGTCTGCGACGCCATCGGCGTCCTCGCCGGCGGCCACCGCAACGGCACCCACTCGATCCTCGGCATCGCCGCCTTCACCGTCCTCGCCTGGGCCGCCGGGCAGGTCACCCTCGACACCCCCTGGTTCGGCGACCTCGCCATCGGCGCCGGCCTGATCTCCGTGCTCCTCGTCGCCTTCGCCGCCCGCGCCCTCGGCCTGTCCGGCGACAGCCGCCTCGGCGCCTGGACCCTCGCCGTCGCGCTCGCGGGCTTCATCACGATCACCGCCCCGACGGAGTGGACGTGGCTGCCAGTCGCCGTCGGCCTGGGTGCCGCCGTCCACGTCGTCGGCGACATGCTCACCACCGGCGGGGTCCCGCTGCTGTGGCCCTGGGAGCCGCGCCCGCCGCGCTGGTGGTCGCGGCGTCCCGTCCTGAAGCTCGTGTGGCGCTCCGGCGGGAACTTCGCGCTGCCCGTCCTGGGCAACGCCGGGTCGACCCGCGAGTGGATCATGGTCGTCCCTGTCGGCCTCTACGCCACCTACGGGGTGGGCGTCGCCATCGCGGTCGGTGTCCTCACGTCGCTCGGCCTGGACGCCGACGCCGTCCTGCTGCGCTTCGTCGAGGTCGCCTCGACCGTGGTCGGCACCGTCCACACCGGCGGCGTCTGACCTCAGGTGCGGGCGCTCCGTCGAGGTGCTGACAACGGCGAGCGGCGTGTCAGTCGTCCTCAGCCTCGGCGGTGGCACCGGTTCCGGGGCCTTCCCCGCGTAGCGAGGCCCACCGCACGCCGGGAATCCGGAACCCGCGCCCACCGGGACCAGCAGACGCCAGCACCTCGACCTCCCACGCCCCGTCGGCCTCCACCCGCGGCACGGTCAACGACCAGTCGGCCCGCAGGCGCCCGGCCAGCTCGAGCGTGCGCACCACACCCTCGGGAGCAGTGACGGCACCGATGTCCGTGCACAGGACGACGACGTGGCAGGTCGGGTCCTTCCAGCACCGCTCGCACGACACCGGCACGAGGTCAGCACGGGTGGCTGCGACGACGCGCCTGGTGACCTTCTCGGCGGCATCGATCGAGCTCGACGAGACGTGCAGGCACCACGTCACCGATGCACCCGGTCGGACCGTCACGACGGTCCAGGTGGCTCGCCACCGGCATCGGTCGGGAGCGACGTCGTCGGCGAGGGCCGAAGGGCGCCGTCCGGGTCGCGGCCCAGGGCTCGCACGTCGCGGGACTGCACGCCTCCCACGCCCGGCACGGTCGCACCCAGGACCCCGACCACGGTCGTGAACGAGTGCCGCAGGCCGCGCGCGCTGATCGGCAGCCCCGCTGGCGCCAGCGCGCCCGTGCGGCGGTCGTGCCCCGGGTGCACCCGCAACCAGCACGCCAACGGGTCGCTGCCCTCGAGGGTCCGCACCACCTGCGTGCGCACCTCCAGCCACCGCTCGACCACGTGCCGCGACACGTCCGGCAGCTCGTGGCGCACGCCCGCGACGCGGACCACGCCGGCCGCCAGGTCCAGGTCCTTGACCCGCACCCCCGTCAGCTGCGCGTCTGTCGCACCTGTGGCCGCGAGCACGTGGACGTGGGCGGTGAACCGCGACCAGATCTGGTGGTGCACCGCGTACGGCGCTGAGCCCGTCGTCACCGCCAGCAGCCGCCGCGCCCGCCGCACGTGCACCTCCACCGGCACGGGCGCCGGCAGCGGCACCCGTTGCTCCCCCGCGTCCGCCGGCAGCAGCGCGCGCTCCCGGGCGTAGGCCTCGAGCGCGCGGGCCGTGGCGGCACGCGCGCGACGCCCGGGCAGGGACGTGCCCTGCTCGTCGTGGTGGGCGAGCCAGTCGGCCACGTTCTGCGGTGCGAGCGCCTCGACCAGCGTGGGACGGTGCAGGCTGCGGCCGCGGGTGTAGGCGAGGAGGTCCGCGGCCGCCCACCGACGCTGGCGCACGGTCGAGGCCGCCGCGTCGAGCGACGAGAGGAACTGCTCGACGACCACGTCGGCCGGCCTGCTGGGGTGCACGTGCGGATGTCTACCAGAGCGCACCCGCACGCGTGACCGGTCAGGGTTCTCGGCGCGGCCGTGTTCGTCGTTTCTCCGGGTCGCGCGGAGCGCCCCAGTGCTCTCCTTCTCGACCTCGGTGCGAGCGGATGCGCCTAGTTTCTGTTATTAGGCTCCCTCGAACGCCCTAGTGACGCCGGTGGGGCGGCCCCGGACCACCGGAACCGCCCCACCGCACATCACCCGCCAGACCACTCAGACCGCGTCGGCCCCTCCGACACCGGCGGGCCCGACCGTCGCACCCGCCGGCACCTGCCCCGGGGCCCCCTCGGCAGCCAGCACACCGTCGCCGACCACCCGGACGCCCGCGCCGAACGACCAGTCCCCCCGCACGCGCAACGACGACGCCTCCACCAACGACGGCACCTGCCCCAACCGCGCGTCGAACGCCGCGACCGTCGCGTAGAACTCCGGGTCCAGATCCACCAACGGCGCACCCACCCGAGCCACCAGCCGGTGCTCCGCATCCGTCTCGTACACGTCCGACCGCAGCACCAGCAGGTCGTTCGTCGTCTTCACCGGCAAGAACCGCGACCGGTCCACCTCCAGCACCGCAGCACCGTCGAACACCTCGATCGCCGCACCCATCGCCGACTCGATCTGCACCACCCGCGGCGACGTCTTGTCCGTCGGGTCCACGGTCTTCTCGTTCCGGATCAGCGGCAGGTCCAGCACCCCACCCGTCCGCTCCAGCTCCGCCGCCAACGCCCGCAGGTCCAGCCACAGGTTGTTCGTGTTGAAGAACCTGTGCCGCCCGATGTCCCCCGCCGCACCCGCGTCCTCCGCCGGCGTCTGCGCCGACTCCCGCAGCACCAGACGCCCGTCAGCACGCCGCACCACCAGATGACCACCCTTGCGGTCCGCCGGCGTCCGCCGCGCCACCTCCGCCGCGAACGGCGCACCCGACGCCGCGAACCACCCCGCGATCCGCGCGTCCGGCGTCGCCCCCAGGTTGTCCGAGTTCGACACCGCCGCATACCGGAACCCCGCCGCCAGCAGCGCCTCCAACGCCCCCGACGCGACCAGGGCCGTGTACAGGTCCCCGTGGCCCGGCGGGCACCACTCCAACGACGGGTCCGCCGCCCACTCCACGGGGCTCAGGTCCTCCACCCGCAGCTTCGGCTCCCGGTTCTGCACGAAGTCCAGCGGCACACCCTCCACCGCCAGCTCGGGGTACGCCGCCAGCGCCGCCAACGAGTCCTCCCGCGTCCGGAACGAGTTCATCAGCACCAGCGGCAGCCGCGCACCCGTGGCCTCCCGCGCCGCCAGCACCTGCGCCGCGATCAGGTCCAGGAACGTCCGCTCCCCCCGCACCGGCAGCAACGACTTCGCACGATCCATCCCCATCGAGGTCCCCAGACCCCCGTTGAGCTTGACCACCGCTGTCACCGCCAACGCCTGCGCACCCGCGGCCGCATCGACCTCCAGGTCCCCCAGGTACGGCACGTCGACCAGCGGATCGACCTCCTGCTCCGGGATCATCCCGGTCCGCCCGGACTCCAGGAGCCCGTAGAAGCGGGTGAACACGTCCACCGCCGTGGCAGGCACGCCGGCGTCGCGCATCTTGAGCTGGGCACGGGCAAGTCCGTCTGCACTCATGCCCACGACTCTAGGAGCACACCCCACCACCCGGCCCGGTGACCCGTGTCACACGATACGTATGCGCTGGTCACGACACCCATCACGGCGCGTCGCCCCCACCCGACACCCGCAACGCACCCAGCTGCGCCTCGTACACCCCCCGCAGCTCCGCCAACCGCTCCACCGTCGACCGCTCCGCAGCCGCCACCGCCACCTCCGCCGCCACCCGCTGCTCCTCCAGCCGCGCCTCCAGCACCGCCACCCGCGACCGCACCACCTCCCCCTCACGCTCCAGCACCGCCACCCGCTCCTCCCGCGCGACCACCAACGCCCCCAGCTCCTCCCGACGCGCCACCCCCTCCGCCACCAGCGCCTCCGCACGCACCAGCGCCAGCCGCACCTCCTGCACCTCCCCCCGCAGCACCTCCACCACCCGCTCCCCCGCGACCACCGACGCCTCCGCCCGCTCCCGACGCCCCACCTCCTCGCGCAGCTCCTCCCGCAACGCAGCCACCGACCCCTCAGCCGACGCCACCGCCCCCTCCAGCACCCGCACCCGCTCCAGCGCCCGGTCCAGATCCGTCTCCACCCGCACCAGCTGCGCCGCCTCCTCCTCCAGCCGCCCCGCCAGATCCCGCACCTGCGCGAACGCCCCGTCCCGCTCCCGCCCCACCAGCACCTCGCGCTCGCGGGCCTCCTCGAGCTGGCGGGTGGCCTCGGCGGCCAGCGCACGGGCGGCCGAGGCCTCGGCGATCGACTCGTCGGCGGCGGCCTCGGCCTCCTCGCGCAGGCGCTCGGCCTCGGCCGCAGCGGCCTCGGCCCGTCGGCGCCGGGTGTCGGCCTCGGCGGCGTTGGCCCGGGCCTCCGCAGCCCGTCGTTCCGCGGAGGCGGTGACGCTGGCCATCTCGACCTCGACGGCCTCGACGTCACCGAGCGTGCGCAGGTCGGCCACCACCGCGGCGGTGAGCGTGGAGAGCTCGCCCACGGCCGCCTCGACGCGCTCGACGAGCGTGCCGGCCCGGACGCGTGCGGACGAGACGGGCGCGGCGTCGGTGACGTCCGTCGGCTCGTCGCGGCGCTCGACGACCTCGCGGCGCGCACGGAACGCCGACGCGCGGGTGTGCCCCGGGTCGTCGCAGTAGGCGGGCGGGCGGCCCCGGCCGTCCCCTGCCGCCACGGGGCGCTCGCACCCGGGGTACCGGCACGTGCGTGCGCCCTCGTCGGGGGTGTCGTCCGCGTGGGCCTTGTCGTTCCGTTCCGTCATTCCGTTACCGTATCGCGGGCGAGCACGGAAAGGATGCGCTAGGAGCGGCTGACGCAGCGGTTCGTGACACAGTGAGTGACATGTGGACCATCCGTGCAGTTCAGCCACATGTTTCCACTTGTCACGCTCTCAACCGGGGTGCGAGAATGGGGTCTGCCGGGACCCGCCGGTGGCACCCCAGGAGGACGAAACGTTGCCCCGGTCAGACCTGCCCGTGCGCGAGTACACGACCAGCTCCGGGGCCACCCGGTACCGCGCGACCGTCGACGCGGGGGTGCATGCCGGCACCGGACGACGACGGCAGGTCACCCGCGTGTTCGCCACCCGCCGCGAGGCCCGCTCGTGGGTGGCCGCCACCCGCACGGACGTCGCCCGCGGTGCCTACCTCGCCCGGAGCGCCGACACCCTCGACGCGCTCTGCCAGCGCTGGCTCGACGGTCGGCGCGACGTCCGCGAGATCACCGTCCAGGGCTACCGCTACGCGCTCGTGCCCGCGCGCCGCCGGCTCGGCGAACGACGCGTCCAGGAGCTCACGGTCGCCGACCTCGACGCCCTCGCCGAGTGGATGCGCCGTGAGGGCGGCCGCGGCGGGCGGCCCCTGTCCCCCCGCTCCGTCGCGGCGACGCTGGGCGCGGTGTCGCAGGTGCTCGACCTGGCGATGCGTGAGGAGCTCGTGGCGCGCAACGTCGCGCGCATGGTCAAGCGTCCCCGGCAGGTGCGCCGCGACGCCGCCCGGTGGGACGCCGCCCAGGCCGCTGCGTTCCGCGCCCACGTGCTGCCCGACCGGCTCGCCGCGGCGTGGTTGCTCAGCCTCGCCGGCCTGCGGCGGTCGGAGGTGCTGGGTCTGCGCTGGGAGGACGTCGACCTCGACGCCGGGACCGTCCGGGTCGAGCGCGGCCGCGTCTCGGTCACGGCCACCACGGACGCCGTCGACGAGCCCAAGTCCGAGCAGTCCCGACGCGTGATCCCGGTGGGCCTCATCCCCGGGGTCGTGCCCGCGCTGCGGACGCTGCGCACCCGGCAGGCGGCCGAGCGCCTGGCCCGCGGCACCGGCTACCGCAGCGCCGGCTACGTGGTGGTCGACGAGCGGGGCCGCGCCCCGCGCCCCGAGTGGTACTCCGACCGGTTCGCCGCGCTCTGCCGCGAGGCCGACGTCCCCGTCATCCACCTGCACGCGACCCGCCACACCGCGGCCGACACCCTCCTCGCCGCCGGCGTGCCGGCGGTCGACGTCGCCGCCTGGCTCGGCCACACGACGGAGGTCCTGCACGACCGGTACGGCCGCTCCACCCCGGGCGGGATCCGCGCCGTCGGCGAGGCGCTAGCGCGCGCGTACGGCGGCTGACACATCGGTGGGCGCGGCCCGGTGACGGCCGCGCCCACCACGCTCACCCCGTGCTCAGTCCAGGCCGCCCCACCGCATCGGGTTGGTGGCTGTCGAGGCGAACACGAACCACGACGTCGCCCCCACGTGCTGCACCTGGAAGTAGCCGAACCCGAACCCGGAGTCCAGCAGGCTCGATGCGGCGACGACGCCGCCGTCGACCTCGACACCACCGAGGTGCTGCCCCGCGCCCAGGACGTCCTGCGCGTGCTGCACCTGCGTGAGCAGGGCACGTGCCCGCAACCGGTCCTGCCGCCCGCCCCGGTCCGCCAGGGCCGTGGCCAGCTGCCCCGTGCCCTCGAGCCACACCCCCTGCGGGTGGACGGTGATCCCGTTGTACTGCGCCGTCGACGTCAGGCTCGCGGTGCTGAACGTCACGCCGGACACCTGCTCGCCGGCCGGCATCTGCGACGTGGGGGCACCCGCGACGTCGGTCACCGCGAGGCCCGTGCGCGCCCAGTCCAGCGCCCGCGAGTACCGGCGGTCACGCATCGCCAACCAGGACCACGTCGCCGGGTCCAGCGGCACGGGGTCACGGTTGATCTCGACGCCGTCGTTGGTACCGGTCCAGAACCAGCCCGACGCCGGCTCCCACATCCGCGCCACGAAGGCCCGGGCGTGGGCCTCGGCACGCGACCAGGCGCGGTCACGGGTCACCGTGCGCAGCATCGAGAAGAACGCGACGCAGTCCACGTTGTGCTCCGTGGATCCGTTGGGGACGGGCTCGTCGGCGCCGTTGCGCCCGAACGAGAACCCGCCGAGCGGCTGCGTCGACCACGTGTTCGCCGTGATCCACTCCCCGATGCGCACCGCGGCGTCCTTGTAGCGACGATCACGCGTGCGCCTGTAGAGCTGGAGCAGGGCGATCCCGGGCCAGGCCATGTCACCGACCGCCGTGCCGAGGAACCCGAACTGCCAGCCGATGTTCGCGGTGCCGTCGGGCTGGACGAACCCGTGCGGCTGCGGGTTGCCGTCGTAGAACGTGTACGGGCCGACGTTGTAGCCCTGGCGCAGGCGTCCGTCGTCGTGCACGGGGTCGTGCTCCTGGGCGTAGACGAGGCCGTCGCCGAGCACGCGCGCGGTCGCGAGCGTCGAGCGCCGCCCGTCGGCGAGCAGCGCGAGCACCGCCAGCGCCGTGTCGTAGACGAACGCGGTGCTGAACAGCCCCAGCTCGTCGGTGTAGCTCTGCGCCAGGCGCGGCCCGGTGTTGATCGTCGGGTACGCGTCCGTCGCCGCCTGGAGGAACGCCAGCGCCGCCCGCTCGGAGCGGGCCCCGCCGTGGTGCGAGCCGCCCGCCAGGACGGGTCCGGGCAGGCGCGCGGGCGCCGCCGCGGCGGCAGCGCTCCCACCGGCTGCCACCGCGGCGGTCGCACCGGTGATCGCCAGGAAGGTCCGGCGGGCCAGCGGGCGCGCCTCGTGCCGTGGTGCGTGGTCGTCGTGCGGCCGGGAGTTCGTGGCTGCGGTCATCGCAAGTCCCCTCGCTGCGTGGTCGGGCCGCGACGCTGCGACCCGCGCTCAGCGTAGGGACTGCAGCAGACCGCCGGAAGGCTCGCCCGGGCCTCCCCTGCAGGGCGCTCCTGGGAACCGCGGTGGACAGGGCGGGCGGCGCGCGACGCTCCTTCGTCGTGGCCGGGTTTCGCTCCTGTTGCGCCTTGCTGTTGGGGCGCCTGGTTTGTGCGCCTGTTTCGGTTATCACCGATGGTCCCGGAAGAGGCGCTCGAGGATCCGCGAGAGCGACGAGCCGCGGGCGGGGCTCTCCGCCCGACCGGTCACGCGTCCGCCCCGCCGGCACCTCGCGCAGCCCCGGAGGTGCCGGTGGTGCCACGCTTCCCCTCGACGTCCGGACGCCGCACGGACGTCGACCCGCTCCCCCGCACGCGCAGTGGCGGGCCTGTCCGCCGAGCGGCATGGCCTGGTCCACGCGCCTGCTTCTGTTATCAACACTCTCTCGGGCGGCCGAGCCACGGCGACCGTCACCGCACAGCGCACCCAGCGCGGGCGGCGACCGCGCAGCGAGCCCCGGCGGCCGGCGTCACGCACCGGCGAGGCGCGACAGGCCGGTGCGCAGGTCGTCGGCCGTGGCGGTCAGGGAGATCCGCACCCACCCCTCCCCCTCGGCACCGAACGCCGAGCCCGGGGCCACCGCGACGCCGTGCTCGGCGACGAGGCGCCGGGCCCACGCGTCGACGTCGCCACCGGTGCGGTCGGACACGTCCGCCCACAGGTAGATCCCGCCGTCCGCGTGCAGGTACGGCACGCCGTGCGCGTCGAGCAGCCCGGCGGCGAGGTCGCGGTGGGCCCGGTACGTGCGCGCCGCCGCCTCGACCTCGTCCTGGGGACCGAGCAGCGCGGCGACGGCCCCGTGCTGGGCGGGGGTGTTGACGCAGGAGACGATCGCCTCCTGCACCGACGCCATCACCGGGAGCACCGCGTCCGGCACCACGAGCGCGCCGACGCGCAGCCCGGTCATGGCCCACGTCTTGGAGAACGTGTGCAGCGTGAGGACCCGCTCCTCGTCGAAGCGTGCGGCGGGGACGTGGGGCCGGTCGAAGGTGAACGCCTCGTAGCACTCGTCGGCCAGGACCCACAGGTCGTGACGACGGGCGAGGTCGACGAGCTCGGCGGTCAGCGCCTCCGGGAGCACGGTGCCCAGCGGGTTCGACGGGGTGTTGAGCACGAGCACGCGCGTCCGGTCCGTCACGAGGCGCTCGATGCGGTCGGGGTCGGGCAGGAACCCGTCGGCCGCACGCAGCGCGTACGGCACGGGCCGGCCCTGCACGAGGTGGGTCGCCATGACGAACGGCGGGTAGCCGGGGTCGGGCACGAGCACCTCGTCACCCGCCGCCACGGTGAGGCTCAGCGCCAGGTGCAGCGCCTGGGACCCGCCGGCGGTCACCCAGACGCGGCGGGCCGGCACGTCGAGCCCGAACCGCTGCGCCAGGCGCGCACCGAGGGCCTCCCGCAGCGGCGCGATGCCGGCGTTGGCGCTGTACCGGGTGTCGTCGCGCGCGAGGGCGTCGGTGGCGGCGGCGAGCACGTGCGCCGGGGTGGGCAGGTCGGGTTCGCCGACGGACAGCACGATCGCACCCGGCGTGGCCCAGGCCAGCTCGGTGACGCGGCGGATCCCGGACCCGGGGACGGTGGCGACGTGGGGCGCGAGGCGAGGCACGGCGCGCAGGGTAGTCCTCCCACGTGTCGTGGGCGTTCCGCCCGCGAGCGCGGAGGTCGGCGACTGCGGGTGACGGGGCCGCGGGTGGGGTGCGGGGTGGTGAGAACCGTGCGCGGCGCGCGCCCTTACCGATGTTTGATTGTCTAGCCGATGCTGGCGTGGGGTCGTGCCTATGGATGAGCGCCCCTCGGACGCCGGGCGGGCGGGGAGCGCGCGGGTCTCGGCGTCCCCCGGCGGCGCCCCGGTCCGTGATGCGCAGGGGGTCGGCTGGCCGGTGTTCACGACCGAAGGGGTCGAGTGTCGGGGGCCGATGCGGTGCACGGCCCGCGGGCGGGGCGCAGCGCCCGGACGGGACCGTACCGGGCGGCGGTGGCTCCGGGGATCGCGGACGCCGAGGTGCTGCTGCCGTCGGCGACGGCGGCGCTGGTCGCGGAGGCGTCGGCGGAGATCGCGCGGTTCGACGGCGAGACGCACGCGGCGACGACGTCGTTCGCGGCGCTGCTGCTGCGCACGGAGGCCGCGAGCTCGTCGCAGATCGAGAACCTGGCGTCCTCCCCCGAGGCCGTGGCGCTGGCCGAGCTCGGGCGACGGGGGCGGGCGAACGCGGACGAGATCGTCGCGAACGTCACGGCGATGACGCGGGCGCTGCAGGTGGAGGAGCGGCTCGACGGCGCGGCGATCCTGGCGATGCACCACGCGCTGATGGTGGGGCACATGCCGGCGGCGGCGGGACGCTGGCGGCAGGAGCAGGTGTGGATCGGCGGCAGCGGGCGCAGCCCGCACGGTGCGGACTACGTCGCGCCCGTGCACGGGCGGGTGCCGGCCGGGATCGAGGACCTGGTGGCGTTCATGGGTCGGGACGACGTCCCTCTCCTGGCGCAGGCGGCGCTGACGCATGCGCAGTTCGAGTCGCTGCACCCCTTCCCTGACGGCAACGGGCGGACCGGTCGTGCCCTGCTGCACGCGCAGCTGCGCCACGGGGGGCTGACCCGTGAGGCGATCGTCCCGGTGTCGGCGGGCCTGCTGACGGACACCGACCGGTACTTCCGGGCTCTGACGGTGTACCGCGACGGGGACGTGGTGCCGATCGTCACCGAGGTCGCCCAGGCGGTGTTCCCGGCGCTGGCGAACGCGCGTCGGCTCATCGCGGACGTGAGCGACGCGCGGGCGGCGTGGGGCGAGCGGATCCGTGCGCGCCGTGGTGCTGCCGCGTGGGCGCTGGCGGACCTGGTGACGACGCGGCCGGTCGTGGACGCGCGCCTGGCCGCGAGCGCGCTGGGGGTGTCTGCCGTGAACGCGCAGCTGGCGATCGACCGGCTCGTCGAGGACGGCGTGCTGAGCCAGATCGGGCACGGTGCCCGGGACCGGGTCTGGCAGGCCCCGGAGGTGCTGGCGGCGATGGACGGCTTCGCGGAGCGGTCGCACCACCGGGTCTGGTGATCGTCGTGCGGCTGCGTGGGGGCGTGCGCGGACGGGGCGGCGTGCCTTGCGCCGGCCCGCGGGTCCTCAGAGGTCGGGGGTGGTGCGCACGTGGGCGCGCTGCCCCTGCCGGCCGACGAGGCTGAGGTACTCGACGGGTCCTGCGCTGGTCGCGCCGAACCAGTGCGGGGTGCGGGTGTCGAACTCCACGGCCTCGCCTGCACGCAGGCGCAGGTCCTGGTCGCCGAGGAGGAGCCTGAGGGCGCCGTTGGGGACGTAGGCCCAGTCGTAGCCCTCGTGGGAGCGCAGGTCGGGCGGGGTGTCGTCGCGGCCGGCGGGGAGGACGAACTTGTAGGCCTGCACGCCGCCGGGTCGGCGGGTGAGCGGGATGATGACGGATCCGTCGGCGCAGGCCAGGGGGCGCAGGTCGATGCGGGGGTCGGCGGTGCGTGGGGCGTCGACGAGGGAGTCGAGCGTGACGCCGTGGTAGCGGGCGAGGGGCAGGAGCTGTTCGAGGGTCGGGCGTCGTCGCCCTGCCTCGAGGCGTGCGCCGCCGCTCACGCCGCCGGGTCTCCGGCTGCGTCACCGCGCGAGAGGACCACCTCGACCATGACGACCCCCTCGGTGCCGGGCACCCGCACCACCGCACCGGTGATCGACGCCCCCTGCGCAGACGCGCCGTCCTGTGGGCCGTCTGCACCGCCCTGATGGCCGTGGTCGCCTCGGTGTCCGGCCTCAACGTGGCCCAGCCGCAGCTGGCCACGACCTTCGAGGCCTCCCAGGGGCAGGTGCTGTGGATCATCAACACGTACACCCTGACCCTCGCTGCCCTCCTGCTGCCCGGTGGCGCCGCCGGCGACCGTCTAGGGCGCAAGCGGGTGCTCACGGCCGGTCTCGTGGTCTTCGGCGTCGCGAACGTCGCCGCCGCCGTCGCGCCCGTCACGGAGGTCATGGTCGCCGCCCGGCTGCTCAGCGGGGTGGGCGCCGCGATGGTCATGCCCGTGACCCTGTCGGTGATCACCTCGACGTTCCCCGACGCCGAGCGGTCCCGGGCGATCGGGACGTGGACGGCGGTCGCCGGGGGCGGCGGGATCCTCGGCATGTACCTGTCCGCCCTGCTGGTCGACGTCGCGTCGTGGCGGTGGCTGTTCGCCCTGCCCGTTGCGCTGACCGCCGCGGCGCTGCTGATCGGCGCCCGGGCGGTGCCGGAGTCCCGGGAGCGCCTGCCGGGACGCTTCGACCTGCCCGGTGCGCTCACGGCGGTCGTGGCGACCGTCGGGTTCACGCTCGCGCTGCACGAGGCGCCCTCGCGCGGGTGGGACGACTCCCTCGTCGTCGCCGCGCTCGTCGCGGCCGTGCTCGCGACCCTCGGCTTCGTGGGCTGGGAGCTGCGCACGCCGTCGCCGCTGCTCGACGTCAGGCACTTCCGCAGCCGCGGCCTGTCGTCCGGCACGACGCTGCTGCTCGTGCTCTTCGGCGTGCAGGGCGGTGTCGCTCTCGTGCTCTACCCGTACTGCCAGGTCGTCCTCGGCTGGAGCGGGCTGCTGTCCACCGTCGCGATGATGCCGCTGGCCGTGCTCATGATGATCGCCTCGGGTGTCGCGCCGGGCGTCGCCCGCCGCGTCGGGCCCCGCACGACCATGGTGCTCGGCCTCGCCCTCGCCACGACGGGGCTCGCGCTGCTGGCGGCGCTCGTCTCCCCCGACGGCGGGTACCTCGGCGTCCTGCCCGGTCTGGCCGCGATGGGTGCCGGGGCAGGGCTCGCCATGACCCCGTCGACCGAGGCGATCACGTCCTCGCTCCCCCGCGAGCAGCAGGGTGTGGCGTCGGCGATCAACGACCTCACCCGCGAGCTCGGCGCGGCGCTGGGCGTCGCGCTCCTCGGCGGCCTGCTGGTCGCCGGCTACCAGGACGCGATCGCGGGCCGCCTCGACGGGGTGCCCGCCGCCCTCGCCGCCGCCGCGGGCGAGGGGATCGCCCGTGCCGACGCCGTGAGCCGTACCGCGGGCGCCCACGCCGAGGTGATCCGCGACGCCACCCGGGACGCGTTCGTCGCCGCCTGGCAGGACGCCATGTGGGTGGGCGTCGCCGTCATGGCGGTGCTCGTCGTGGTCGTCCTCGTGCGCGGACCGCGGAGCACCCGAATCGCCGAGTCCGCCGGGGAGCGTCGCTGACAGCGAGCGACTGCTCCGCGACGGAGACGCACGAAGGGCCCCGCACCAGAACTACTCCGGTGCGAGGCCCTTCGACGGTCGGGCTGACAGGATTTGAACCTGCGACCCCTTGACCCCCAGTCAAGTGCGCTACCAAGCTGCGCCACAGCCCGTCGGCCCCCGTGAGGGCCGTCGAGAACTCTACCCCACCGGACGGGCGTGCTGGTCCGCGCGCCGCAGGGTCGCCAGCTCGGCGCTGACGACACCGAGGACGACGAGGTCGACGACCAGGCCCCACGACGCGTCCCACTCGGAGAGGCGGAAGAGGAAGAACTGCGTCACCAGGACGCTGACGAGCACCGCGCGACGGAACCAGCGGTACCCGGGGACGACGTCGGTGCGGACCCGGAACAGGCCCACGACCGCGAGGGCGGTGCTGACCAGGCCGCCGAGGACGGCTCCGGCCGCCACGAGACGCAGGTCCTCCGAGCCGTCCCAGGCGCGGATGCCGCGGGCGACGGACAGCACCGACGAGCCGACGAGGACACCGACGGCCAGCCAGGGCACGAACCGGGCGCGCACGAGGCCGTGCAGGAGGTCGACCGTGGTGCGCGCCACGGCGCCGACGGGGTCGGGGAGCTCGGCGTGGTCCTCCTCGACCGACCGCAGGAGGGCGGCGGCCTCGGGGGCGCCGGGGATGTCCCCCGCGGCCGCCAGGTGCGCCTCGGCACGAGCACGCGCCGCGGGGCTGAGGCCGCCGACGACACCGGCCACCGCGAGGTCGACGGCGGCCGCCAGGTGCTCGCGCGGGTCACGGGGGCGGCGGCCGTGGACGGCCTCGGCGAGCAGCCCCAGGGCCACGATCGTGGCGTACACGATCGCGGCGGTCGGCTCGTAGAAGTAGTCGTTGTCGCTGGTGACGAACTTGCCGACCTCGTCGACGAACAGCCCGAAGCCGATGCCGCCGACAAGGGCCGCGAGCGGGCGCAGAGCCGGTCCCACGAACAGCAGGAGCACGCCGAACGCGACCGCCATGAGCAGGCCGCCCCACAGCACGTGCGCGACGTGCAGGCCGCCGCCGCCGATCTGCGGGTAGCCGGTCGCGGCCAGGAACGCCCGCGTCACCAGGACGGTGAGCGCGGCGACGGCGAGGAACGTGCCGACGTGCTCCGTGCCGCGCGGGTCGCGGGGCAGGCCGCGGCGCAGCAGCCCGTCGGTCGCGACGCGGCGCACGTCGAGGTGCGCCGCGTCGTCCGTCGGGGACGCGCCGGGGGCCTGGCCGCGACCCGCCGCGGTCATCGCCGGCGCTTCTCGCGCACCCGCACCGAGATGGTGATGGGCGTGCCCTCGAAGCCGAAGGTCTCGCGCAGGCGACGCTCGATGTACCGGCGGTACCCCGGCTCGAGGAACCCGGTGGCGAAGATCACGAACCGCGGCGGGCGGGTCGAGGCCTGCGTGGCGAACAGGATGCGCGGCTGCTTGCCGCCGCGCAGGGGGTGCGGGTGCGCGGCGACGAGCTCGCCGAGGAACGCGTTCAGGCGCCCGGTGGGGATGCGGGTGTCCCAGGACTCCAGGGACCGCTCCAGGGCCGGCACGAGACGGTCCGTGTGCCACCCGGTGCGCGCCGAGACGTTCACGCGCGGCGCCCACTGCACCTGCACGAGGTCCTGCTCGATCTCGCGCTCGAGGTACGGGCGGCGGTCCTCGTCCATCAGGTCCCACTTGTTGTACGCCACCACGAGCGCACGACCGGCGTCGATGACCTGCTGGATGATCCGGGTGTCCTGCTCGGTCATCGGCTGGGACGCGTCGACGAGGACGACCGCGACCTCGGCCTTCTCGATCGCCGCCTGGGTGCGCAGGGAGGCGTAGAAGTCCGCGCCGGACGTCTGGTGCACGCGGCGGCGGATGCCGGCGGTGTCGACGAACACCCAGGGCTTGCCGCCGAGCGCGACGAGCTCGTCGACGGGGTCACGCGTGGTGCCCGCCGTGTCGTCGACGACGACACGCTCGGAGCCGACGACCTTGTTGAGCATCGACGACTTGCCCACGTTCGGGCGACCCACGAGTGCGACGCGCCGCGGCCCGTCGGGCAGGGCCACGCCGTGCGCGGAGACCGTGGGCAGCGCGTCCATCGCGGCGTCGAGCATGTCGCCCGTGCCGCGCCCGTGCAGCGCCGAGATCGGGTGCGGCTCCCCCAGGCCCAGGCCCCAGAGGGTCGCGGCGTCGGCCTCGACCGCCGGCCCGTCGACCTTGTTGGCGACCAGGACGACGGGCTTGCCGGCCCGGCGCAGCAGGCGCACGACCTGCTCGTCGGTGTCGGTGGCGCCGACCGTGGCGTCGACGACGAACAGCACCGCGTCGGCCAGGGAGATCGCGACCTCGGCCTGCTGGGCGACGCGCGCGTCGATCCCCGCGACGTCGACCTCCCAGCCGCCGGTGTCGACGAGCGTGAAGCGGCGCCCGGACCACTCGGCGGGGTAGCTCACGCGGTCGCGGGTCACGCCGGGGTTGTCCTCCACGACGGCCTCGCGGCGCCCGAGGATCCGGTTGACGAGGGTCGACTTGCCGACGTTCGGGCGTCCGACGACCGCAAGCACCGGCAGGGGCGCCGCCGGGCCCTCGGCGTCGACGTCGTCCCCGTCGTGGTCGAGGAGCGCGAGGTCCTCGTCCGCGAGGTCGTACTCCTGCAGCCCGGCGCGCAGGGCGCGCTCACGGGCCTCGTCGTCCACGTCGTCGCCCGCGAGGGTGACGTCCACCTCGGGCGCGTCCTCGTCGACGGTCAGGAGGTCGTCGGCGGGCGTCGGCTGGGCGGGGTCAGGCTGGTCCATGGGGCCATTCTCCCCTGCCGGGGCCTCGCGGCGTGACACCCGAGGCCCCGGCCGGTGCCCGGCGACCCCGGTCAGGGCAGCGGGCGGGCGCCGTCGTCCTCGGGCAGACGCACCCCGGTGCGCTCCTGCGCGTCCGCGACGAGGTCCGCGAGCGCGGTCCGTACGTCGTCGGCCGCGGCGGCGATGGCCTGCCGGCGGGGCAGGTCGGTGCGGACCACGTGCACGGGTGCGCCGATCTGCACGTGCACGGTGCGGCGCAGGCCGGGCACGTGCCCGACGTCCTCGCCGGTGCGGCGGGTGCCGAGGATCGCAACGGGCACGACGGGGGCGCCGGACTGCACGGCGAGCCAGGCGATGCCGGCGCGGGCGGACTCGACGGCGCCGTTGCCGCGGTTGCCCTCGGGGAAGATCCCGACCGCTCCCCCGCGGCGCAGCACGGCCAGGGCCTGCTGCAGGGCGGTGCGGCCGCCGGTGCGGTCGACCGGGATCTGCCCGGCCGAGCGCAGGTAGGCCCCGAGCAGGCCGGTGAACATCTCCTGCTTGACCATGACGTGCAGCGGGCGGGGCGAGGCGCCGACGAGCAGGGGCCCGTCGATCGCGGAGACGTGGTTGGCGGCGAGCAGGACGGGTCCGTCGGCGGGGACGTGCTCGGCGCCGGTGACGCGGGTGCGCCACACGACGTGGGCGAGGAACCGCCCGGCCTGGTGGCCCCAGACGGCGGCGCGGGCGGACGGGGCGGCGTCCTGGGGGCGGCCGGTCACGACCGGACCGCCAGGGTGCGCGCGACGACGTCGAGGACGGCCTCGACGGTGCCCTCGTAGGTCAGGTGGGAGGAGTCGACGGTGACGACGCCGTCGGCGGCGACGTGGAACTGCACGACGGTGGAGTCGTCGGCGTCGCGGCGCAGGACCTGGTCGTGGGTGGCGGCCAGCGCGGCGGCGTCGTCGGTGCCGTGGACCTCGCGGGCGCGGCGGGCCAGGCGGGCCTCCTCGGACGCGGTCAGCAGGACGCGCACGTCGGCGTCGGGGGCGACGACGGTGGTGATGTCGCGGCCCTCGGCGACGACGCCGCGGCCGGCGGAGAACCCGCCGGTGCGCTCGGCGTCGATGAGGGCGCGCTGACGGGCGCCGAGCTCGGCGCGGGCGTCGAGGGTCGTGGCGACCGCGGACACCGCGGCCGAGATCTCGGTGGTCCGGATCGCGGCGGCGACGTCGTGGCCGTCGACGTGCACGGTCGGGGCGGCGGGGTCCATGCCCATGACCAGCGGCATGGCGCGCACGGCGGCGGTGACGGCGGTGCCGTCGGCCAGGTCGACGCCCTGGTGGGTGCACCACCAGGTGGCGGCGCGGTACATCGCCCCGGTGTCGAGGTAGGCCAGGCCCAGGCGGGCGGCGACCTCCCGCGACACGCTGGACTTGCCCGACCCCGAGGGGCCGTCGACGGCGACGACGGTGCTCAACGGACGATCCTCCATCCCCGAGCGGTCAGCTCGGTCTCCAGGTGCTCGGCGCGCGTGGGCAGCACCGAGATCGACGTCATGCCGACCGGGCGGCCGGCGGCGTGCTCGAGGTGCAGGTCCTCGACGTTGACGTCGGCGTCCCCGACGTCGGCGAGCAGGCGGGCGATCTGCCCGGGGGTGTCGGGGACGAGCACGGTCACCACGGCGTAGGTGCGCTGGGCGCCGCCGTGCTTGCCGGGCACGCGCGCGACGCCGGTGTTGCCGTCGGCGATGGCACGGGCGATCGTGGCGAGGGCCCCCAGCTCGACGGTCTCGGGGCCCGACGCGGCGGCGGCGCTGTCGAGCGCGCCGAGGACCGTGTCGAGGTCCTCGCGCAGGTCCCGCAGGACGGCGCGGACGGCGTCGGCGTTGGCGGCGAGGATCGACGTCCACAGGGCCGGGTCGGACGCGGCGATGCGGGTCACGTCGCGCAACCCCTGCCCGGCCAGGCCGAGGGCCGTGTCGTCGACGGTGCGCAGGCGTGCCGCGACGAGGCTGGCGGCGATCTGCGGGACGTGCGAGACGGCGGCGACGGCCGCGTCGTGGGCGTCGGCGTCCATCGCGACGGGCAGGGCGCCGAGGTCGACGGCGAGGTGCCGGACCGCGAGCAGCGCCGCGGGGGCGCTCGCGCCGGAGTCGGTGAGCACCCAGGGCCGGCCGAGGAACAGGTCCGGCACGGCGGCCGACGGGCCGGAGCGCTCGCGCCCGGCCATGGGGTGCGAGCCCACGTAGCGGGTCAGGTCCGCGCCGGCGGCACGCAGCTCGGCCAGGACGTAGCCCTTGACGGAGGCGACGTCGGTGACGACGGCGTGCGGGTGGGCCGCGAGCGCGGCGCGCACCACGTCGGACGTGACGTCGGGGGGTGCGGCGACCACGACGAGCGCGGGCTCGGGGTCGTCCGGGCCCGCGGGGGTGCCGGCGCCGACGTCGCGTGCCAGGGCCAGGGCCGTGCGGGACGGGTCCTCGAGCTGGACCGCGACCCCGTGGGTGCGCAGGCCCAGCCCGACGGACGCGCCGAGCAGCCCGGTGCCGATCACGCGCACCGGGCCGACGGTCGCGACGGTCACATCCCCACCGAGGCCATGAGCGAGCCGACCTCCGTGCGGGACAGGACGCGGTTGCGTCCGGGGCGCAGGTCGCCCAGGCGGATCGGGCCGACCTTGGTGCGGACCAGGCGGGTGACGGGGTGCCCGGCCTGCTCCATGAGGCGGCGGACGATCCGGTTGCGGCC
This sequence comes from Cellulomonas oligotrophica, assembly GCF_013409875.1. GTDB lineage: Bacteria > Actinomycetota > Actinomycetes > Actinomycetales > Cellulomonadaceae > Cellulomonas > Cellulomonas oligotrophica. The sequence continues at coordinate 399,751 of NZ_JACCBK010000001.1, forward strand.
CTCGTGGATGACGACCTCGACGAGGCTGGCCTGCGGCGTGGTCTGCACGACACGGAACTCGTCGACCGCCGCGGGGCCGTCGTCGAGCTCGATGCCGCGCTTGAGCCGGGCGGCGAGGTTCGCCGGGACGCGACCCTCGACGTCGGCGAGGTACGTCTTGGGCACGCCGTGCCGGGGGTGCGCGAGCCGGTTGGCCAGCTCCCCGTCGTTGGTGAGCAGGATCAGGCCCTCGGACTCGGCGTCGAGGCGGCCGATGTGGAAGAGGCGCTCCTCGCGGTCCGCGACGAGCTGCGCGAGCGACGGGCGCCCCTCGGGGTCGTGCATGGTCGACACCACGCCCAGGGGCTTGTTCAGCGCGATCGTCACCAGGGACGTGTCGAGCTGGACGCGCATCCCGTCGACGTGGAGCACGGCCTTCGTCGGGTCGACACGCACGCCGAGCTCGACGACGACCTGCCCGTCGACCGTGACGCGCCCGGAGGAGACGAGCTCCTCGCACGCGCGGCGCGAGCCCAGGCCCGCCTGGGCGAGCACCTTCTGCAGGCGCACGCCGTCGGGGTCGTGCACGTCGACCGGGTCGGGCGCCGGTCCGCGTCGCGCGCCGCCGGGGCGCGCCCCCTGCCCTGCGCCCTTCGCACCGGGCCGGCCGGCACCCTGACCGCCGCGGCCCCGGGGTGCACCCGGTCGGCCGCCACGTCCTGCCGAGGCGTCGCGACCGGATCCCCCGGTGCCGCCTCCTCGATGTCCTCGTGCCCCGCTCATCGCATCCCCTCTCGGCCGTCCACGGCACCCTCGAGCGCCTCGATGTCCGGCAGGTACGGCGCCAGCGGAGGCAGCTCGTCGAGGCTGGTCAGCCCCATCCGCTCCAGGAAGTATCCCGTGGTCCCGTACAGGTGTGCGCCAGTCGCCGGGTCGGTGCCGACCTCGGCGACCAGACCCCGCGTCGTCAGCGTCCGCATGACGCCGTCCACGCTGACCCCGCGCACCGCGGACACCTGCCCGCGCGAGACCGGCTGACGGTACGCGACGACGGCCAGGGTCTCCAACGCGGCCTGCGTCAGGCGGGCCGTCTGACCGTCGACGACGAAGCGTCCGACGACGTCCGCGTAGGGCGACGCGGAGTAGATCCGCCACCCGTCGCCCGCGCGGCGCAGCTCGAACCCCCGCGGGCGGCCGCCGCGCTCGCCGCGGTACTCCGCCGCCAGCTCGTGCAGCAGGTCCTCGACCCGCGCCGTCGGCAGGGACAGCACGGTGGCGAGGCGCACGGCGGACACGGGCTCGTCGACGACCATGAGCACGGCCTCCAGGGCGGCCGCGGCACCGCCCGGCAGCGTGTCGACGTCGACGGGGACCTCGTCGGCCGCGGCGGGCGCAGGTGCGCCAGGCCCGTCGGCGGGGTCCGGCACGTCCATGAGGTCGGGCTCGTCGGCGGGGTCGGGCTCGTCCGTGGGGTCGGTGGTCATGCGTCCTCCTGCGTCCCGGTGCCCGCGGCTGCCGGGGCGGTGCGGCCCGCGACGGGCGCGGCGGCGTCGGTGGTGGTCGTGGTGGTCGGTGCCGTGGTGGTCGTGGTGCCTGCGGCGGCGTCGTCGAAGTCGTCGGAGACGACCACGTCACCGTCCTGCCCGCCGGTCCACCGCACGGTGAGCTCGCCCAGGGGCACGACCTGGTCGAACGCGACCACGCCCTCCTTGAACAGCTCGAGCAGCGCCAGGAACCGGGACACCACGACGATCGCCTCGTCGGCGTCCGCGACCAGCGCCCGGAACGTGGCGGTGCCCTGCTGGCGCAGCCGCTCGACGAGGAGCGCGGCCTGCTCCCGCACGGACACGGCGGGGGCGTGCAGGTGGCTGAGGTCCACCCCCGGCGGCGGGGCCTTCGGCGCGAGCGCACGCGCCGCGAGCTCGGCGAGCCGCTCGGTGCCCATCTGCCACACCAGCTCGGGCAGCAGCGCCGCCAGGTGCGGCTCGAGCCCGACGGTGCGGGGGAAGCGGCGGGCGCCGGCGTCCAGGCCCGTCCCGAGGTACGCCGCGACCTCCTTGTACGCCCGGTACTGCAGCAGGCGCGCGAACAGCAGGTCACGGGCCTCGAGCAGCTCGAGGTCCTCGGCGTCCTCGACCTCCGCGGACGGCAGCAGCCGGGCCGCCTTGAGGTCCAGCAGGGTCGCGGCCACGAGCAGGAACTCGCTCGCCTGCCCCAGGTCCCAGTCGCGGCCGCCGTCCAGGGCGGCGCGCTCCGCGGCACGGATGTACGCGATGAACTCGTCGGTGACCTGGGCCAGCGCGATCTCGGTGATGTCGAGCTTGTGCTTGGCGATCAGGCCGAGCAGCAGGTCGAAGGGACCGCTGAAGACGGCGAGGTGCACCTCGAAGCCGGCGGGTGCGGGCACGGGGGTGCCGGGGGGCGGCGTCAGCTCCTGCGCGGCACCCGCGGGGTCAGGCTGCGTCGCCACGGGCGACGAGCTCGCGGGCCAGCTGGCGGTACGCGGCGGCGCCCGCGTGGTTCGGCGCGTACACGGTGATGGGCTCGGCCGCGACGGTCGCGTCGGGGAACTTCACGGTGCGCCCGATGACGGTGTGCAGCAGCGTGGAGCCGAACGCCTCGTGCACACGGGCCACGACCTCGCGCGCGTGCAGCGTGCGCGAGTCGTACATCGTGGCGAGGATGCCGTCGACCTCCAGGCGCGGGTTCAGCCGGTCGCGGACCTTGTCGATCGTCTCGATGAGCAGCGCCACGCCGCGCAGCGCGAAGAACTCGCACTCCAGCGGGATCAGCACACCGTGCGCGGCGGTCAGCGCGTTGACCGTGAGCAGGCCCAGCGAGGGCTGGCAGTCGACGAGCACGACGTCGTAGTCGTCGAGGACGGGCCGCAGCGCCCGGGCGAGGACCGTCTCGCGGGCGACCTCGCCGACCAGCTGGACCTCGGCCGCGGACAGGTCGATGTTGGCCGGCAGCAGGTCCAGGCCCGCGACGGCCGTGGGCCGCACGACGTCCGCGATGTCGGCGTGGCGGTCCATCAGCAGGTTGTAGACCGTCAGGTCGAGCTCGTGCGGGCTGACCCCGAGACCGACCGACGCGGCGCCCTGCGGGTCGAAGTCGACGACGAGCACGCGCCGGCCGCACTCCGCGAGCGCGGCCCCGAGGTTGATGGTGGTCGTCGTCTTGCCGACGCCGCCCTTCTGGTTGCACATGGCGATCACGCGGGCCGGGCCGTGGGTCGTGAGCGGCGCGGGGTCGGGCAGGTCGGGGAGCACTCTGCCCACCACGTCGACCCGCGGCTCGGTCGTTCCCTGGCTCGTCATCCGTCCACCATCTGCTCACCCGGCCCCGGCGGGGGCTCACGTCGCACGCCAACCTACCGGAGCAGCCGGGTGCTGCCGTGGCGGCGCGGCGTGCGGCGCGTCGCGGGCGTCAGCGGGCCCGCGGGTGCGCGGCGGCGTAGACCTCGCGCAGCGTGTCGGGGGTGACCATCGTGTAGATCTGCGTCGTGGTGACCGACGCGTGCCCGAGCAGCTCCTGCACGACGCGGACGTCGGCGCCGCCGGCCAGCAGGTGCGTGGCGAACGAGTGCCGCAGGGTGTGCGGGGACACGTGCTCGGCACCGGGCAGGCCGGCGCGCTCGGCCGCGGTGCGCAGGACGCCCCACGCCGACTGCCGCGACAGGCGGGCACCGCGGGTGTTGCAGAACACCGCGGGCGTCCCGCGGCCGTGGGAGGCCAGCTCGGGCCGGGCCCGCACGAGGTACGCCTCGACGGCCTCGACGGCGAAGGTGCCGACGGGCACCACGCGCTCCTTGCCGCCCTTGCCCAGCAGGCGCACGGCGCCGCGCCCGGGTGTCAGGTCGAGGTCGTCGACGTCGAGGCCGACGGCCTCGGAGATGCGGGCCCCGGTCGAGTAGACGAGCTCGAGGAGCGCACGGTCGCGCAGCGGGACGGGTCCGTCGCCGAGCCCGGCGGCGTCGATGAGCCGGGCGACGTCGTCGACGGAGATCGCCTTCGGCAGCCGCTTGGGCAGCGCGGGCGGCCTGACGCGGGCGGCGGGGTCGTGGTCGGCGACGCCCTCGCTCACGAGGAAGCGGTGCCAGCCGCGGACGGCGACGACGCTGCGGGCGGCGGACGCGGCGGACAGCGTGGCGCGTCCGTCGCCGCCGGTGCGCACGGCCAGCACGTAGTCCTCGACGTCGCGCTCGAGGACGTCGGCGGGGTCGGTGCGGCCGGTCGCGGCCAGGTGGTGCAGGTAGCGCGTCAGGTCGCGGCGGTACGCGGCGAGCGTGTGGGGGGCCAGCCCGCGCTCGACCGCGAGGTGCGCGAGGTAGCCCTCGAGCGCGGACGTGAGGGCGGGGGCGGGCTGCGGGGCGTCGGCCGTGGGCGCCGGGTCCGGGTCGAGCAGCTCCGCGCCGGGCACGTCAGAGCGGCAGGAAGACGTCCACGCAGATCGCGACCGACAGCAGGGTCAGGTACGTGATCGAGGCGTGGAAGACGGTCATCGCGCGCAGCGGGCCGCGCTGGGCGCTGCGGGCCCGGCGCAGCAGGCTCGTGCACGACCACAGGAACCAGCCGCCGAGCGCCGCGGCCACGATGCCGTACACCCAGGTCATGCCCGCGACGGGCACGAGCAGCAGCGAGCACGCGATCATGGCGAGCGTGTAGCCGATCATCTCGCGGGCCACGCGGGTGTCGGAGGCGACGACGGGCAGCATGGGCACACCGGCGGCGGCGTAGTCCTGCCGGAACTTCATCGACAGGGGCCAGTAGTGCGGCGGGGTCCAGAAGAACACGACGCCGAACAGCAGGACCGCGGCCCAGGAGATCCCGCCGGTCATCGCCGACCAGCCGATGACGACGGGCATGCACCCGGCGGCACCGCCCCAGACGATGTTCTGGGGGGTGCGGCGCTTGAGGATCATCGTGTAGCCGACCACGTAGATCGCGATCGCCGCGGCGGTCAGCAGCGCGGACGCGGGGTTGACCGCGAACCAGAGCCACAGCAGCGACACCGCGCCGAGCACGAGGCCGAACGTGAGCGCCGCGCGCGGGGAGATCCGGCCCGTGACCACGGGGCGCCGCTTGGTGCGGTGCATCACCTGGTCGATGTCGCGGTCCAGGTACTGGTTGAGCGTGTTCGCGGCGCCCGCGGCACCCGCTCCCCCGACGAGCGTGGCCAGCGCGAGGCCCAGGGGCGGGAAGCCGCCCTCGGCGAGGAACATCGTGGGGACCGTGGTGACGAGCAGCAGCTCGATGACGCGCGGCTTGGTGAGCACCACGTAGGGGCCGACCCGGTCGCGCACCGCTGCGAGGGCCCGGCCGGCGCGCGTCGCGGGCTGCGGGCGCCCGGCGGACGAGGCGCCCGCGAGCGCGTCGTGGGGCGTGCGGCGCGGATCGACGGAGGGCGGGCTGGACAGGCGCACGCGCTGCGGCTCCGTTCGGTGGTGCGGGCCGTCGGCGACGGCGGGACGGCCGGGACCGAGGTCCCGGTCAGCCATGCTACGACCTGTGCGGGGCGCGACGGCGCCCGCGACGGTGCGCGCCGGCCCCGGGAGCGGGTGGATGTGGCGCATCACACGCCCTGCGGGCGGGCGGACCCGGTCGGGAATACGCTTTCCGACGGGTGGACGAGGAACACGGTTCCCCCCTGCCGCGCTATAGGGTCGAACCCGGACACGGACTCCACGGCGCCCCGCCCCACGGCGGACCCGCGCCGCGTCCCGGGCACCCGGCGCTCGGCGCCGGCGCAGACGACGCCCCAGACGGGGCGGGAATGAGGTGCGGTGAACGCGAAGGCTCCCCTGGCCACCACGGCCGGCTGGACGGACCTGGACCTGCGAGCGGTGGACACGGTGCGCGTGCTCGCGGCCGACGCCGTCGAGAAGGTCGGCAACGGCCACCCCGGCACCGCCGTCAGCCTGGCGCCCGCCGCCTACCACCTGTACCAGCACGTGCTGCGCCACGACCCGGCCGACCCGCACTGGCTGGGGCGCGACCGGTTCGTGCTGTCGGCGGGCCACTCGAGCCTGACGCAGTACATCCAGCTGTACCTGGCCGGGTTCGGCCTCGAGCTGGAGGACCTGCAGGCGCTGCGCACGTGGGGCTCGAAGACCCCCGGGCACCCCGAGTACCGCCACACGGCCGGTGTCGAGATCACCACCGGCCCGCTCGGCCAGGGCCTGGCCTCGGCCGTGGGCCTGGCCATGGCCGCCCGCCGCGAGCGCGGCCTGCTCGACCCGCAGGCGCCCGCCGGCACGAGCCCGTTCGACCACCACGTGTACGTCATCGCCTCCGACGGCGACCTGCAGGAGGGCGTGACCTCCGAGGCCTCGTCGGTGGCCGGCACGCAGGAGCTCGGCAACCTCGTCGTCCTGTGGGACGACAACCGCATCTCGATCGAGGGCGACACGCAGATCGCCTTCACCGAGGACGTCCTCAAGCGCTACGAGGCGTACGGCTGGCACGTGCAGTACGTCGACTGGACCGTCGGCGGGGAGTACCGCGAGGACGTCGACGCGCTGCACGCCGCGATCGAGGCCGCCAAGGCCGTGACCGACAAGCCGTCGTTCATCGGCCTGCGGACCCTCATCGCGTGGCCGACGCCCGGCAAGACCGGCGACCACTCCTCGCACGGCTCCAAGCTGGGCGGGGACGCCATCAAGGGCCTCAAGGAGCTGCTCGGCTTCGACCCCGAGCGCACGTTCCAGGTCGACGACGACGTGCTGGCGCACACGCGCGGGCTGTCGTCGCGCACCGCGCCCGTGCGGGCCGCGTGGCAGGAGTCGTTCGACGCGTGGGCCGCGGCGAACCCCGGGCGCAAGGCGCTGCTGGACCGGCTCGTGGCCGGCGACCTGCCCGAGGGCTGGGCCGACGCGCTGCCGGTGTTCCCGGCGGGCAAGGCCGTGGCCACGCGCGCCGCGTCCGGCGAGGTCCTCTCGGCGCTGGCGCCCGTGCTGCCCGAGCTGTGGGGCGGCTCGGCCGACCTCGCGGGCTCGAACAACACGACCATGAAGGGTGAGCCGTCGTTCCTGCCGGCGCACCGGTCCTCGCACGACTTCGCCGGCGACGAGTACGGGCGCACGCTGCACTTCGGCATCCGTGAGCACGGCATGGGCGCGATCCTGTCGGGCATCCGCCTGCACGGGCTGACCCGCCCCTACGGCGGCACGTTCTTCACGTTCTCGGACTACATGCGCGGCTCGGTGCGCCTCGCCGCCCTCATGGGCGTCGACGTGACCTACGTGTGGACGCACGACTCCATCGGCCTCGGCGAGGACGGACCGACGCACCAGCCGGTCGAGCACCTCGCCGCCGTGCGCGCGATCCCCGGCCTGTCGGTCGTGCGCCCCGCGGACGCCAACGAGACCGCCCAGGCCTGGAAGGCCACCCTCGAGCGGACCGGCGGCCCCACGGCCCTCGTCCTGACCCGGCAGAACGTGCCGACGTTCCCCCGGGGCGAGGACGGCTTCGCCACCGCCGACGGCGTGGCCCGCGGCGCGTACGTGCTCCTGGAGGCGTCGACCGGCACCCCCGACGTCGTGCTGATCGGCACCGGCTCGGAGGTCCAGCTCGCCGTCGAGGCGCGCGCGACCCTCGAGGCTGCCGGCGTGCCGACGCGCGTCGTGTCCGCGCCGTGCCTGGAGTGGTTCGCCGAGCAGGACGAGGCGTACCGCGAGTCCGTGCTGCCCGCGGCCGTGCGCGCCCGCGTCTCGGTCGAGGCCGGCATCGCGCTGTCGTGGCACAAGATCGTCGGTGACGCCGGACGCTCGATCTCGCTCGAGCACTACGGGGCGTCGGCGGACTACCAGACGCTCTACCGCGAGTTCGGCATCACCGCCGAGGCCGTCGTCGCGGCCGCGCACGAGTCGCTCGCCGCGGCCCGGGGCGACCAGGCGCCGAGCTCGGTGTCGGCCACGCCGACGCAGTCCGGCACGGGCGACCTGCCCGCCTGACCCACCGCGCGCGGCGGGCCGCTCCAGCCGGCCCGCCGCGCCGCCCGCACGTCCGTCCACCCGTCGTGGGACGAAGGGGAACGACCATGGCCAGCACCACCCCGCTGCACCAGCTGCACGATGCCGGCGTCGCCGTGTGGCTCGACGACCTGTCGCGCCGGCGCACCCGGTCCGGCGACCTCGCCGCGCTCGTCGGGCGCGGCGTCGTCGGCGTGACGACCAACCCGACGATCTTCGCCGGCGCGCTCGCGCACGGCGAGGCCTACGACGAGCAGCTGCGCGCGCTCGCCGCAGCCGGCACCGACGTCGAGGACGCGGTCCTCGCGATCACCACCGACGACGTGCGCGAGGCCTGCGACGTGCTGCGCCCCGTGCACGAGCGCAGCGGCGGCGTCGACGGGCGGGTCTCCATCGAGGTCGACCCGCGCCTGGCGCGCGACACCGACGCGACGTCGACCATGGCGCAGCGGCTCTGGTCGGTCGTCGACCGGCCGAACCTGCTGGTCAAGATCCCCGCGACGGTGGAGGGTCTGCCCGCGATCACCGCGGCCCTCGCGCAGGGCATCTCGGTCAACGTCACGCTGATCTTCTCGCTGCAGCGGTACGCGGCGGTGCTCGACGCGTTCCTCGAGGGCCTGGAGCAGGCGCAGGCCGCCGGGCGCGACCTCGCCCCGATCTCGTCGGTCGCGTCGTTCTTCGTCTCCCGCGTCGACGCGGCCGTCGACGCCCGCCTCGACGCCCTGGGCACGCCCGAGGCCGCCGAGCTGCGCGGACGCGCGGCGATCGCCAACGCCCGGCTCGCCTACGGCCTCTACCAGGAGGTCCTGCGCAGCCCCCGCTGGCAGGCGCTCGAGGCCGCGGGCGCCCGTCCGCAGCGCCCCCTGTGGGCCTCGACGGGCGTCAAGGACCCCGCCTACCCGGACACCCGGTACGTCGACGAGCTCGTCGTGGCGGGCACCGTCAACACGATGCCCGAGAAGACGCTGGAGGCCGTCGAGGACCACGGCACCGTGCACGACACCGTCTCCGGCCGGCAGGACGAGGCCGCGCGCACGCTCGACCGCGTCGAGGCCGCCGGCATCTCCGTCGACGAGATCACGACCGCGCTCGAGGAGGACGGCCTGCGCAAGTTCGAGGCCTCCTGGGACGAGCTGCTCGCCTCGGTGCGCGCCGGCCTGCAGCGCAACGGCGGGACGCCGGCATGAGCCCCGCCAAGGTGAGCGCCGGCCACAACCCGCTGCGCGACCCCCGCGACCGCCGGCTCCCCCGCATCGCCGGCCCCAGCGGCCTGGTGATCTTCGGCGTCACGGGCGACCTCGCCCGCAAGAAGCTCATGCCCGCGGTCTACGACCTCACCAACCGCGGCCTGCTGCCCCCGGGCTTCGCCCTGACCGGCTTCGCCCGACGCGACTGGGAGACGCAGGACTTCGCGCAGATCGTGCACGACTCCGTCAAGGAGCACGCCCGCACCCCGTTCCGGGAGGCCACCTGGCGCCAGCTCGCCGAGGGCATCCGGTTCGTGCAGGGCTCGTTCGACGACGACGACGCGTTCGACCGGCTGCGCGAGACCGTCGAGGAGCTCGACGTGTCCCGCGGCACCGGTGGCAACCACGCGTTCTACCTGTCGGTGCCGCCGTCGGCGTTCCCCGTGGTCAGCAGGCAGCTGGCCCGTTCGGGGCTGTCGCAGCCCAAGGACGGCACGTGGCGGCGCGTCATCATCGAGAAGCCCTTCGGGCACGACCTGCAGTCGGCCCGCGAGCTCAACGACATCGTCTCCGAGGTGTTCCGGCCGGACGACATCTTCCGGATCGACCACTACCTGGGCAAGGAGACGGTCCAGAACCTCCTGGCGCTGCGCTTCGCGAACCAGATGTTCGAGCCGATCTGGAACGGCAACTACGTCGACCACGTCCAGATCACCATGGCCGAGGACATCGGCATCGGCGGCCGGGCCGGCTACTACGACGGGATCGGCGCGGCCCGCGACGTCATCCAGAACCACCTGCTGCAGCTCCTGGCGCTGACCGCCATGGAGGAGCCCGTCTCGTTCGACGCGGCGGCCCTGCGCGCGGAGAAGACGAAGGTCCTCTCGGCCCTGCGGCTCCCCCGCGACCTGGGCAAGCACACCGCCCGTGGGCAGTACACGGCCGGCTGGCAGGGCGGCGAGGAGGTCGTCGGGTACCTGGAGGAGGAGGGCTTCGACCCCGCCTCGACCACCGAGACGTTCGCCGCGATCCGCGTCGACATCGACACCCGCCGCTGGGCCGGGGTGCCGTTCTACCTGCGCACCGGCAAGCGCCTGGGCCGGCGCGTGACCGAGATCGCCGTGGTCTTCAAGCGCGCCCCGCACCTGCCGTTCGAGTCCATGGCGACCTCCGAGCTGGGCAAGAACGCGCTCGTGATCCGGGTCCAGCCCGACGAGGGCGTGACCCTGCGGTTCGGCGCCAAGGTGCCCGGGACCGCCATGGAGGTCCGCGACGTCACCATGGACTTCGGGTACGGTCACGCGTTCACCGAGTCCTCCCCCGAGGCCTACGAGCGCCTCATCCTCGACGTGCTGCTCGGCGACCCGCCGCTGTTCCCGCAGCACGAGGAGGTCGAGCTCTCCTGGAAGATCCTCGACCCGATCACGTCGTACTGGGCGTCCAAGGGCCGCCCCGACCCGTACCGCGCGGGGACCTGGGGCCCGGAGTCCGCCGACGCGATGATGGCCCGTGACGGACGCGCCTGGAGGCTCCCGTGATCATCGACATGCCCGACACCACCACCCGGGACATCAACAAGCGGCTGCTCACCGAGCGCGACGAGGGCGGCGCGGTCGCCCTCGGCCGGGTCCTGACGCTCATCATCGACGCCGACGGGCACGACCCCGAGGAGTCCATCGCGGCGGCGAACGAGGCCTCCCGCGAGCACCCGTGCCGCATCGTCGTGCTCACGCAGAAGGACGACGGCTCGACGTGCCTCGACGCCCAGATCCGCCTCGGCGGGGACGCCGGCGCGTCGGAGGTCATCGTGCTGCGCGTCGCCGGCGGCGCCGGGACGCACCTCGACACCCTCGTCATGCCGCTGCTGCTGCCCGACGCGCCGATCGTCGCCTGGTGGCCGTACGACGTGCCCGAGAACCCGTCCGCGCACCCCCTGGGCACCATGGCGCAGCGCCGGATCACCGACACGTCCCAGTGCTCGAGCCCCGGCCGGTCGCTGCGCCACCTGGCGGAGGTCTACGCCGACGGCGACACCGACCTCGCGTGGACACGGGCGACGCTGTGGCGCGGCCTCATCGCCGCGACGCTGGACCAGCCGCCGTTCGAGCCCGTGCAGCGTGCGGTCGTGGTCGGCGAGAGCACGCACCCCTCGGTCGACCTCATGGCGGCCTGGCTCGCCCAGTCGCTGCGGTGCCCCGTCGACGTCGAGCGCCAGCCCGACGCGCCGGCGATCACGCAGGTCCGTCTGCAGCGCGCCAGCGGCGACATCGTGCTCGACCGCCCGGACGGCAAGACGGCCGCGCTGCGCCAGCCCGACCAGCCCGAGCACCGGATCGCCCTGCCGATCCGCCAGCTGCGCGAGTGCCTCGTCGAGGAGCTGCGTCGCCTCGACGCGGACGAGGTCTACGGCGAGGTCCTGCAGAAGGGCCTCGCCCGCATCGACGCCTGACACCTCGGCCGCGCCGGCACCGGCCGGCGCGGCCCGACGACGCCGCGGCCGCGGCGGGGAAGGACACCATGCCCACCCACCCCGAGGTCGTCGTCCACCCGGACGCGCCCGTGCTCGCCGCCGCCGCCGCGGCACGCCTGCTCACCCGGCTGGTCGACCTGCAGTCGCACCGCAGCCCCCTGCACGTCGTCCTGACGGGCGGCACCGTCGGGATCGCGACCCTGCGCGAGATCGCCGCCAGCCCCGCCCGCGACGCCGTCGACTGGTCCGGCGTCCACCTGTGGTGGGGCGACGAGCGGTTCCTGCCCGACGGCGACCCCGACCGCAACGAGACCCAGGCCCGCGAGGCCCTGCTCGACGCGCTCGGCGACGCCCTGCCGGCGGCGAACGTGCACCCGTTCCCCGCGCTCGACGCAGCCGTGCCCGACGGTGAGACCAGCGCCGCCGCGTACGCCGCCGACCTGGCCGCGCACGCCCCTGAGGGCGCGACGACGCCGGCCTTCGACGTCCTGCTGCTCGGCATGGGCCCCGACGGCCACGTCGCGTCGCTGTTCCCCGGCAAGGCCACCCTCGACGTGCACGACGTCCCCGTCGTCGCCGAGCACGACTCCCCCAAGCCGCCGCCCGAGCGCGTGTCGCTCACCTACCCCGCGATCGGCGCCGCCCGCGAGGTGTGGGTCGTGGCCGCCGGTGCGGAGAAGGCGCCGGCAGTCGCCCGTGCCCTCGCCGGCGACGCCGTCGCCACCACGCCCGCCGCCGGGGCGCGCGGGACCGAGCGGACGCTGTGGCTCGTGGACGTCGCCGCCGTGCAGGAGGTGACCCCCGGTGACTGACAGCACCGCTCCCGAGACGCCCCAGCAGACCTGGTCAGCCGTCGACGCGTTCTTCGCCGACCTGACCGCCGAGCCGACGGCCGCGGTGCGGGTCCGGGAGGCCGCGGCAGCCGCGGGTCTGCCCGACATCGCCGTCGCCCCGAACCAGGGGCGGCTGCTCACCCTCCTGGCCCGCACGGCCGGGGCGCGGCGGGTGCTCGAGGTCGGCACCCTCGGCGGGTACTCCACGTGGTGGCTGACGCAGGCGCTGCCCGCCGACGGCTCGGTCGTCACGCTCGAGCTCGTGCCCGAGCACGCGGCGGTGGCGCGTGCCTCGCTCGACGCCGCCGGGGTCGGCCACCGTGTCGACATCCGCGTCGGTCCGGCCCTCGCGTCGCTCGACGCCCTGGCCACCGAGGGCGTCGAACCGTTCGACCTGGTGTTCGTGGACGCCGACAAGCAGCAGCTGGCGGCGTACACCGAGCGCGTCGTGACGCTCTCCCGGCCGGGGACCCTCGTCGTCGTCGACAACGTGGTGCGCGCCGGCGGCGTCGTCGACCCCGCGCACCCGGACGACCGCGTCCAGGGCGTGCGGGCGTTCGCCGCGGCCGTCGCCGCCGACGACCGCCTCGAGGCGACCGTGGTGCAGACCGTCGGCGCGAAGGGCTACGACGGGTTCGCGCTCCTGCGGGTGCGCTGAACCGCCGCACGGAGACGCCGGAGGCCCCTCGTCCGATGACGGACGAGGGGCCTCGGCATGTCGGGGTGGCCGCCCGGTCGCGGGCGACCGGCCTGGCGCCGTGGAGACGGCGGTCGGCTCAGCGACCGCGACGGGCGCGGAGCGCGGCCAGGGCCTCGTCGAGGATCGCCTGCCCGTCCTCGTCGCTGCGCCGCTCCTTCACGTACGCCAGGTGCGTCTTGTACGGCTCGTTGCGCGTCGGCGACGGCGGAGCCTCCGGGTCCTGCCCGGCCGGGTACCCGCACCGGGGGCAGTCCCAGGTCGTCGGCGCCTCGGCCGCGGCCTCCTCGGCGAAGCTCGGCCGCGTCTCGTGGCCGTTCGCGCACCAGTAGGAGATCCACACGCGCGGAGCCGCGTCGCCGCGCTCCGCCTCGCCCATCGGACCGGCGCCCACTCGCGATCCGCGGATCGCGCTCCCGCTCGCCATCGTCGTCGTCCCCCTCTGCCCGCTACTCCGCGACCTTCTCGACCAGGCCGAGAAGGATGATGACCACGGTCCACAGCAGCGCCACGGTGACCGTGATCCGGTTGAGGTTGCGCTCCGCGACGCCCGAGGACCCGGCGCCGGCGGTGATCCCGCCGCCGAACATGTCGGACAGGCCGCCGCCCTTGCCCTTGTGCAGCAGCACGAGCGGGACGAGCAGGAGGCTGGTCAGCACCAGCAGGACCTGGAGGGCGATGCGCAGGCCAGTCACGGGGTGGGGTTCCTCACTCGGGGTGTGCGCCGCACGGCGGCACGGGGTGGCGCGGTACAGGGTAGGCGACGCAGGGGCGTAGGAGCCACCACCTCGCGCCGCAGGTCGGACGGACGCAGCAGCGTGCTGCGCCCGCCCGACCGGTGCGCTGCGGTCAGCCGACCTGGTGCGACTGGTACCGGGCGATCTTCGCGAACTCCTCGGGGTCGAGGCTCGCACCGCCGACGAGGGCACCGTCGACGTCCGGCTTGGCCATGATCGACGCGACGTTCGACGACTTCACCGAACCGCCGTAGAGCACGCGGACGGCGTCGGCCGTGGCCTGGTCGTACAGCTCGCCGATGCGCACGCGGATCGCGGCGCACAGCTCCTGCGCGTCCTCGGGCGTCGCGGTCTCGCCGGTGCCGATGGCCCACACGGGCTCGTACGCCACGACGAGGCCGGCGACCTGCTCGGCCGACAGGCCCACGAGGGCGCCGTCGAGCTGGGCCAGCGTGTGCGGCACGTGCTCGCCGGCCTTGCGGACCTCGAGCGGCTCGCCGACGCACAGGATCGGCACGAGACCGGCCGCGAGCGACGACTTCACCTTGGCGTTGACCAGGGCGTCGTCCTCGTGGTGGTACTCACGACGCTCGGAGTGGCCGACCGCGACGTACGTGACACCGAGCTTGGCCAGGAACAGCGGCGAGATCTCGCCGGTGTACGCGCCGGACTCGTGCGCCGACACGTCCTGGGCGCCGTAGACGAGCTCGAGCTTGTCGGCGTCCACGAGGGTCTGCACGCTGCGCAGGTCCGTGAACGGCGGCAGCACGGCGACCTCGACGGCACCGAAGTCGTGCTTGGCGTCCTTGAGGGTCCACGCCAGCTTCTGCACGGTGTGCGTCGCCTGGTGGTGGTCCAGGTTCATCTTCCAGTTGCCCGCCATCAGCGGGGTACGGGTCGTGGCCATGGGTCAGTCCTCCAGAACGGCGATGCCGGGGAGGGTCTTGCCCTCGAGGAACTCCAGCGACGCGCCGCCGCCGGTGGAGATGTGGCCGAAGCCGGCCTCGTCGAAGCCGAGCGTGCGCACGGCCGCGGCCGAGTCGCCGCCGCCGACGATGGTGAAGCCGCCGTTCGTGCCCGCGTCGACGAGCGCCTGCGCGACGGCACGGGTGCCACCGGCGAACGCGTCGAACTCGAACACGCCCGCGGGCCCGTTCCAGACGACGGTCTTGGCGTCGACGATCTTCGAGGCGAACAGCGCGGCGGACTCGGGGCCGATGTCCAGGCCCATCTGGTCGGCCGGGATCGCGTCGGCCGGCACCACGGTCGCCGGGGCGTCGGCCTTGAACTCCGGCGCGACGACCACGTCGACGGGCAGCACGATCTCCACGCCGCGCTCCGCGGCCGTGGCGAGGTAGCCCTTGACGGTCTCGACCTGGTCCTGCTCGAGCAGGCTCTTGCCGACCGCGTGGCCCTGCGCCGCGAGGAACGTGAAGAGCATGCCGCCGCCGATGAGGAGGCGGTCGGCCTTGCCGATGAGGTTCTCGATGACGCCGAGCTTGTCGGACACCTTGGAGCCGCCGAGGACGACGACGTAGGGGCGCGCGGGGGCGTCCGTCGCCTTGCGCAGCGACTCGACCTCCTTGAGCACGAGCTGGCCCACGGCGTGCGGCAGGCGCTGCGCGACGTCGTAGACCGACGCCTGCTTGCGGTGCACGACGCCGAAGCCGTCGGACACGTAGGCGTCCACGAGGGCCGCCAGCTCGTCGGCGAGCGCGCCGCGCTCCGCCTCGTCCTTGGACGTCTCGCGCGCGTCGAAGCGCACGTTCTCGAGCAGGGCGACCTGACCGTCGGCGAGCGCCGCGACGGTGGCCTTCGCCGAGTCGCCGACGAGGTCCTCGGCGAGGGCGACGGGCGCACCGAGCAGCTCGCCGAGGCGGGCCGCGACGGGCGCGAGCGAGTACTTGGCCTCCGGGGCGCCCTTGGGGCGGCCGAGGTGGGCGACGACGACGACGCGGGCGCCCTGCGCGGTCAGCGCCTGGATCGTCGGCAGCGCCGCACGGATGCGGCCGTCGTCGGTGATGGTCGTGCCGTCGAGCGGCACGTTGAAGTCGGAGCGGACGAGCACGCGCTTGCCGCGCAGGTCGCCGAGGTCCTCGATGGTCTTCATGGTCTCCTACTACCTGGCTGCCGCCGGACGCGCCGGCGTGCGGGGATGTCCACGCGAGAGCGAGGACGAGGTGCGGTGGGTGCCGGACCGTCCTGGTCCGGGCACAGCAGCGTCCGCGTGCGCCGGGCCGGTGGCCTGGGCGCACGCGGACGCATGGACTGCCTACCCTCGCGGCTGCGAGGTCAGAGACGCTCGCCCACGTACGAGGTCAGCGCGACGAGGGAGTTGGAGTAGCCCCACTCGTTGTCGTACCAGGAGACGACCTTGACCAGGTCGCCCGACACCTTGGTGAGCTTGGCGTCGAAGATGCTCTGGTGCGGGTCGGTGACGATGTCGCTCGAGACGATGTCGTCCTCGACGTAGGACAGCACGCCCTTGAGGGGGCCCTCCGCGGCGGCCTTGACCGCGGCGTTGACCTCCTCGACCGTGACCTCGCGCGAGGCGGTGAAGGTCAGGTCGGTGGCCGAGCCGGTGATCGTCGGCACGCGCATGGCGAAGCCGTCGAGCTTGCCCTTGAGCTCGGGGAGCACGAGGGCGACGGCCTTGGCCGCACCGGTCGACGTGGGGACGATGTTCTGCGCGGCGGCGCGGGCGCGACGCAGGTCCTTGTGGGGACCGTCCTGCAGGTTCTGGTCACCCGTGTAGGCGTGGATCGTGGTCATGAGGCCACGCTCGATGCCGATCGCGTCGTTGAGCGCCTTGGCCATGGGGGCCAGGCAGTTCGTCGTGCAGGACGCGTTCGAGATGATGTGGTGCGCGGCGGCGTCGTAGTCGGTGTGGTTGACACCCACGACGAACGTCGCGTCCTCGTTCTTGGCCGGGGCCGAGATGATGACCTTCTTCGCGCCCGCCTCGAGGTGGGCCTTCGCCTTGGTCGCGTCGGTGAAGAAGCCCGTGGACTCGATCACGATGTCCGCACCGAGCTCGCCCCAGGGCAGGTCCGCCGGGTTGCGCTCGGCCAGGGCACGGATCCTCTTGCCGTCGACGATGATGTTGTCGTCGTCGAAGTCCACGCTCAGCGGGAACCGGCCCAGCACCGTGTCGTACTTCAGCAGGTGCGCCAGGGTCTTGTTGTCCGTCAGGTCGTTGACGCCGACGATCTCGATGTCGGCCCCCGAGGCCACGATGGCGCGGTAGAAGTTGCGCCCGATGCGGCCGAAGCCGTTGATGCCGACCTTGATGGTCACTTGCCCTCCTCGGCACGCGCCGCGCGGATGCCGGCGCACACAGTTGGTGTTCGGGTCACGCACGCCGCTGTGCGTCCCGACCATCGCATGACCCCACGTGCCCGGCACGTGACGCCCCTGTGACGATCGGATGACGCGAGCCTATACCCCGTGGCCCCGGCCCCGCCCATGACGTTGGTCCGTGCGGGTACCCGTTCGCATGCTGGACGATCCGTCGCCCGGGCACCGAGACCCGCACGCGCGGGCAGGCGTCCGCGCCCCTGGGCGCGGCGCGCCAGGGGTCCGCACGGAGCCCGTCCGGTCGGCGCGGGGCCCGTCAGATGTCGAGCAGCTCCGGGCTCAGACCGGCCTCGGTGTCGGGCACGCCCAGCTCGGCCGCCCGGCGGTCGGCGGTCGCGAGCAGCCGCCGGATCCGGCCCGCCACCGCGTCCTTCGTCAGCGGGGGGTCGGCCAGCTTGCCGAGCTCCTCCAGCGAGGCCTCCTTGTGCGCCAGCCGCAGCTCGCCGGCCTGGCGCAGGTGGTCCGGCAGGTCGTCCCCGAGCAGCTCGAACGCACGCTCCACGCGGGCTCCTGCCGCGACGGCGGCACGCGCCGAGCGGCGCAGGTTCGCGTCGTCGAAGTTCGCGAGCCGGTTGGCGGTCCCCCGGACCTCGCGCCGGACCCGGCGCTCCTCCCAGACGAGCATCGCCTCGTGGGCGCCCAGCCGGGCCAGCATCGCGCTGATGGCGTCGCCGTCGCGGATCACGACGCGGTCCACACCTCGCACCTCGCGCGCCTTGGCGGTCACGCCCAGCCGGCGGGCCGCGCCGACGAGGGCGAGCGCCGCCTCGGGGCCGGGACAGGTGACCTCGAGGGACGACGACCGCCCCGGCTCGGTGAGCGAGCCGTGGGCCAGGAAGGCCCCGCGCCACGCCGCCTCCGCCTCGCCGATGCCGGCGGACACGACCTGCGGGGGCAGACCACGGACGGGACGTCCGCGGTTGTCCAGCAGACCCGTCTGCCGGGCGAGCGACTCGCCCTCCTTGACGACACGGACGACGTACCGGCTCCCGCGGCGCAGACCGCCGCCGGAGACGACGATGATGTCGCTCTCGTGGCCGTAGACCTCGGCGATCGCCTGCCGCAGCCGTCGCGCCGCCACACCCGTGTCGAGCTCGGCCTCGATGACGATCCGGCCGGAGATGATGTGCAGGCCGCCCGCGAACCTCAGCGTCGCCGAGATCTCCGCCTTGCGGCAGGAGGTCTTGTCGATCTTCAGGCGCGCCAGCTCGTCCTTCACCTGTGCCGTCAGAGCCATGGCGTCATCCTGCCATCTCGGACACCCTGGTCGTGACGGTCCCGTGACCTTTCCTGCGCTGGTCAGGGGTGTGGTGACGTCACCGTCCCGACGTCGCCGAGGAAGCCCTCGACCACGTCGCGCAGGGCCGCGGCCAGCCGCAACGGGTCGTGCACGCCCGGCTGGTCGCCGCGCCGGACCTGCCTCACCAGCAGGCGGGCCCCGAGCTTCGCGCACAGGTCCGCGAGCGCCGAGACGTCCTCGACGGACCCCGGGTCGGCGACCACGGCGTGCACGGGGAGCTCGGGAGCGTGCGCCCGCAGGACCTCGAGGTGGTCCTCCGCCCCCATCCCGACCGTCTCGCCGTCGGGGGCCAGGTTGAGGGTGACGACCACGCGCGCGGGCGTGGTCAGGAGCGCGTCGCGCAGGTCGGGCACCAGCAGGTGCGGGAGCACGGAGGTGTACCAGGAGCCGGGGCCGAGCACGACCCAGTCCGCGGCACGCACCGCGGCGACGGCCTCGGGGCACGCGGGTGGCGTGGCGGGGTCCAGGCGCAGGTGCTCGATGTGGTCGGCGGTGCTCGCGAGGCGGCTCTGGCCGCGCACGGTCTCGCGGGTGCCGTCCGCGCGCCGCACGGTGGCCTCGATGCTCAGGGGCACCGACGACATGGGCAGCACCCGCCCGCGGGCGCCGAGCAGGCGGCCGACGAGGTCGAGGCCCTCGACGGTGTCGTCCAGCAGCTCCCAGAGCGCGACGATGAGGAGGTTGCCCACCGAGTGCCGGTCCAGCGGCCCGGACGAGGAGAACCGGTGCTGCATGAGGTCGCGCCACGTGCGGCCCCAGTCGGAGTCGTCGCACAGCGCGGCCAGGGCCATCCGCAGGTCGCCCGGCGGGAGCACGCCCAGCTCGTCGCGCAGCCGGCCCGAGGAGCCGCCGTCGTCGGCGACGGTGACGACGGCGGTGATCCGGTCGGTCATCAGCCGCAGCGCGGACAGGGTGGACGACAGACCGTGCCCGCCTCCCAGCGCGACGACGGCCGGGCGCGTCGGGTCCCCGGCGCGCGGCACGTCGATCGGGCCGAGCACGGACGATCTCACTCCTTGCCGAGGTCCCTCGCGGTCACCTGCACCCGGTGCCCGCGGTCGCGCAGGCGGGCGCCGATCGCCTCGCTGATCGCGACCGAGCGGTGCTTGCCGCCCGTGCAGCCGACAGCGACGGTGACGTAGCGCTTCTCCTCCTGCAGGTAGCCGGAGAGTACCGGCTCGAGGGCGTCGACGTAGCGCTCCACGAAGACGAGTGCGCCGGGCCGCCCCAGCACGTAGTCGCGCACCGGCGCGTCGCGGCCGGACAGGTGGCGCAGCTCGGAGATCCAGTACGGGTTGGCCAGGAAGCGCACGTCGACGACGTGGTCGGCGTCCAGCGGGATGCCGTACTTGAAGCCGAACGAGACGACCGAGACGTGCAGGACGTCCTCGTGGTCGCCCGCGACGACGGCGCGCACCTGACGGGCCAGGTCGTGGACGTTGAGGTCCGAGGTGTCGATGATCGTGTCGGCCTGCTCGCGCAGCGCGGACAGCAGCTGGCGCTCGCGCGTGATGCCGTCGAGGATCCGCCCCTCGCCCTGCAGGGGGTGCGGGCGACGGACCTGCTCGAACCGGCGGACGAGCACCTCGTCGGAGGAGTCGAGGAAGAGGATCCGCAGCTCGACGCCCGAGCCGCGCAGCTGCTCGAGGACCCCCTCGAGGGCGTCGAAGTACTCCCGGGCACGGACGTCGATGACGGCGGCCAGGCGGCGCGCCCCCTCCCCCACGGGCCCGCTGGTGAGCATCCCGACGAGGTGGGTGAGCATCTGGGCGGGCAGGTTGTCCACGACGTACCAGCCGAGGTCCTCCAGGACCGCGGCCGACCGGGACCTGCCGGCCCCGGACATGCCGGTGATGACGAGGACCTCGGGCTGCTCGAGGACGGGGGCCTCGGCGGCCGCCTCGAGCGCCGGGATGCCGCTCGGCACGGTGATGGGCGACGGCTCCTTCATGCCTCCAGCATGCCAGCCGGGTCCGCGGCCACCGGGGACGGCGCGCCCGGCACGGCGTCCTGGTCGGTGCGCTGGTCGGCGTGCTGCTCGGACGGCCCGTCGGCCGCCGGTGGCGCCGACGGGCCCGCGAGCGCGGCGAGCACGGCCTCGGCGGTGCGCCGGCCCATCCCCCGGACCGCGGCGACCTCCTCGACCGAGGCTGCCCGCAGGCGCTTGACGGAGCCGAAGTGCTTGAGCAGGGCGGACTGGCGCGCGGGGCCGAGGCCGGGGACGTCGTCGAGGGCGGACACGGTCATGCCCTTGCTGCGCCGGCGGCGGTGGGCGGTGATGGCGAAGCGGTGGGCCTCGTCGCGCACGCGCTGGAGCAGGTAGAGGCCCTCGGAGGTGCGCTGCAGGACGACCGGGTAGTCCTCGCCGGGCAGCCAGACCTCCTCCAGCCGCTTCGCCAAGCCGCAGAGCGCGACGTCGTCGATGCCGAGCTCGGCGAGGGCCGCGGCGGCGGCGGCGACCTGCGGGGGGCCGCCGTCGACGACGACGAGGTTCGGCGGGTAGGCGAAGCGCACGGGGCGGCCGGTGGCCTCGTCGACCGGTCCGCTGCGGGGGACGTCGTCCCCGTCGACGTCGGCGAGCTCGAGGTCGTGGGACTGCGCGCGGTCGGCGAGGTAGCGGCGGAAGCGGCGAGTGATGACCTCGTGCATGGCGGCGGTGTCGTCGCGCGCGCCCTGACCCTCGGGGCCGCGGACGCTGAACAGCCGGTACTCGCTCTTGCGGGCGAGACCGTCCTCGAACACCACCATGGAGGCCGACTGGTAGGTGCCCTGGTTGTGGGAGACGTCGTAGCACTCGATCCGCAGGGGTGCGGTGGGCAGGTCGAGGGCCTCCTGGATCTCGCGCAGCGCCTGGCTGCGCGACGTGAGGTCGCCGGCACGCCGCGTGCGGTGCAGCACGAGGGCGTGCTCGGCGTTGCGGTGGACGGTGGCGGCGAGCTCGCGCTTGTCGCCGCGCTGGGGCACGCGCACCTGCACGCGGGAGCCGCGCAGCCCGCTGAGCCAGGTCTGGACCTGCTCGACGTCGGTCGGCAGCACGGGCACGAGGACCTCGCGCGGGACCGCCCCGGTACCGCCGTCCCCGCCGTCCTCGCTGCCGTAGACCTGCTGGAGGAGGTGCTCGACGAGGTCGGCGTCCTGCAGGTCCTCGACCTTCTCGACCACCCAGCCGCGCTGCCCGCGGATGCGGCCGTCGCGCACGTGGAACACCTGCACGGCGGCCTCGAGCTCGTCGCCGGCGAGCGCGAAGACGTCGGCGTCGGTGCCGTCCGGCAGCACGACGGCGTTGCGCTCGGTCGCCTTCTGCAGCGTCGCGACGTCGTCACGCAGGCGGGCGGCGCGCTCGTAGTCGAGCTCGGCGGCGGCCTCCTTCATCGCGGCGGTGAGACGCCGGGTGAAGCGGGCCGTGTCGCCGGCCATGAAGTCGCAGAAGTCCTGCGCGAGGCGGTGGTGGTCGTCCGTGCTGATGCGGCCCACGCAGGGTGCGGAGCACTTGTCGATGTACCCGAGCAGGCAGGGCCGCCCCTGCTGGTGCGCACGCTTGAACACCCCGGCGGAGCAGGTCCGCACGGGGAAGACGCGCAGCAGCAGGTCGACGGTCTCGCGGATGGCCCACGCGTGGGCGTAGGGCCCGAAGTAGCGGGTGCCCTTGCGGCGGGCGCCCCGCATGACCTGCACGCGGGGCACCTCGTCGGCCATCGTGACGGCCAGGTACGGGTACGACTTGTCGTCGCGGTACTTGACGTTGAACCGGGGGTCGAACTCCTTGATCCAGGAGTACTCGAGCGCGAGGGCCTCGACCTCGGTGCCGACGACGGTCCACTGCACGGACGCGGCGGTGGTCACCATCTGCTGCGTGCGCGGGTGCAGGGCGGCGAGGTCCTGGAAGTAGCTGTTGAGGCGGCTGCGCAGGCTCTTGGCCTTGCCGACGTACACGACGCGTCCGTGCTCGTCCCGGAACCGGTAGACCCCGGGGGCGTCCGGGATCTCGCCGGGGGCGGGTCGGTACGTCGCGGGGTCGGCCATGCGGCGAGCCTAGTTCGCCGCTCCGACACCCGGCTGGCGGGGCGACCGCCCCGCGCGTGCGGCTGTGACCTGCGCCACTAGGGTGGGGCCATGGCCCAGCTGCTGCACCAGTACTCGGTGGACCTCGCGTGGACGGGCGCGGGTGCCGACGGCACCGCGACGTACACGTCGTACGGCCGCGACCACACGCTGACGTCCGGCGGCAAGCCGCCGCTGCCCGGCACGTCGGACCCGGGGTTCCGCGGCGACCCCGACCGGTGGTCGCCCGAGGACCTCCTCGTCGGGGCGCTGGCCCAGTGCCACATGCTGTGGTTCCTGCACCTGGCCGCGGCGGCCGGCGTGGTGGTCGTGGGGTACGACGACGCCGCGTCGGGGACGATGCGGATCGAGTCCGCGGGGCACGGCCAGTTCACGGAGGTCGTCCTGCGCCCGCGCGTCACGGTCGCCCGCGCGACGCTGCCGGACGGGGCACGCGTCGACGACGACCTCCTGGCGGATCTGCACCGGCGGGCCCACGAGCACTGCTTCATCGCCCGGTCGGTGAACTTCGTCGTCCGGCACGAGCCGACCCCGGTGACGGTCGCCGCAGCCGGCTGAGGTCCGTCAGCCGCCGGGCTGAGGGTCCCGTCGCGGGCCCGGACCAGGACCGCGACGGTCGCCTCAGGCGCTGGCCTCGGCGCGCACGGGCTCGAGGACCTCCGCGAGGAACCGGCCCGTGTGGCTCTCCGGGACGCCGGCCACGTGCTCCGGCGTGCCCTGCGCCACGACCCGCCCGCCGCCGCTGCCGCCCTCGGGGCCCATGTCGACGACCCAGTCGGCGTTCTTGATCACGTCGAGGTTGTGCTCGATGACCAGCACGGTGTTGCCCTTGTCGACCAGCGACTGGAGCACGCCGAGGAGCTTGCGGATGTCCTCGAAGTGCAGACCCGTGGTCGGCTCGTCGAGGACGTAGATGGTGCGGCCCGTGGAGCGGCGCTGCAGCTCGGCCGCGAGCTTGACGCGCTGCGCCTCGCCGCCCGACAGCGTCGGCGCCGGCTGGCCCAGGCGCACGTAGCCCAGGCCCACGTCGACGAGGGTGCGCAGGTGGCGGGCGATCGCGGGGACCGCGGCGAAGAACTCGGCGGCCTCCTCGATCGGCATCGCCAGCACGTCCGCCACGGTCTTGCCCTTGAAGTGCACCTCGAGGGTCTCGCGGTTGTACCGCGCCCCGTGGCAGACCTCGCACGGCACGTACACGTCCGGGAGGAAGTTCATCTCGATCTTCAGGGTGCCGTCGCCCGAGCACGCCTCGCAGCGCCCGCCCTTGACGTTGAAGGAGAAGCGCCCGGGGGTGTAGCCGCGCACCTTGGCCTCGCTCGTCTCGGCGAACAGCCGGCGCACGTGGTCCCAGACCCCCGTGTAGGTGGCGGGGTTGGACCGCGGCGTGCGGCCGATGGGCCCCTGGTCGACGTGGACGACCTTGTCGAGCTGGTCCAGGCCCGTCACGCGCCGGTGCCGGCCGGCGACCTGACGGGCACCGTTCAGCTCGTTGGCCAGGACGGTGTACAGGATCGAGTTCACCAGGGTCGACTTGCCCGAGCCCGACACCCCCGTGACCGCCGTGAACGTGCCGAGCGGGAACGACACGTCGATGCCCTGGAGGTTGTGCTCGCGCGCACCGACCACCGTGACCTGCCGCGACCGGTCGACGGGACGCCGCATCGCCGGCATCGGGATCGACCGGCGCCCGGACAGGTACGCCCCCGTCACCGACTCCGTCGACGCGAGCAGCCCCTCGAGGTCGCCGGAGTGCACCACGCGACCGCCGTGCTCCCCGGCACCCGGGCCGATGTCGACGACCCAGTCCGCCGTGCGGATCGTGTCCTCGTCGTGCTCGACGACGATGAGCGTGTTCCCCAGGTCGCGCAGGCGGGTGAGCGTGTCGATGAGCCGGCGGTTGTCCCGCTGGTGCAGGCCGATCGACGGCTCGTCGAGGACGTACAGCACCCCGACCAGGCCGGAGCCGATCTGCGTCGCCAGCCGGATCCGCTGGGCCTCGCCGCCCGAGAGCGTCCCCGCGGGACGCATGAGCGACAGGTAGTCCAGCCCGACGTCGAGCAGGAAGCCCAGGCGCGCCTGGATCTCCTTGAGCACCTGCGCGGCGATCGCCCGCTCCCGCTCCCCCAGCTCCAGGCCGTCGAGGAACGTCCGCGCCTCGGCGATGGGCAGGTCGCACACCTCGGCGATCGACCGGCCGCCGACCTTGACCGCCAGGACCTCGGGCTTCAGGCGCGCCCCCTTGCACACGGGGCAGGGCACCTCCCGCATGTACGACTCGTACTTCTCCTTGCTCCACTCCGACTCGGTCTCCGCGTGCCGGCGCTCGAGGAACGTGATGACGCCCTCGAACCCCGTGGCGTAGGTCCGCTCACGGCCCCACCGGTTCTTGTACCGGACCTGGACCTCGTGGTTCTCGCCGTGCAGCACCGCGTCGCGGGCCCGCTGCGGCAGCGCGCGCCACGGCACGTCCATCGAGAAGCCCATGTCCTTGGCCAGCGCCGTCAGCACCCGCTGGAAGTAGTCCGCGGACGTCTGCGACCACGGCGCCACCGCGCCGTCGGCGAGCGACAGCTCGTCGTCCGGGACCACCAGCTCGGGGTCGACCTCGAGGCGCGACCCGATGCCCGTGCACTCGGGGCAGGCGCCGTACGGGGCGTTGAACGAGAACGTGCGCGGCTCGATCTCGTCGAGGGACAGCGCGTGGTCGTTCGGGCAGGCCCGCGTCTCGGAGAACCGCCGCACCCGCTCGGGGTCGTCGGCCTCCGCGTCGACCAGCTCGACCAGCAGGAGGCCGCCCGCCAGCCCCAGGGCGGTCTCCACGGAGTCCGTCAGGCGACGCTGCACGCCCTCGCGCGCGACGAGCCGGTCGACGACGACCTCGATGTCGTGCTTGAGCTTCTTCTCCAGCGTGGGCGGCGACGTCAGCTGCACGACCTCGCCGTCGACACGCGCGCGGGCGAAGCCCTTGCCCTGCAGCTCGCGGAACAGGTCCGCGTACTCACCCTTGCGGCCGCGCACCACCGGCGCGAGCACCTGGTAGCGGGTCCCCTCCGGCAGCTCGAGCAGCCGGTCGACGATCTGCTGGGGCGTCTGCGCCGTGACCCGCTCGCCGCACACGGGGCAGTGCTGGGTCCCCGCCCGGGCGAACAGCAGGCGCAGGTAGTCGTAGACCTCGGTGATCGTGCCCACGGTCGAGCGCGGGTTCCGGTTCGTCGACTTCTGGTCGATCGACACGGCGGGCGACAGGCCCTCGATGAAGTCCACGTCGGGCTTGTCCATCTGCCCGAGGAACTGGCGCGCGTACGCCGACAGCGACTCGACGTAGCGGCGCTGCCCCTCCGCGAAGATCGTGTCGAACGCCAGGGACGACTTGCCCGATCCCGAGAGCCCGGTGAACGCGATGAGCGCGTCACGCGGCAGGTCGAGGTCGACGTTGCGCAGGTTGTGCTCGCGGGCCCCACGGACCACCAGTCGGTCGTTCACGTCGCACGACTCTACGCGGACCGGCCGACAATCGCACACGTGTTCGACGACCCGGCACCGCCCGGTCGCGCGACCTGCGGCGCGAGCCCCGGCACGTCATCCTGGGACCGATGCCCCCGCACCACGCCCCGGTCCCGCCCGCCCACCTGCTGCCCGGCCAGTCGCCCGTGGAGGACTACGCCGTGCTCGGCGACGGCCGCACGGCCGCCCTGGTCTCGCGCGACGGGTCGGTCGACTGGCTCTGCCTGCCCGGCTTCGACTCCGACGCCTGCTTCGCCGCGCTCCTGGGCGGCCCCGAGCACGGCCGGTGGCGCCTCGCCGTCGCCGGCGCCACCTGCGAGCGCCGGCGCTGGGTCGGCGACTCCTTCGTGCTGGAGACCACGTACCGCTCGGCCACGGGCACGGCGGTCGCCGTCGACGCCATGCCCCTCGGCGACGGCCGCGCGGACCTCGTGCGGCGGCTCACGTGCACCGACGGCGAGGTCGAGGTCGAGCACGAGTGGACCGTGCGGTTCGGCTACGGGGCCGTCGAGCCGTGGGTGCAGCACGTCGCGGACGCGCAGGGCTGCGACACGATCCGTGCCACGGCCGGCCCGGACGCCCTCGTGCTCCGCGGCAGCCGCCTGCCGCGGGCCGACGACCACCACCACGTCGACCGCTTCCGGCTGCGCGCCGGCGAGTCCGTGGACCTGTCGCTGACGTGGACGCCGTCGTGGCGCCCGACCCCGCCGCGCCTGCCGGTCGAGGCCCGCGTCGAGGCGACCGCGACGGCCTGGGGCCTGTGGGCGCGCGGCTGCCGGTACCAGGGTCGGTACCGCGAGGCCGTGGTCCGCTCGCTGCTCGTGCTGCGGATGCTCACCGACTCCGCGACGGGCGGGATCGTCGCGGCCGCCACCACGTCGCTGCCGGAGTCGCCGGGCGGCACGCGCAACTGGGACTACCGGTACACGTGGCTGCGCGACGCGGCGCTGACGGTCGAGGCGCTGGTCGAGCAGGGCTTCCACCACGAGGCCACGCAGTGGCGGGACTGGTTGCTGCGGGCGGTCGCCGGGGACCCGCGGGACGTGCAGATCATGTACCGGGTCGACGGCGGTCGGCGCATGCCGGAGCGCGAGCTCGACCACCTGCCCGGCTGGGCGGGGTCGCGGCCGGTGCGGGTCGGGAACGGCGCGGTCGACCAGGTCCAGCACGACGTCCTCGGCGAGGTGATGTGCGCGCTCGCGGTGGCCCGCGACGCGGGTCTGGCCGAGACGACCGCGTCGTGGGCGCTGCAGCGCCGGCTCGTCGACGCCCTGCTGGACGGGTGGCGCGAGCCCGACCGGGGGATCTGGGAGGTCCGGGGCGCACCGCGCCGCTTCACCCACTCCGGCGTGATGACGTGGGCGGCCGTCGACCGGGCCGTGCGCGGCGCGCGGGCGTACGGGCTGGCGGCCCCGCTGGCGCGCTGGGAGGCGGCGCGCGACGAGATCCACGCCGACGTCCTCGCCCGGGGGTGGTCGTCGCGGCGCCGGTCGTTCGTGCAGCACGAGGGCGCGGAGCACACGGACGCGGCGCTCCTGCAGATCCCGATCGTCGGGTTCCTGCCGGCCGACGACCCGCGGGTGCTCTCCACGGTCGCGGCGGTCCGGGAGGAGCTGGAGGTCGCGCCCGGTCTGCTGCTGCGGTACCGCACGGAGGCGACCGACGACGGCCTCGCCGGGCACGAGGCGCCGTTCCTGGCGTGCTCGTCGTGGCTCGCCGACGCGCTCGCCCGGGCGGGCGACGTCGACGGGGCGACCCGGGTCCTCGACGCGATGGTCCCGCTCGGCGGCGAGCTGGGCCTGCTGGCGGAGCAGTACGACCCCGTGGGCGGGCACATGCTCGGCAACGTGCCGCAGGCGCTCTCGCACCTCGCGCTGGTGCGCGCCGCCCACAGCCACGGGCGTGCGGAGCGGCTGCGTGCCGAGCGGTCGCGCGCACCGGTCGCGGGACCGGGCACCGAGCAGGAGCGCGCGAGGGACGAGGAGGACCGACGATGAGCTACACCGGTGACGTCCGCGTGGGCGGCCCCACCGCGGTGCGCGAGCTGGACGACGCGGTGGTGCGCAAGGTCGCCGTCGGCCCGGGCGCGAACAACGCGTACCTGGTGACGTGCCGACGCTCGGGCGCGCAGCTGCTCGTCGACGCGGCGGCCGACCCCGACCGGCTGCTCGCGCTCGTGCGCGAGGGGTCGCCCGCGGCCCGCCTCGCCACGGTGGTCACGACGCACCGGCACGCCGACCACGTGGGTGCGCTCGTCTCGGTGCTGGCCGTGACCGGTGCGGACCTCGCGGCGGGCGCCGACGACGCGGACGCGGTCGGCGCCGCCGCCGACGGTGCCCCCGTGCGCCGGCTCGTGCACGGGGACACCCTCACCGTCGGGCACCTCGTGCTGGAGGTGGTCGCGCTGCGGGGCCACACGCCGGGGTCGGTGGCGCTCGCCCTGCGCGAGCCCGAGCACGTGCACGTGCCCGACGCCGTGCCGGGACGCGTGCACCTGTTCACCGGGGACAGCCTCTTCCCCGGCGGCGTCGGGGCCACCGGCGGCGACCCCGAGCGGTTCGGGCAGCTGCTCACCGACGTCCGGGAGCGGGTCTTCGACCGGTTCGACGACGCGACGTGGGTGTACCCGGGGCACGGCGCCGACACGACCCTCGGCGCCGAGCGCCCGCACCTGGACGCGTGGCGCGCCCGCGGCTGGTGACCCGTCAGCCCTGCGGCGGGCCGAGCACCGACGTCGCGACGGTCCCGTGGGCGGACTCGTCGTCCGACGGGTGGTAGATCCCTGCGAGGACGTCCCGGTACAGCCGGGCGAGCTCGCTGCCGGAGGAGTACGCGCCCCCGCCCGAGACCCGCAGCGCCAGGTCGACGACGACCCGGGCGCTCTCGGTGGCCCGGACCTTGAGACCGACGAGCTGGGCGAACCAGCGGGCGCCGTGGTCGGCGTCCTCGTCGACGTCCCGGGCGAGCGCGAACACCTGCAGCTCGGCGCCGTCCTGCGCGAGGGCCGCGTCGGCGACCTTCCAGCGGATGTCGGGGTCCTGGGCGTAGGGACGCCCGTCGTGCTTCATCGACGTGCGCCGGTGGGCGTGCTCGACGCCGAGCTCCAGGGCCCGCCGTCCGATGCCCGTGTACACCGCGGCGAGCAGGACCTCGAAGACGGCGAACAGCGCGAAGACGAACGGGTCGGCGCTGGGCCCGGGCGGCAGCCTCCGGTACACCTGGCCGGGCGGGGCGTAGGCGCCGTCGAGGACGGTCGTGGCCGACTGCGTCGCCCGCATCCCGAGGGTGTCCCAGTCGTCCTTGGCGTGCACGCCCTCGCCACGGGAGACGACGCCGTGCACGAGGCGCGGGTCGCCCGGGTCGGAGTCGTCGAGCCCGAACGTCGCCAGGCGCGTCCACACCGGCGACAGGGACGTGAAGATCTTGGTGCCCGTGTACCGGTAGCCGCCGTCGGCCTGCGGGACGGCGCGCGTGCGCGAGCCGAACATCACGAGGTCGTTGCCCGCCTCGGAGTTGCCGAAGGCGTACACCTCGCCCGCCGCGGCGTCGCGCAGCACGAACGCCACGGAGTCGTCGCCGTGCGCGAGCAGGTGCGCGGCCAGGCCCGTGACGACGAGGTGCATGTTGACCGCGAGCGCCGTGGCCGGTGCGGCCGCCGCGAGGCGGGCCTGCTCGCGCGCGACCTCCTCGAGGGTGAGCCCGGCACCGCCGAGCCCGACGGGCACGAACGCCCGCAGGTACCCCGCGGCGACGAGGTCGGCCAGGTCGTCGTGCGGGAACGTGTTGTCGCGGTCGTGCTGCGCGGCGCGCGCGTGCACGGCGGCGAGCAGGTCGTCGGTCAGCAGGGTGCGCGGGCGGCGGGTCATCGCCGGGCCCTGCGCGCAGCGGGACGGGTCATGGGACCACTGTGCCACCCGTGCCGGCCGGCGCCGCGCGCGCGGGGGCCGTCCGGCCCCCTCGGCACGGCGCACGCTCGGGCAGGATGGCCCCATGACCGTCATCGCCGTCCGCTACACCTACGACGAGCGCGCCGCCGAGCGTGACGTGGTGCGCCCCGAGCACCGGGCGTGGCTCGCGTCCCTCGCCGAGGCCGGGACCCTCCTCGGCTCCGGCCCCCTGCCGCAGGCGCAGCCGCCGGGCGCGCTGCTGGTGTTCCGCGCGCCGGACGTCGCGCAGGTGCACGAGCTGCTCGCCCAGGACCCGTTCGCGCGTGCGGGGCTCGTGCAGGACGCCGAGATCCTCGCCTGGGAGCTCGTCCTCGGCCCCTGGTCGGCGACCGCCTGAGGCCGCGGCACCCGCACCCGCCGACCCACGTCCGCGGGCGCACGCACCCGGACGACCCCCGTATGCCGCGGGTCGTCCGGGTGGGGCGGTCAGCGCGTCTCGTCGGTCTCGCGGACGAGCGGCTCCGGGTCGGCGGGACCGGCCGCGCCGGGCCGACGGGTGACGAGCAGGCTCGCCACCGTCGCACCGGCCAGGGACACCGCGATGACGGCCAGCGACACCCACGTGGGCACCTCGGGGACCCACGCGACGGGCTGCCCGCCGTTGAGGAACCCGAGCGTGTTCGTGTGCAGCGCCTCGGCCACGAGCTTCAGCCCGATGAAGCCGAGGATCACGGCGAGGCCGTACGGCAGGTACACGAGCCGGTCGAGCAGGCCGCCGAGCAGGAAGTACAGCTGACGCAGCCCCATGAGCGCGAACACGTTCGCCGTGAACACCAGGAACGGGTCCTGCGTCAGGCCGAAGATCGCCGGGATCGAGTCGAACGCGAACAGCAGGTCCGTCGTGCCGATCGCGACGAAGACCACGACCAGCGGCGTGAAGACGCGGCGCCCGTCGACCACCGTGCGCACGCGGCCGCCGTCGTACCCCGCCGACATCGGCAGCACCCGGCGCACCGCGCGCACGAGGCGGTTCTCGGCGTACTCCTCGTCACCGCCGCCGGCGCCGTCGCGCGCGATCTTGACGGCCGTGTACACCAGGAACGCGCCGAACAGGTAGAACACCCACGTCCACCGCTCGAGCACCGCCGCACCGGCGAGGATGAACCCGCCCCGCAGCACGAGCGCCAGCACGATGCCCACCATGAGGACCCGCTGCTGCTGCTCCCGCGGCACCGCGAAGCTCGACATGATCAGCATGAACACGAAGAGGTTGTCGACCGACAGGCTGTACTCGGTCAGCCACCCCGCGAGGAACTCCCCCGCGGGCGCCGCGCCGCCGACGACGGCGAGCAGCCCGGCGAAGCCGAGCGCGAGACCCACGTACACCAGGACCCACACGAGGCTCTCGCGCGTGGTCGGCACGTGCGGGCGGCGGCGGACGATCGCGAGGTCGAGCACCAGCATGCTCACGACCGCGACCATCGCGGCGACCTCGAAGACGACGGGCAGCTCGTGGTTCACCGGCCCGCCCCGTCGGTCCGGCCCGCCTCGTCGATCCGACCAGCATCGTCGATCGTGCCCTCGGGGCCGTCCTGGACGCCGAGCGTCGCCTCGCGCGCCGACGTGGCCTCGGTGAGCGCGACCCGCTCGTCACGACGCGTGCGCCGCAGCGACAGCACGGTCGTCAGCAGCAGCGTCAGCACGATGAACCCCAGGGAGACCGGTGTGGTGATCTCGGGGACGGCGGTCACGTGCTCGCCACCGTTGATGAACGGCACCTCGTTGGTGTGCAGCGCGTGGATCACCAGCTTCACGCCGATGAACCCGAGGATCGCACCGAGCCCGTAGGACAGGTACACGAGCTTGTCGAGCAGGCCGTCGATGAGGAAGAACAGCTGACGCAGGCCCAGGAGGGAGAACGCGTTGGCCGCGAACACCAGGTACGTCTCCTGCGTGAGCCCGAAGATCGCGGGGATGGAGTCGACCGCGAAGATGATGTCCGCCGTGCCGATCGCGACCATCACGATGAGCATCGGCGTCATGAACCGGCGCCCGTCGACCTTCACGGTCATCTTGTCCCCGACGTAGTCGTCGGTCGTCGGCAGCAGCCGGCGCGTCAGGCGCAGCGCCGCGTTCTCCTGGTACTCCTCGTCGTCGTCGGAGCTGCCCGAGCGGATCTGCGACCAGGCCGTCCAGAGCAGGAACGCGCCGAACACGTAGAAGATCCAGCTGAGGTTCTCGATGAGCGCCGCGCCGACGAAGATGAACACGGTCCGCAGGACCAGCGCGATGGTGATGCCGATGAGCAGCACCTTCTGCTGGTAGAGCCGCGGCACCCGGAAGCTCGCCATGATCAGCACGAACACGAAGAGGTTGTCGACCGACAGGCTCTTCTCGGTGATGTAGCCGGCGAAGTACTCACCGCCGTACGTCGACCCCCACACGGCCCACACGATCACGCCGAACAGCACCGCGACGCCGACGTAGCCGGCGGACCACCACGCAGACTCGCGCAGGGTCGGCTCGTGCGGGGAACGGACGTGGCCGACGTAGTCGACGGCGAGCATCACGAGGATGACGCCGACGGTGACGGCCCACGCCCACAGAGGAACGTCCACGGCAGATGACCTCCCGGTAGGGACAGGGGATGACCGGAGGTCTCTTCCGCCACCGCACGCGCTCCCGCGTGACTCGCAGCCGGCTGCACCGGGCCGGCATCAGCGGCGGCCGTGATGACGATGCAGTCGCGGGGAGTACTCCCCTCCGACGGGTCACTATAGGCGACCCGTCGGACGGGAGCCCCGGCGAGCGGCGGGACCGCGTCGGTCAGGCCGTGGCGGCCTGCATCTGGCGCAGCTCCTTCTTCAACCCCGAGATCTCGTCCCGCAGCCGCGCCGCGAGCTCGAACTGCAGCTCGCCCGCCGCGGCGTGCATCTGGTCCGTGAGCTCCTGGATGAGGTCCGCGAGCTCGCCGGCCGCGACGCCCGCGAGCGCACGCCGGCCGTCCTGCCCGCCGGCCCGCGAGCCGAGGCCGGGGACCGGGGCCTTGCCACGGCTCGCCTGCCGGCCCGCGCCCCCGAGCAGCTCCGCCGTGTCCGCGTCCTCCCGGGCGAGCATGTCGGTGATGTCCCCGATGCGCTTGCGCAGCGGCTGGGGGTCCAGGCCGCGCTCGAGGTTGTACGCGACCTGCTTCTCCCGCCGCCGGTTGGTCTCGTCGATCGCCGTCGCCATGCCCGCCGTGATCCGGTCGGCGTACATGTGGACCTGCCCGGACACGTTGCGGGCGGCACGGCCGATGGTCTGGATGAGGGACGTCGCCGAACGCAGGAAGCCCTCCTTGTCGGCGTCGAGGATCGCGACGAGCGAGACCTCGGGCAGGTCGAGGCCCTCGCGCAGGAGGTTGATGCCGACGAGGACGTCGTACTCCCCCATCCGCAGCTCGCGCAGCAGCTCGACGCGGCGCAGGGTGTCCACCTCGGAGTGCAGGTAGCGGACCCGCACGCCCTTCTCCAGGAGGTAGTCCGTCAGGTCCTCGGACATCTTCTTCGTCAGCGTCGTCACCAGGACCCGCTCGTCGCGCTCGACCCGGTCGCGGATCTCGCCGAGCAGGTCGTCGATCTGGCCCTGGGTGGGCTTGACCACGACCTCGGGGTCGACGAGGCCGGTCGGGCGGATGATCTGCTCGACCACGCCGTCGGCCATCGACAGCTCGTAGCTGCCGGGGGTGGCGGACAGGTAGACGGTCTGGCCGATGCGCTCGACGAACTCCTCCCAGCGCAGCGGCCGGTTGTCCGTGGCGCTGGGCAGCCGGAAGCCGTGGTCGACGAGGCTCCGCTTGCGGGACATGTCGCCCTCGTACATCGCCCCGATCTGCGGGACGGTCACGTGCGACTCGTCGATCACGAGGAGGAAGTCCTCGGGGAAGTAGTCGATGAGGGTGTTCGGCGCCGAGCCGGGGGCACGGCCGTCGATGTGCCGGGAGTAGTTCTCGATCCCGGAGCACGACCCGATCTGGCGCATCATCTCGATGTCGTAGGTCGTGCGCATCTGCAGGCGCTGCGCCTCGAGGAGCTTGTTCTGGCGCTCGAGGTCGGCCAGCCGCGCCTCGAGCTCCGCCTCGATGCCGCCGATCGCCCGCTCCATCCGCTCGGGCCCGGCCACGTAGTGCGTCGCCGGGAACACGTGGACCTGCTGCTCGGAGCGCACGACGTCCCCGGTGAGCGGGTGCAGGGTCGCGATCGCCTCGACCTCGTCGCCGAAGAGCTCGATGCGGATGGCGAGCTCCTCGTACACGGGGATGATCTCGACCGTGTCGCCGCGCACACGGAAGGTCCCGCGCGTGAACGCGACGTCGTTGCGCGCGTACTGCATCGTGACGAACTGGCGCAGGAGCTGGTCGCGGTCGACACGGTCGCCGACGGAGAGGGTGACCATGCGGTCGACGTACTCCTGCGGGGTGCCCAGGCCGTAGATGCACGAGACGGTGGCGACCACGACGACGTCCCGGCGGGTCAGCAGCGAGCTCGTCGCGGAGTGGCGCAGGCGCTCGACCTCGTCGTTGATCGACGAGTCCTTCTCGATGTAGGTGTCCGTCTGCGCGATGTACGCCTCGGGCTGGTAGTAGTCGTAGTACGAGACGAAGTACTCGACGGCGTTGTTCGGCAGGAGCTCGCGGAACTCGGTCGCCAGCTGCGCGGCGAGGGTCTTGTTCGGCGCCATGACCAGCGTCGGGCGCTGCAGCTCCTCGATCAGCCAGGCCGTCGTCGCCGACTTGCCGGTGCCGGTGGCGCCGAGCAGGACGACGTCCTTCTCCCCCGCCCGCACGCGCGACGCGAGCTCGGCGATCGCCGTCGGCTGGTCCCCGCTGGGGGTGTACTCGGAGACGACCTCGAAGGGTGCCACGGTCCGCTGCAGGTCGGTGACGGGTCGCATGGGCCCACGGTACGACGAGCCGGTGACACCGACCCGTCCGGGCCGGTGCCACCGCGCCTCAGTCCCCGCTGAACGACACGTGGCAGCCCGGGTCCTCGGCGTGCAGCGCGTCCACGAACGCGTCCATGAACGCCCGGTACACGCTGAAGCCCACGATCTTGCGCCGCGCGACCGGCACGAGCGAGGACAGCCCCGAACGCATCTCGAACCGGGTGATCGCCGAGCGCGCCGTCACCCGCCCCACGGAACGCTCGACCACGACGACGAACTGCAGCGCCGCCCTGTCCTCCGTCCGCGTGAGGTCCTTCACCACGTACTCCACCTGCCCGGCGGTGCGCTCGCCCACCTTCAACCAGCCCGAGTCGTCCTCGACGCCTGTCCCCGCCTTGGCCGCGATCTCGAGCACCCGTGTCGCCGACAGCGTCGCGGTCGCCACCGAGACCGACGCCTTCGACTGCAGCGGGCGCAGCTCCCACCCGTGCGAGCCGTCCCCGTCCAGCGCCATCGCTCTCCTCCGACAGGTACCCCCACGTGGAGCCCGGTCGTCGTCGACCGGGCAGGGTCCGAGGGACACGCACCCGACCGTGTCATCGGGTGCGGGCAGCCCTCGCCTTCGCGTCCGGCGGCGGGTTCACCCGACCGGCGGACGAGGGCGATCGTAGCGACCGGGCGGGTCGCAGCGTCAGGGGGTGTCCGCCGCGAGCTCGGCGTCGCGCTCGGCCGCGAGCCGCAGCCACAGCACGTCGACCTGGGCGCGCAGCACGTCCTCGCTGCCGCTGCCGTCCAGGACGACGTCGGCGGCGGACAGCCGGACGGCGTCG
Source organism: Cellulomonas oligotrophica (assembly GCF_013409875.1). Classification (GTDB taxonomy): domain Bacteria; phylum Actinomycetota; class Actinomycetes; order Actinomycetales; family Cellulomonadaceae; genus Cellulomonas; species Cellulomonas oligotrophica. The sequence goes on from NZ_JACCBK010000001.1 coordinate 435,489, forward strand.
TCCGCCTGGGCCGCGACGCGGGCCTCGGCGTCCTGGCGGGTCATGCCCCGCAGCCGCACGAGCCGCTCGACGCGCAGCAGCGCGGGGGCGTCGACGACGACCACGACGTGGAAGTCGTCGGCCTGCCCCGTCTCGACGAGCAGCGGGATGTCGTGCACGACGACCGCGCCGGCGTCGAGCGTGGCGGCGGCGGCCTCCCGCTCGGCGGCCAGGCGGCGCACGACGGGGTGGACGATCGCGTCGAGGCGTGCCCGGGCCGCGGGGTCGGCGAACACGACCGCGGCGAGCGCGGGGCGGTCCAGCGACCCGTCGGCGGCGACCACGCCGGGCCCGAACGCCTCCGTCACCGCGTCGAGCCCCGCCGACCCGGGCGCGACCGCGGTCCGGGCCAGCTCGTCGGCGTCGATCACGACCGCCCCGTGCTCGGCGAACCGTCGCGCGGCCACCGACTTGCCGGCCGCGATGCCGCCCGTGAGCCCGATCCTCTGCATGGCCCCATCCTGCCCGCAGCGTGCGCGGGACCGCGACCGCTGGGGACCGGCCCGCGGCCGGGACGCCGACGGCCGGCCACCCGAGGGGTGACCGGCCGTCGACGCTGCTCGGTGCGGCGCGTGCGCCGCCGGGCTCAGGCGCCCGTGAGCTTCTCGCGCAGCGCGGCGAGGGCCTCGTCCGAGGCCAGCGTGCCCGTCGCCTCGTCCGTGGACGAGGAGTACGTCGACGGCGCGCTGCTGCTCACCGCGGCGGCGGGCTCGTTCGTCGCCTCGGCGTCGGCACGCGCGGCGTCCGACACCTGCTTGCGGTGCGCCTCCCAGCGCTCGTGCGCGGCCGCGTACTGGGCCTCCCACGTCTCGCGCTGGGCCTCGTAGCCCTCGAGCCACTCGTTGGTCGTCGGGTCGAAGCCCTCGGGGTACTTGTAGTTCCCCTGGTCGTCGTACTCCGCCGCCATGCCGTACAGCGCGGGGTCGAAGTCGTCCGACTCGGGGTCGAAGCCCTCGTTGGCCTGCTTCAGCGACAGCGAGATGCGGCGACGCTCGAGGTCGATGTCGATGACCTTGACGAAGACGTCGTCGCCGACCTGCACGACCTGCTCGGGGATCTCGACGTGGCGCACGGCCAGCTCCGAGATGTGCACGAGGCCCTCGATGCCGTCCTCGACGCGCACGAACGCACCGAACGGGACGAGCTTGGTGACCTTGCCCGGCACGACCTGACCGATCGCGTGGGTCCGGGCGAACGCCTGCCACGGGTCCTCCTGCGTCGCCTTCAGCGACAGGGAGACCCGCTCGCGGTCGAAGTCGACCTCGAGCACCTCGACCGTGACCTCCTGGCCGACCTCGACGACCTCGGAGGGGTGGTCGATGTGCTTCCAGGACAGCTCGGACACGTGCACGAGGCCGTCGACGCCGCCGAGGTCCACGAACGCACCGAAGTTGACGATCGAGGACACGACACCGGGGCGCACCTGGCCCTTCTGCAGCGTCTGCAGGAAGGTGGAGCGGACCTCGGACTGCGTCTGCTCGAGCCACGCACGGCGCGAGAGCACGACGTTGTTGCGGTTCTTGTCGAGCTCGATGATCTTCGCCTCGATCTCCTTGCCGACGTACGGCTGGAGGTCGCGGACACGACGCATCTCGACGAGCGAGGCGGGCAGGAAGCCGCGCAGACCGATGTCGAGGATGAGGCCGCCCTTGACGACCTCGATGACGGTGCCGGTGACGACGCCGTCCTCCTCCTTGATCTTCTCGATCGTGCCCCACGCGCGCTCGTACTGCGCCCGCTTCTTGGACAGGATCAGGCGGCCTTCCTTGTCCTCCTTCTGGAGGACGAGGGCCTCGACCTGGTCACCGACCTGGACGACCTCGCCGGGGTCGACGTCGTGCTTGATCGACAGCTCACGGGACGGGATGACGCCCTCGGTCTTGTAGCCGATGTCGAGGAGGACCTCGTCGCGGTCCACCTTGACGATGGTGCCTTCGACGATGTCGCCGTCGTTGAAGTACTTGATGGTGGCGTCGATCGCGGCGAGGAGGTCCTCCGCCGTGCCGATGTCGTTCACCGCGACCTGCGGCGTGGCGGGCTTCGCGGGGGTGGAGATGCTCATGTAGTGGTGGGCTCCGATGCGGACAGGGCGTCGTGCGGACAGGGATGGGTGGTGCTGGTGCCGACGACCGCCGGGCGGGCGGTCCGTGGGGTCCGGGGGCGCGGTCCGCGACCGAGGTCGAGGGCCGCTCCGCGACCGGTCGCTGCACGGATCCGACCAGGACGAAGGCGCGCGGCACCGCCGTCAACCCTAACGGGTCGGCGGTGCGCAGGCAAAGCGAGGAGCAGGTGCGCGATCAGGCGAGCGCACCGGCCACCATGAGCAGGTCGTCGGGCACGTGCTGCACCTTCCCGGCGACCTCCTGCAGCTCGACGAGCTCGATCCGCTCGCCACGGATCGCGGTCATCACGTCGGACCGGCCGGCGTTGATCGCGTCGATCGCCGCGACCCCGAACCGGGACGCCAGGATGCGGTCCGCCGCGGTGGGCGTGCCGCCGCGCTGGGTGTGCCCGAGGACGGTGACGCGGGTGTCGAAGCCGGTGCGCCGCTCGATCTCGCCCTTGAGCCGCTCGCCGATCGCCCCGGCGACGATCTCGCCGAACTGACCGACCTGGGTCTCGTAGTGCATGGCCGTGCCCTCCGCGGGCACCGCACCCTCGGCGACGACGACGATCGAGAAGCTCGCGTGCGCACGGTGCCGGTGCTTGAGGAACTTCTCCACGCGGGTGATGTCGAACGGCGCCTCGGGCGCGAGCACGAGCTCCGCGCCGCCGGCGATGCCCGACGTGACCGCGATCCAGCCGGCGCTGCGGCCCATGACCTCGACGACCATGACGCGGTTGTGCGACTCGGCCGTCGTGTGGATCCGGTCGATGGCCTCGGTCGCGATGGTCACCGCGGTGTCGAAGCCGATGGAGCGGTCCGTGCCCCACACGTCGTTGTCGATCGTCTTGGGGATGCCGACGATCCGGACGCCGGCCTCGGCGATGCGGCTGGCCGCCTTGAGCGTGCCGTCGCCGCCGATGCAGATGAGGGCCTCGATGCGCTCGGCCTCGAGGGTCGCCAGCACGGCGTCCATGCCGCCGTCGTCCGCGTGGGGGTGGTACCGGGCGGTGCCGAGCAGCGTCCCGCCCGTGGCCAGCACGTTGCGGATGTGCTGGCGCGTGAGCGGCATGACGTCGCCGTCGACGACGCCCTTCCAGCCGTTGCGGAACCCGATGATCGAGTGCCCGTGGTCGCCCTCGCCCCGCTTGACGACGGCACGGATCGCGGCGTTCAGTCCCGGGACGTCGCCGCCGCCGGTGAGCAGTCCGACTCGCACGCTGGTAGCTCCTCGTTCGTGGTGGGGGTGCGACGCGCCACCGTGCGCGTCGCGACCAGCCTACTGACGCCGCGGACCCGCCGGGTGCGCCTTCGGTCCTGGTCAGGTGCCCCCACCTGCCGCGGGGGTCAGGCGGACCGGCCCAGCTCCAGCCCGCGCCCGGGGATCGCGTCGATCAGCATGCGGGTGTAGTCGGTGGCCGGCCGGTCGAAGACGTCGTCCGCCGAGCCCTGCTCGACGACCGCCCCCTGCTGCATCACCACCACGTGGTCGGCGATCTGCCGCACGACCGCCAGGTCGTGGCTGATGAACAGGTACGACAGGCCGAGCCGGTCCTGGAGGTCGGCGAGCAGGCCCAGGATCTGCGCCTGGACGATCACGTCGAGCGCCGAGACGGCCTCGTCGCACACGACCAGCTCGGGCTCCAGCGCCAGGGCGCGCGCGATCGCGACCCGCTGACGCTGCCCGCCGGACAGCTCGGCGGGGTACCGGCGCAGCAGCTCGGCCGGGAGCGCGACCTGCTCGAGGAGCTCGCGCACACGCGTCCGGCGCGCGGCGTGGTCGCCGAGCCCGTGGGCGCGCAGCGGCTCCTCGATCGTCCGGTAGATCGTGAACAGCGGGTCGAGCGAGGCGTACGGGTCCTGGAAGATCGGCTGCACGCGGCGGCGCAGCGCGAGCTCGCCCGCGCGGTCGCGGCCTGCGACGTCCTCGCCGTCGAAGCGGATCGTCCCGGACGTCGGCTCGAGCAGCCCGAGCATCATGCGCGCCACGGTGGACTTGCCCGAGCCCGACTCCCCCACGACCGCGACGGTCGTGCCGCGCGGGACGACGAAGCTCACGTCGTCGACCGCGCGCAGGTCGGTGCCGCGCCCGAGCAGGCCGCGCCCGCGCAGGCGGAACACCTTGCTGATGTGCTCGACCTCGACGATGTGGTCGCCAGCCGTGCCCCCGGCCGCGGCCGGCTCGGTCGGCGCTGCCCCGGTCGCCGGCAGCTCGGTCCCGGCGCCCGCCTGGACCGGGACCGCGGCGGTCGACGCCTGCACGGGCGTCCCCGCGTGCGCGAGGTCGATCCGTCGGGACGCCAGCGACGGAGCAGCCGCGATGAGGCGGCGCGTGTACTCGTGCTGCGGGTCGCTCAGCAGCGTGCGTGCCGGCCCCTGCTCGACGACCTCGCCGCGGTACATGACGACGACGCGGTCGGCCCGCTCGGCGGCCAGGCCGAGGTCGTGCGTGATGAGCAGCACCGCGATGCCGAGCCGGTCGGTCAGCGCGGTGAGGTTGTCCAGGATCGTGCGCTGCACGGTCACGTCGAGCGCCGACGTGGGCTCGTCCGCGACCAGCAGCTGCGGGCGCGCGGCCAGGCCCATGGCGATGAGGGCCCGCTGGCGCATGCCGCCGGAGAACTCGTGGGGGTACTGCTGGGCCCGGCGCTCGGCGTCGGGCAGCCCCGCCTCGCCGAGCAGCTCGACGGTGCGCGCGCGCACGCCCCGGCCGCTGAGCACCCCGTTGTCGACGAGCGCCTCGTCGACCTGGCGCCCGACGCGGCGCACGGGGTTGAGGTTCGACATGGGGTCCTGCGGCACGAGGCCGATCTGCGACCCGCGCAGCCGGTGCATGGCCGCGGGCGACAGCGTCGTCAGGTCCTGGCCGTCGAAGGTGATCTGCCCGCCCGTGACCCGGCCGTTGTCGGCGAGCAGGCCCATGACGGCCGCGGCGGAGGTGGACTTGCCCGACCCGGACTCCCCCACGACGGCGACGGTCTCGCCGGCGTGCACGTCGAACGAGACGCCGCGCACGGCGACGGTCGGGCCGGCGTCGGTGCGGAAGGTGACCTCGAGGTCACGGATGCTCAGCAAGGGCGTGGTCTGCGTGGTCACGGGTCAGCGCCTCCGGGAGCGGGGGTCGAGGGCCTCGCGCAGCGCCTCGCCGAACAGGGTGAAGCCGAGGGCCGTGACGGAGATGCAGACGCCGGGCCACAGGGCCAGGCGCGGCGCGATCTCGAGCTCGTTCTGCGCGGCGACCAGCATGCGGCCCCACTCGGCGGTGGTCGGCGACCCGCCGCCCAGGCCGAGGAACGACAGCGCGGCGGCCTCGATGACGGCGGTCGCGAGCAGGAGCGTCGCCTGGACGATCACCGGCGAGACCGAGTTGGGCAGGATGTGGCTCATCGTCACGGTGCGCCGCGACAGGCCGAGCGACCGGGCGGCCAGCACGTAGTCCTGGCCGCGCTGCGCGAGCATCGACCCGCGCAGGAGCCGGGCGAAGACGGGGACCTGCACGACGCCGATGGCGAGCACGACCGACGAGGGCGAGGGTCCGGCGACGGCGGCGATCGAGACCGCGAGCAGCAGGCTGGGGACGGCGAGCATGAGGTCGACCAGGCGCATCGCGGCCGAGTCGACCCAGCCGCCGAACGCACCGGCGAGCAGGCCGACGACCATGCCGCCGGCCAGCCCGAGCAGCGTGGACAGGACGCCGATGAGCAGCGAGGCCCGCGCCCCCCAGATCAGCTGGGACAGCAGGTCGGCGCCGTAGCGGTCGAGCCCGAGGGGGTGCTCGGGCGACGGGCCGGGGATGAACGTGGGACGCACGTCGGCCCGTCCCGGCAGCTCGCCCGGGGCGTAGGGGGCCAGCACGGGCGCGAGCAGCGCGACGAGCACGAACACCAGGACGATCGCGGCGCCGACCAGGGCGCCGGGGTTGCGGACCAGGCGCCGCGCCGCGACGCGCCACAGGGCCTCGCCCGCGCGGCGGTCCTCCGCGAGGCCGTCCCCGGGCGAGCCGGGGGTGTCCTGCGGGACCTCGTAGACCTCGGGTGCGCTCATCGGGCCCTCATCCTCGGGTCGATCAGCCCGTACGACACGTCGACGAGCAGGTTCACCATCGCGTAGACCACGGCGATCAGCAGGATGAAGCCCTGCAGCACCGCGTAGTCGAGCGAGAAGATGGCGTCGGACAGGAACTTGCCGATCCCGGGGTAGGCGAACACGGTCTCGGTCAGCACGGCCCCCGACAGGAGCAGGCCGACCTGCAGGCCGATCGTGGTCGACACCGGGAGCATGGCGTTGTGCAGGATCACGCGGCCGCGCACGTGGTCCGGGCGCATGCCCTTGGCCCGCGCCGTGCGCACGTAGTCGGCGTGCTGCACGTCGATGACGGACGCGCGGGTGATCCGGGCGATGATCGCCAGCGGGATCGAGCCGAGCGCGACGGCCGGCAGGACGAGGTGGACGAAGGCGTCCCAGCTCGCGTCCCACTCCCGGGTCAGCAGCCCGTCGAGCACGTAGAAGCCGGTCGGGTGCGTGGCGATCATCGCGGGGTCCTGGCGCCCGGACGACGGGAACCAGCCGAGCTGCACCGCGAACAGCCACTTGAGCAGGAACGCGAGGAAGAACACCGGCACGGTGACGCCCAGGAGCGAGACGACCACGGCGACGTGGTCGACGGACCGGCCCTGGTGGCGGGCGGCGAGGTACCCGAGCGGGATGCCCACGCCGACCGCCACCAGGAGGGCGACGAGCGAGAGCTCGATCGTCGCCGGGAACCGCAGGAGGAACTCGTCCAGCACGGGGCGTCCCGTGCGCGTCGAGACCCCGAAGTTGCCCTGCAGCAGCTGGCCGAGCCAGGTCACGTACTGCTCGGGCAGGGGCCGGTCGAAGCCGTAGAGCTGGTTGATCCGCTCGACGGCCTCCGGGGTGGCGCGCTCCCCCAGGAGGGCCTGGGCAGGCCCCCCGGGGAGAGCGCGCACCCACAGGAACAGCAGGATCGACAACCCGAGCAGGGTCGGGACGAGCAGCGCCAGGCGCCGCAGGATCAGTCGGGTCATCGGGTGGTGCAGCTCCTCAGTCCGTGAACGTGATCACGTTGTAGACCTCGTCCTGGACCGGCGACGCCGGGTACCCCTGGACGTAGGGCGCGAACGCGAGCGAGGGCACGGGGTGGGCGAGCGGGACGCCGGGCAGGAAGTCGAGGATCGCCGCGTTGGCCTCCTCGTACGCCGCGGTCTGCTCGTCGATGTCGGCGACGTAGCGCGCGTCGTTGATGGCCGCGAACAGGTCCTCGTTCTCGAAGCCCCACTCGTTCGACGGGCCGCCGAAGAAGACACCGATGAAGTTGTAGGTGTCGTTGTAGTCGCCGGTCCAGCCCAGCAGGTGCAGGCCGTGGTCCTCGCCGCCCTGGATCTTGTCCAGGTACTCCGGGTTCCACGGGTCCGGGACGGGGTTGACCGTGATGCCGACGGCCTCGAGGTCGGCGGTGATCGCGGTGAAGACCTGCTCCGGCGTCGGCATGTAGGGCCGCGAGACGTTCGTCGGGTAGTTGAAGTCGAGCGTCAGGTCCGACTTGCCGGCCTCGGCGAGGAGCTCGCGCGCCTTGTCCGGGTCGTACTCGTACGTCGTGACGTCCTCGTTCCAGCCGGCCACGACGGGCGGGACGAAGTTGGTCGCGACCTCGGTGCCCTCGGGGAGGGTCTGGGCGACCAGCGCCTCCTTGTTGATCGCGTGCGCGATCGCCTGCCGCACGCGCAGGTCGGCGAGGTCGGGGTTGGCCTGGTTCATGCCCAGGTAGAGGATGTTGAACGGGTCGCGGTTGACGATCTCGTAGCCCTCGTCCGCGAGCGCGACGACGTCGGCCGGCCCGACGAGGTCGTAGCCGTCGATGTCACCGGCCTGCAGCGCCTGCCGGCGGGCGGTGGCGTCGGCGATGATCGGGAAGACGATCCGGCGGACCTGGCCCTGCTCGCCCCAGTAGTCCTCGTTGGCCGACAGGACGACCTCCTCGCCCGGGCTCCACGACTCGAAGACGAAGGGTCCGGTGCCGGTCGGGTGGCCGGTCGCGTACTCGGGCAGCACGGGCGCGTCGCCCTCGCCGGTCACGCCGTCCGCGTCGTACTCCTCGAGCGCGGTGGGCGACTGCATGGAGAACGCGGGCAGCGACAGCGCCGAGATGAGCTCGGGCAGCGGGCTCTGCAGCGTGACGACGGCCGTGCTGGGGTCGGCCGCCTCGCAGGACTCGTACTTGCCGGTGCCGTCGAGGGTCTCGACGTCGCTCTCGGCGAAGCCGCCGTTGACCTTCTGCCAGTAGTACGACAGGGACTCCGACTGCAGCACGCCGGTGAAGCCGTTCCACCGGTCGAAGTTGAAGCACACGGCCTCGGCGTCGAAGTCCGTGCCGTCGTGGAAGGTCACGCCCTCCTTGAGGGCGAACGTGTACTCGAGCCCGTCCTCGCTGACCTCCCAGGACTCCGCCAGGAGCGGGGCGGGGTCGGCCGTGCCGGGCTCGACGCCCACGAGGCCCTCGAAGATCTGCCGGGCGATGCGGAACGACTCGCCGTCGCTCGCGAACGCCGGGTCGAGCGAGGCGGGGTCCGAGGACGCCGCGAAGATGAACGTGTCCCGGCCTCCGGACGCCGAGGCGCCCTCCTCCGCGTCGCGGTCGCTCGCCGCGCACCCGGTGAGCACGAGCCCCACCGCGACGCCGCCGGCGACCGTCTGCCACCTGGTCCTCATCGATCAGCACCTCTCGTCAGGGCGCGGAGCAGACCGCGCCGGGGCAACCCGCCCGACCGTAAAGAGCCAACGTCACGGCGAGTGATGCAGCACATCACAGGCGTGTTACGTACCAGTACGCACTGTTCACATGGTGGACACATGGCGGGCGCCCGGCGTCCGCACAGGCGCCGCACCGGTCGGGCACGGGCAGGGCCGCGTGGCCGGGCCGCGTGCCGACGGGGCCCTCCGGGGCACCGGAGCACGCACCCCGGGCGGCGGGCCTGGGAGGATGCGGGCGTGGACGACGCACTGGCACGGGCCGGGTACCGCGACGTGGCCCCCGAGGAGGGGGGCGGCGCGGCGCGCGGCTGGTGGGACGCCAACGCCGAGGAGTACCTCGCCGAGCACGGGGACTTCCTCGGCCCCGACGACTTCGTGTGGTGCCCCGAGGGCCTGCGCGAGCAGGACGCGCACCTGCTCGGCGACGTGCGCGGCGCGACGGTGCTCGAGGTCGGCGCGGGCGCCGCGCAGTGCTCGCGGTGGCTCGCGGCCGCCGGGGCGCGGGCGGTCGCGACGGACGTGTCGGGGGGCATGCTCGCCGCCGGTGCCGCGTACGACGCGCGGCGCGGGAGCAGCACCCCGATGGTCCAGGCCGACGCCCGGCACCTGCCGTTCGCGGACACGTCGTTCGACGTCGCGTTCACCGCGTTCGGCGCCCTGCCGTTCGTGCCGGACGCCGGCCGGGTGCACGCCGAGGTCGCCCGCGTGCTGCGCCCGGGCGGGCGGTGGGTGTTCGCGGTCACCCACCCGGTGCGCTGGGCGTTCCCCGACGACCCGGGGACCGGCGGGCTGACGGCCGCACGCTCGTACTTCGACCGTCGGCCGTACGTCGAGGAGGCCGCCGACGGGCGGGTGCTGTACGCCGAGTACCACCGAACGCTCGGCGACCACGTCCGCGAGCTCACCGGCGCGGGCTTCGTGCTCGACGACCTCGTGGAGCCGCCGTGGCCGGCCGGGCACGAGCGGGTGTGGGGCGGCTGGGGCCCGGTCCGCGGGGCGCTGCTGCCGGGCACGGCGGTCTTCGTGACCCGCCGTGCCGGCTGAGCACGCACGCCCTCAGTGGGCCGTCGCCTTCTCCGCACCGGCCCCGGTCAGCGAGCGGACCTCCATCTCCGCGAACCGGGCGGGGTCGCCGGTCTCCTTGCTGAGCAGGGTGCCGACGATCCCGAGGAGGAACGCCAGCGGGATCGACACGATGCCGGGGTTCTCCAGCGGGAACCACGAGAAGTCGACGGACGCGTCACGGATCATCGACAGGCTCTCCCCCGTCGCCGGGTCGACCTTGCCCGAGACGACCGGGGAGAACACGATGAGGACGACGCACGAGACCAGCCCGCCGTACATGCTCCACAGCGCCCCCGAGGTGTTGAAGCGACGCCAGAACAGCGAGTAGAGGATCGTCGGCAGGTTCGCCGACGCGGCCACCGCGAACGCCAGAGCCACCAGGAACGCCACGTTCTGCCCGTTCGCGAAGATGCCGCCGACGATCGCGAGCGCGCCGATCGCCACCACGGTGATCCGCGCGACCCGCACCTCGCCGTCAGGTGCGACCTCGCCCCGCTTGATCACGGACGCGTAGATGTCGTGCGCGAACGACGCCGCGGCCGTGATGGTCAGGCCGGCGACGACCGCGAGGATGGTGGCGAACGCGACCGCCGAGATGACGCCGAGCAGCAGCACGCCGCCGAGCTCGTAGGCCAGCAGCGGCGCGGCGGAGTTGACGCCGCCCGGTGAGCCGAGGATGACCTCGGGCCCGACGAGCGCGCCCGCGCCGTACCCGAGCACGAGGGTGAACAGGTAGAAGATGCCGATGAGCCAGATGGCCCAGACCACCGACCGGCGCGCCTCCTGCGCCGACGGCACGGTGTAGAACCGCATCAGCACGTGCGGGAGCCCCGCGGTACCGAGGACGAGCGCGAGCGCCAGCGACAGGAAGTTCAGCTGCGTCAGGCCCGAGAGGCCGTACTGCCGACCGGGCTCCACGAGGGACTCCCCGCCCTCGCCCGCCGTGTCGATCGCGGCCTGGAGCAGCGCCGACAGGTCGAAGCCGTGCCGCGCGAGCACCCACACCGTCATCACGCCGGCGCCGGCGATGAGCAGCACCGCCTTGATGATCTGCACCCAGGTGGTGCCCTTCATGCCGCCGACGAGGACGTACATGATCATCAGCGCGCCCACGACCGCGATCACCACGGCCTGCCCCGCCGTGCCCTCGATGCCGAGCAGCAGCGCGACCAGGCCGCCGGCCCCGGCCATCTGCGCGAGCAGGTAGAAGAAGACGACGGCCAGGGTCGACAGCGCGGCGGCCATGCGCACGGGGCGCTGCCGGAGCCGGAACGACAGGACGTCGGCCATGGTGAAGCGGCCCGTGTTGCGCAGGAGCTCGGCGACCAGGAGCAGCGCGACCAGCCACGCCACGAGGAAGCCGATGGAGTAGAGGAACCCGTCGTACCCGTAGATGGCGATGGCCCCGCAGATGCCGAGGAAGGACGCCGCGGACAGGTAGTCCCCGGCGATCGCCGTGCCGTTCTGCGGACCGGTGAACGAGCGGCCCGCCGCGTAGTAGTCGGCGGCGCTGCGGTTGTTGCGGGAGGCGCGGAACACGATGACGAGGGTGACCAGGACGAAGGCGCCGAAGATCGCGATGTTCACGACCGGGTCGCCCACCTGGGCGGCGGGTGCCGCGACGCGCACCGCGCTCATGCGGGCACCTGCCCGTCACCCGCGCCGACCGTGCCCTGCTCGATCTGGTCGCGCAGGCGCGCGGCCACGGGGTCCTGGCGCCGGTTCGCCCACCGGGCGTAGCCCATCGTGATCGCGAAGGTCGTGACGAACTGACCGAGCCCGAGCAGCAGCCCCACCGTGATCGTGCCGGTCACGCGCTGGCTCATGAAGTCGTGCGCGTAGCTCGCCAGCAGCACGTACGTGAAGTACCACAGGAGGAAGAACGCGGTCAGCGGGAAGACGAACCGGCGGAAGCGGCGGCGCAGGTCGGCGAACTCCGCCGACCGCTGGACGCGTTGGTAGTCGGTCTCGGCGACGACGTCAGGGCCGTGGTGGGCGGTCTCGGGCACGAGCACCTCCGGGGCTGCTCCGGCGGCCTCGTTGCCACCGTAGGCGGCCTACTGTGGCGCACATCACCCACGGAATCCAGATTCCGCGCCGCAGAAGAACGTCCGAGTTTCTGCGATTCGCACCGCGGTCAGCCGCGTTAGTGACCTCGCTCGCTCAGTGCCCGGCCGCGTGCCAGCTCTCGCCGACGCCGACGGACACGTCGAGCGGCACCGACAACGGCCCGTCGGGCGCCCCGTCGCCCGCGTGCGCCATCTGCTCGCGCACGAGCTGCTCGACCTCCTCGCGCTCCCCCGCCGCGACCTCGAGCACGAGCTCGTCGTGCACCTGGAGCAGCAGCCGCGACAACAGGCCGCGGCGGGTCAGCTCGGCGTCCACGCCCAGCATCGCCACCTTGACCAGATCGGCCGCGCTGCCCTGGATCGGGGCGTTGAGCGCCATGCGCTCGGCGGTGTCCCGGCGCTGCCGGTTGTCGCTCGTCAGGTCCGGCAGGTAGCGCCGACGGCCCAGGATCGTGGCCGTCCAGCCCGTCGCGCGGGCCTCGTCGACCACGCCCGTCAGGTAGTCGCGCACCCCGCCGAACCGTGCGAAGTAGTCGTCCATCAGCGCGGACGCCTCGGAGACCTCGACCGCGAGCTGCTGCGACAGGCCGTAGGACGACAGGCCGTACGCCAGCCCGTAGCTCATCGCCTTGATCTTCGAGCGCATCGCCGGCGTGACCTCGTCCGTCGGCACGCCGAACACGCGCGAGCCCACGTAGCTGTGCAGGTCCTCCCCCGAGCGGAACGCCTCGACCAGGCCGACGTCGCCCGACAGGTGCGCCATGATCCGCATCTCGATCTGCGAGTAGTCGGCCGTCAGCAGCGTCTCGTAGCCGTCGCCCACCACGAACGCCCGACGGATGCGCCGGCCCGCCTCGGTGCGGATCGGGATGTTCTGCAGGTTCGGGTCGGCCGACGACAGGCGCCCCGTCGCCGCGATGGTCTGCTGGAACGTCGTGTGGATCCGCCCCGCCGGCGTGACCGAGCGCAGCAGCCCCTCGACGGTCTGCCGCAGCCGGATCGCGTCGCGGTGCGCGAGCAGGTGCTCGAGGAACGGGTGCTGCGTCCGGGCGAACAGGTCCGTCAGCGCCGCGGCGTCGGTCGTGTAGCCCGTCTTGATCTTCTTGGTGCGCGGCATGCCCAGCTGGTCGAACAGGACCTCCTGCAGCTGCTTGGGCGAGCCGAGGTTCACCTCGCGGCCGATCACCGCGAACGCGTCCGCCGCGGCCGCCTGCACCTGCCCGTCGAACGTCCGCTCCAGCGCGACGAGGTGGTCGTGGTCCACCGCGATGCCCGTGCGCTCCATGCGCTCGAGCACCCCCTGCAGCGGCAGCTCCAGGTCGGCCAGCAGCCCACCCGCCCCGCGGTCGTCGACCTCCGCGGACAGCACGTCGACGAGGTCCCGCACCGCCGCCGCACGCACAGCCGCGCGCCGCCCCTCGTCGGCCCCGTCCATCTCCAGGTCGAGCGCACCCTGTCCCGCCGACGCCGCGTCGTCCGCCGCGAGCTCACGGTGCAGGTACCCGATCGCCAGGTCGCCCAGGTCGTAGGCACGCCGGTCCGGCTGGCACAGGTACGCGGCCAGCTCGGTGTCGAACACCACGCCCGCGAGCGCGAGGCCGCGGCCGTCGAGCGCGTGCCAGGCCGTCTTGGCGGCGTGCACGGCCTTGGGCCGCGCCGGGTCGGCGAGCCAGGACGCGAGGGCCGCCTCGTCGACGGGGTCGATCTCGGCGAGGTCGTAGGCGACGGCCTGCCCGCTGCCGTCGGCGAGCGCGACGCCCCACGCGTCACCCCGCGCCGGCCCCCCGGTGCCCCGGACGTCGACCCCGACGAGGGCGGTGCCGCGAGCGTCCAGCCAGGCGGCCAGCCCACCGGCGCCGACCTCGACGACGTCCAGCGCGGCGGCCGTCGCGGCACGCTCCTCCTGCCCGTCGTCGGGCAGCATCGCGAACAGCCGGTCCCGCAGGGCGCGGAACTCGAGCTCGTCGAGGATCGCGTGCAGCGCGGCGCGGTCCCACGGGCGCACGGCGAGGTCCTCCGGGCCGACGGGCAGCTCGACGGAGTCGACGAGGTGGTTGAGCTCGCGGTTCAGCCGGACCTGGTCGAGGTGCGCACGCAGGGACTCCCCGGCCTTGCCGGTGATGCGGTCGGCCGCGTCCAGGACGCCGGCGAGCCCGTCGTGCGCGGCGATCCACTTGGCGGCGGTCTTCGGCCCCACGCCGGGCACGCCGGGGAGGTTGTCGCTGGACTCCCCGACGAGCGCCGCGAGGTCCGGGTAGCGCTGCGGCGGGACGCCGTACTTCGCCTCGACGGCCTCGGGAGTCATGCGCGCGAGCTCGGAGACACCCTTGACGGGGTAGAGCACCGTGACCTCGGGGCGCACGAGCTGGAACGCGTCGCGGTCGCCGGAGCAGATCGCGACGTGCATGCCCTGGGCGACGGCGCGGCCGGCGAGCGTCGCGAGGATGTCGTCCGCCTCGAACCCGGGCTTGTCGATGACCTGGACGTGCATCGTCTCCAGCACGCGCCGGACCACGTCGACCTGCCCGCGGAACGGCTCGGGCGTCGCGTCGCGGGTGCCCTTGTACGCGGCGTAGCGCTCGGTGCGGAAGGTCGTGCGGCCGGCGTCGAACGCGACGGCCACGTGCGTGGGCTCCTCGTCGCGGAGCAGGTTCGCGAGCATCGAGACGAACCCGAACACGGCGTTCGTGGGCTGGCCCGAGGACGTGGCGAACTTGTCCACGGGCAGGGCGTAGAAGGCGCGGTAGGCCATGGAGTGGCCGTCGATGAGGAGCAGTCGGGGCGTGGGACCGCCCTGCTCCGAGGTCGGCGTCGACGGGGCGGATGGCTGCACGGCGCTCACGGGTGCCAACCTATCTGCCATGCCTGACACCGCCGACCGCCCGCCGCCCGCGACCCCGACCTCGTCGGACCCGGGCGGGCCCGCCCCGACCGCACCGATGCCGCCGGTGGCCGGCACCCTCATCGAGCGCATGCAGATCACGATCGACCACGTCGACGCCCGCGAGGCCCGCGGGTCGATGCCCGTCGAGGGCAACACCCAGCCGTACGGCCTGCTGCACGGGGGCGCGTCGGCCGTGCTGGCCGAGACGCTGGGCTCCTACGCCGCGCAGGTGCACGCCGGGGCGGGGCGGGCCGCCGTCGGCGTCGAGCTGAGCGCGACGCACCACCGGTCCGCCCGCGCCGGCACCGTGCGGGGCACCGCGACGGCGCTGCACCTGGGCCGGAGCCTGGCGACCTACCAGGTGGTCGTCGAGGACGCGGACGGCCGGCGGCTGTGCACGGCGCGGCTGACCTGCATGCTCGTCGACGCGACCGGCTGAGCGGCCTCGGCGGCGCGGGCGCGGCGCCGGCGCTCGAGGAGGTCCTCGATCCCCCGGGCCGCGGGTCGCCGCACGGCCCCGGACCCCGTGTCGTGCGCGAGACGCCGCTGCAGCGCGGCTGTGGGCACGACACGGTGGGCGGCCGCCGGGGCGAAGCCCAGCCGTGCGAGGAACCGGTGCATGCCGCGCGCACCGGGCAGCGGGGAGGCGAAGACCTCGTCCGCGCCCGCCCGGTCGGCGGCGTCGGCCGCCGCGACCAGCAGCGCGTGACCGATCCCGCGGCGGCGCGCGTCCGGGCGCACGTAGAGCGCCTCGAGGTTGAGGACGACGGCGTCGGTGAAGGGCCCGGGGCCGACCAGGCGCCCGAGCAGGACGCCCGCGGGCTCGTCGTCGAGCGTCGCCACGAGGACGGTGGCGCCGTCGAGGCCGAGCAGCGCACCGATCTGCTCGCGCAGCCGGTCGCGGTCGTCGGTGCACAGCTGGCGCCCCACGCCCAGCTCCGCCCGCGCCCGCAGGCACAGGTCGACGACGGGGTCGAGGTCGGTCCGGGCGAGCGGACGGACACGCGCACCAGAGCGCACGGGGGGCCTCCTGACGGGGTGGACCAGCCGGACGGGATCAGCTCCCCCCGGACGCGTCCCGTCCCGATCATGGCGCACCTGCCCTCCCGTGCCTAGTCCCACGGTCGAGGGTCCCGGACGTGGGCCTCCGCGGCGGTGCGGCACCGGTCCGGACGGCGCTGGGTCTCGTCAGGACGTAATGAACAGGACACAATCCCTCCCTATCGTCTGCCACCCGGCGGGCGTCAGGCCCACCACGACCCAGCGCCCCGGCGCTCCTGCCCATCACCAAGGACGGAGGTCCCTCGTGCGAGCAGTCGCATGCCCGGACCGGCCAGCCCTCGTGCGACGGGGAGGGGCGGCCCTGCTGGCGACCCTCCTGCTGACCCTGGCGACGCTCGTCGCCGGTGTCCCCGCACGAGCCGCCGCCACCGCGTGCACCCCTGACGACACCACCGCGTGCCTCAACGTCACCGTCACCGTCCCCGGGACGGGGCCGGCCGCCGACGTCAGCCTCACGGTGGAGGGCGACGGCACGACGGTCGAGGCCACCACCGACGAGGCCGGCCGCGCGAGCGTGCCGGTCACCGCCGCGGGTGACTACGTCGTCGAGGTGGACGAGACCACGCTCCCGGCCGGCACGACGCTGCGGGACCCGGCCGCGAACCCCGCGACGGTGACGGTCGAGCTGGGCCGCTCCGCCGGACGGATCTTCCAGGCCGTCGACCCGTCCGAGGTCGCGGCCTCGCCGACCACCGCGCCGGCGGACGGCGAGACCCCCGCCGACGGGGCGACGGCCGCCCCCGAGACCGGCACCGGCGCCGAGGCGGGTGCGACGCGCGGCACCAACCGGGTCGCCCAGCTCGTCCTCGCCGGGCTCGTCTTCGGCCTGCTGCTCGCGCTCGCGTCGCTCGGCGCGAACCTCATCTACGGCACGACCGGGCTGTCGAACTTCGCCCACGGCGAGCTGGTCACCCTCGGCGGGATGATGGCCTTCGTCGCCGTGCAGCGCTGGGACCTGCCGCTGTGGCTGGCGATCGTCGTCGCGACGGCGACCGGCGCCCTCGCGGGCTGGCTGCTCAACGCGGTCATCTTCGCCCCGCTGCGGCGCCGCGGCGTCGGGGTCACGCAGCAGATGATCGTCACGATCGGTCTGGCCCTGGCGGGGCTGTCGACGTTCCTGTTCATCTTCGGCGCGCAGCCGACCCCGATCGTGTCGGGCATCTCGGCGCGCATCCAGATCGGCCCCGTGCAGATCTCCGCGCAGTCGATGATCTCGGTGGCGATCGCCGTCGTGGCGCTCGCCGTGGTGGCGTTCACGCTCTCGCGCACCCGCTTGGGCCGGGCGACCCGGGCCGTCAGCGACAACCCGGCGCTCGCCGCCGCGACCGGCATCCGGGTGGAGTCGATCATCAGCGGCGTCTGGGTGGTCTCGGCCGCCCTGGCCTCGCTCGGCGGCGTGCTGCTCGCGCTGTACCTCAACTCGACGCGGTTCAACTTCGGGTCGACGCTGCTGCTGCTGATGTTCGCGGCGATCACGCTGGGGGGTCTCGGCTCCCCGCTCGGCGCGGTCCTCGGGGCCGTCGTCATCGGCCTGGTCGTCGAGCTGTCCACGCTCGTGCTGCCCAGCGACATGCGGTACGCCAGCGCGCTCGTGATCCTCATCCTCGTCCTGCTGCTGCGGCCGCAGGGCATCCTCGGGCGCGCCGAGCGCATCGGCTAGCGGGAGGTCGGAAACCATGGACTTCGGGCAGCTGCTCACCAACGTGCTCACCGAGATGACGGGGCCGACCGCGATCGCGTACGCCCTCGCCGCCATCGGTCTGAACATCCACTTCGGCCTCACCGGGCTGATCAACATGGGCCAGGCAGGCTTCATGCTGCTCGGCGCCTACGGCTTCGCGATCTCGACGATCGCGGGCGCGCCCCTGTGGCTCGCCTTCCTCGTCGCGGTGGTCGTCGCCGTGCTCTTCGCGCTGCTGCTGGGCCTGCCGACCCTCAAGCTGCGCGGCGACTACCTCGCCATCGTGACGATCGCCGCCGCCGAGATCATCCGCATGATCGGCCGCTCGACGGCGCTGACGGACATCACCGGCGGCTCCGAGGGCCTGACCGGCAACTCCTTCAAGGGCACGTTCCAGGACGCGTCGCCGTTCCCCGACGACCGCTGGGCCCTCGGCCCGGTGACGCTGGCGACCAACACCTCCAACAGCTGGTGGCTGCGGATCGTCGGCTGGCTCGTGGTGGCCCTCGCGTGCCTGCTCGTGTGGCGCCTCATGCGCAGCCCGTGGGGCCGCGTGCTCAAGGGCGTGCGCGAGGACGAGGACGCGGTGCGCGCGCTCGGCAAGAACGTCTACTCCTACAAGCTCCAGGCCCTCGTGCTCGGCGGCGTCTTCGGGGCGCTCGGCGGCATCGTGTTCGTCCTGGCCAGCTCGGTGCAGGCCGACTCCCTCGGCCGGCCGGTCACGTTCAACACCTGGACCATCCTGCTGCTGGGCGGCGCCGCGACGGTGTTCGGCCCCGTGCTCGGCTCGCTGCTGTTCTGGGGCTCGCTGATCTTCGTGCGCGGGTTCCTGCGCGGCGTCGTCCCCGGCGACGTCCTCTCCGTGCAGCAGATCGAGCAGATCGGGTGGATCCTCGTCGGGCTGACGCTCATGCTGCTCATCGTGTTCCGGCCCCAGGGCATCCTGGGCGACAAGAAGGAGCTGGCGATCAATGCCCATTAAGGACGTCGTCGACCAGGCCCGCCGCGACCTCGCCCACGTCGAGCGCGTGCCCGGCGCGGTCAAGCCCGACGCCGTGCTCGTCGCCGACGGCGTCCGGCGCAGCTTCGGCGGCGTCAACGCCGTCGAC
Organism: Cellulomonas oligotrophica; assembly: GCF_013409875.1. GTDB lineage: Bacteria > Actinomycetota > Actinomycetes > Actinomycetales > Cellulomonadaceae > Cellulomonas > Cellulomonas oligotrophica. Next base: position 454,270 of record NZ_JACCBK010000001.1, read on the forward strand.
GTGGCGCACCTCGAGGTGCAGAAGAACGTCATCACGGCGCTCATCGGCCCCAACGGCGCCGGCAAGACCACCTTCTTCAACCTCATGACCGGGTTCGACAAGCCCGACGCAGGCACCTGGGTCTTCGACGGCACACCGCTGGCCGGCGTCGCCGCGTCCCGGGTGGCCACGGCGGGCATGGTCCGTACCTTCCAGCTGACGAAGGCGCTCTCGCGCATGACCGTGCTGGAGAACATGCGCCTCGGCGCCCGGGACCAGCCCGGCGAGAACCTCTTCACGGCGCTCGTCAAGCCGCTGTGGTCCCCCCGCGAGCGGGAGATCACCGAGAAGGCGATGTCGCTGCTCGAGAGGTTCAAGCTCGACGCCAAGAAGGACGACTTCGCCGGCTCGCTCTCGGGCGGGCAGCGCAAGCTCCTGGAGATGGCGCGGGCGCTGATGTCCGACCCGGCCCTGGTGATGCTCGACGAGCCGATGGCCGGCGTGAACCCGGCGCTGACGCAGTCGCTGCTCGGGCACATCACCGACCTGCGCGACCACGGCACGAGCGTGCTGTTCGTCGAGCACGACATGCACATGGTCCGGCACATCTCCGACTGGGTCGTCGTCATGGCCCAGGGGCAGGTCGTCGCCGAGGGCCCGCCGGCCGAGGTCATGGCCGACCAGGCCGTCATCGACGCCTACCTGGGCGCCCACCATGACACCGACCTGGGCGACGACGCGCTGCTCGTCGAGGGCGGCACCATCGACGCCGAGGCCGAGGCCGAGGCGCAGGCCGAGGAGACGAAGCCGTGACCGAGACCACCGCACCCGCCCTGCACCGCGGCGCCCCCGCGGGCGAGCCGCTGCTGCACGCCGACGACCTCGTGGCGGGCTACCTGCCCGGGGTGAACATCCTCAACGGGTGCTCCCTCGTGCTGCACCCCGGCGAGCTCGTCGGGATCATCGGGCCCAACGGCGCCGGCAAGTCGACGCTGCTCAAGGCCCTGTTCGGCCTGGTGAACATCCGCGAGGGCCACCTGACCCTCGCGGGCCAGGAGATCACGAACATGCGCGCCGACGCGCTCGTCCACAAGGGCGTGGGCTTCGTGCCCCAGACGAACAACGTGTTCCCGAGCCTGACGATCGAGGAGAACCTGCAGATGGGCGTCTACCAGACGCCCGCGAAGTTCTCCGAGCGCCTCGAGGTCGTGCTGCACCTGTTCCCCGAGCTGGTCAAGCGCCGCAAGCAGCGCGCGGGCGCGCTCTCCGGCGGAGAGCGCCAGATGGTCGCGATGGCCCGGGCGCTCATGCCCGAGCCGTCGGTGCTGCTCCTCGACGAGCCGTCCGCGGGCCTGTCCCCCGTCCGCCAGGACGAGGCGTTCCTGCGGACCCGCCGCATCAACAAGGCGGGAGTGTCGGTCATCATCGTCGAGCAGAACGCCCGCCGCGCCCTGCAGATCTGCGACCGGGCGTACGTCCTCGACCAGGGGCGCAACGCGTACTCCGGTCCGGGCCGTGAGCTCATGACCGACCCCAAGGTGATCGAGCTGTACCTCGGCACGCTCGCGACCGACGTCGACGCCGCGCGCGCCGACGCCGAGGCGGGCGCGGCTGCCGACGCCGCCGCGCAGGCCGACACCTCCCCGGCCGCCCCGGTCGACGGCCCCGAGGGCACCACGCCGGTCGACGACGAGGCGCCGCCCGCCTCGAAGGACTGACCCACGCACGAGGGGCCCGGGAGCAGACGCTCCCGGGCCCCTGTCGTCGTCTCGCCGTGGCCAACGCGCTGCCACGACGAGCCAGGCCGCCACCCGGCTGGCCGCAGCGCGGGCGAGGACGGCAGCGCTGCTCGCAACCTCAGGGGCGCCCGGGCGCCCGCCGCGCCACCAGGACCGCGTCCTGGATGTCGAGACGCACCCCGTCACGCACGACCGTCCGAGGGCGCCGCTCGGCGACCACCACCTCGACGTCGTCGGGCAGCGCGGGCAGGAGATCGGTCGCGTCGAACATCGCCGCACGGCGGAGCTCGCTCGCCGCGGCGAACTCGTCCGTCGGGGCGTGACCCACGACGAGCAGGTGACCGTCCGGGGCGACCGCGTCGCACAGGCGCCGCACGACGTCGACCATCCCGCCGGCCGCGGGGTGCAGGTAGTGGGTCGTGACGAGGTCGAACGACCGGCCGTCGGCGGCGAAGGTCCGGGCGTCGACCTGCCACCAGTCGACCCGGTCGGCGACGCCGGCCTCGGCGGCGTGCCGCGCGGCCCGCGCGAGGCCGTTGGCGGAGAAGTCGGCGCCCGTGACGCGCCAGCCCTGGCGCGCCAGCCAGACCACGTCCCCGCCCTCCCCGCAGCCGAGGTCGAGCGCCGTGCCCGGGCGGCCGAGACCCGCGGCGACGGCGACGAGCTGGGGGTTCGGCTCGCCGCTCCAGACGGGCGCGTCGCCCGCGTACCGGCTCTCCCAGCCGGCGGGCTCGAACACGTCGGCCTCGTCGTCCGGCGTCCCGGTGCCGTGGTGGTGGTCGTGGGCGTCCGCCGTGGGCGTGCCGTGGTGCGGGGGTGTCGGCTGGTGATGCGTCATGCCGTCAGTCTGCCGTCTCGATGCTTCACAGGCATCATCTCTTGCCGATACCGCAAGACGCGGTCGGCTCGCACGGGCGAGGGCCCCCGGAGCAGGTGCTCCGGGGGCCCTCGTCGACGGTCCAGCCGTCCCCGGTCAGCTCTCGGGGACGACACCCTCCTCCGAGCGGGAGAACTCGTACGTGTTCTCCTCGCCGAACTCGTAGACGCCGATGAACGCCGACGACGGGTCGTTGGCGTCGTTGAACGGGCCGACGCCGGACACGGCCTGGTAGGCGATCTCCTCGCCGTCCTCGACGAGCGCCGAGCACTCCTCCCAGCCGACGCACTCCGTGCCGTCCGTGGCGCCGGAGACGGCCGCCATGTTGGCCTGGATCGTCTCGCCGTCCGAGGCACCGCCCTTGAGGGCGGCGAGCGCCACGAGCAGGGTCGCGTCGTACGCCTCCGGGCCGTAGGAGAACTCCTCCAGCTCGGGGTCGATCTCGAGCATGCGGCCCTGGAACTCCTCCGAGGGGTACGCGCCCGGGAGCGTGCCCTGCGCACCGGTGAGGGTGTCGGCCGGGAAGCCGGTGTCACCGTCGGTGCCGAAGTTCTGCAGGTTGCCGTCGACGAAGTACGTCTTGCTCATGTCCCAGCCCTGCGCCACGAGCTCGCGCACGATCAGCGGGGTCTGGTCCGTGAACGCGAGGATCGCGATGGCGTCGGGCTGCGCGGCGATCGCATCGCCGACGATCGTGGCGAAGTTCTGCTCCGCGGGGTCGAACTCCTGCCCGTCGGCACCGTAGACGATCGTGCCGCCGCTCTCCTCGACGACGCCCGAGACGACGTCGCGCAGCGACGTGCCGTAGGAGTCGTTGAAGACGAGGATGCCGACGTTCGCGGCACCGTCGGACACGATGAGGTTGCCGAGCACGTCACCCTGGACGGTGTCCGGCGGCGCGGTCCGGTAGTAGAAGTCGGAGTAGCCCGACAGGCTCGTCGCGGTGTTCGCGGGCGAGACCTGCACGATGCCCGCACCCGTGATGTCGTCGATCACGTTGAGCGTCACGGACGAGGACGCCGCACCGATGACGGCCGAGACGCCCTCGGTGATGAGCTCCTGCGCGGAGGCCGTCGAGACCGAGGCGTTCTGCGCGTCGGAGGAGTCCGTGTGGACCACCGTCACGTCGGCGCCGAACAGACCGCCGGCCGCGTTGATCTCGTCCAGCGCGAGGTCGACGCCGGCGATCTCCGGCGGGCCGAGCTGGGCGAGCGAGCCGGTGACGGGCAGCAGCGTGCCGATCTTCAGCGGTTCCCCGGAGCCCGAGCCGCCCTCGCCCGCCTCGTCGGAGCCGCCCGAGCAGGCGGTCAGCGCGAGCACGAGCACACCGGCGACGGCGACAGCACGTCCTGCATGTGTCGAACGAATCATGCGTGGTACCCCTCTGTGAGCACTCCACCTACCGGGCACTGGCGTGCCCGGCAATGTGCGGCGAACGTACTCATGCTTTGTGTCCGCCATGTGAATGGCAACGTCTCGCCACGATGTCGTTGCGCACTTGTGACCAAGACGGCGAAACCCGGTCGACACGGGCGTCGACCGGGTTCCGGCGAGGGTGCGTCAGGCGGGCGTCAGGACGCGCCGCCGCCGACCTGCTCGATCACGGCGTCCGCGACCTCGCGCATCGTCAGGCGCCGGTCCATCGACGTCTTCTGGATCCAGCGGAACGCCTCGGGCTCGCTCAGGCCCATCTTCGTCATCAGCAGACCCTTGGCGCGGTCGACCCGCTTGCGCGTCTCGAAGCGCTCGGCGAGGTCCGCGACCTCGGACTCCAGGGCCGTGATCTGCGCGTAGCGGGAGATCGCGATCTCCACCGCCGGGAGCAGGTCGGCCGGGCTGAACGGCTTGACGACGTACGCCATGGCACCGGCGTCGCGGGCCCGCTCGACCAGCTCGGTCTGCGAGAACGCGGTGAGCAGCACGACCGGCGCCAGGTGCGCCTTGCCGATCCGCTCCGCGGCCGAGATGCCGTCGAGCACGGGCATCTTGACGTCCATCACGACGATGTCCGGCTTGAGCTCGGTGGCCAGGGCCACGGCCGTCTCGCCGTCGCCCGCCTCGCCGACGACGTCGAAGCCCGCCTCGGTGAGCGTCTCGACGACGTCCATGCGGATCAGCGCCTCGTCCTCGGCGACGACCGCGCGACGAGCCGGCCGGCCCGCGGGCTTCGGGGCGCCCGGCTCCGCGGTGGGGAGGTCGAGGATCTGCGTGGCGTCCGCCGCGGGCTCGGTGCTGTCGTCCTTCGTGGTCACGTGCACAGCGTAGTGCCCGACAGTGGCCGCGTCCGCGTGGTCAGGGTCACGTCCGCGCGGGAGGCGGGGACGGCGCGCTGCCGCAGCGGCCTGGGCACGCGCGGTGCCACCTATGCTGCGTCCACCGCGGGAAGGGGCTCGGACATGGCGGCAGCACCACCGCCCGAGGGCGGCGACGGCGTCGGCACGCCCTCCCCCGTCGTCCCCGGGCCCCGCACGACGAGGCCTCGGGACCCCCGCGCGACCCCCGGTGACCTCGACGAGACCGCCCGCCGCACGCGGCACCGGCTGGCCGTCGGCGCGGCGGGCGTGGGCACCTTCGACTGGGACCTGACCACGGGCGCGCTCGACTGGGACGACGCCCTGCTGCGCGTGTTCGGGCTCACGCGTGCGCAGTTCGGCGGGACGATCGAGGCGTTCGACGCGTTGGTGCACCCGGCCGACCGCCGGCGCGTGCAACGGGCCCTGGCGGACGCGATCGCCGTCTGCGGCGAGTACGCGGCCGAGTACCGGGTGCTGCGGCCGGACGGCACGACCCGGTGGGTCCAGGCCCGCGGGCAGGCGCTGGCCGGACCGGCCGGCACCGCCGAGCGCGTCATCGGCGCCGCGTACGACACGACCCGCGAGCGCGCGGCCCACGCCCGCATCGACCGCGTGCTCGAGACGATGACGTCGGCGTTCTACCTGCTGGACCGGGAGTGGCGGTTCACGTACGTGAACGCCGAGGCCGAGCGGCTGCTGGGGCGTCCGCGCGACGAGCTGCTCGGCGGCGTCGTGTGGGACCTGTTCCCCGCCGCGAACGCGTCCGCGTTCGACGAGCACTACCGGGCGGCGGTCGCGACGGGCGAGCCGCACGAGTTCGAGGCGCACTACCCCGCGCCGCTGGACGGCTGGTACGAGGTCCGGGCCTGGCCCGGCCCCGACGGCCTGTCGGTGTACTTCCACGACGTCACCGCGCGGCACCGCGCGCAGGAGGCGGCGCGGGCAGCCGAGGCCCGCGGGCGCCTGCTGCGCACGGCGAGCGACGACCTCGCGTCGGTCCTCGACGTCGAGGAGGCCGTCGCGCGCCTCGCCCGTCACCTGGTGCCGACCTTCGGCAGCGCGTGCCTGGTCACGCTCGTGGACGACCACCACCGGCTGCGCGACATCGCGAGCTGGCACGTCGACCCCGCGCGGCGGGCCACGGTGGAGCGGTACGCCAGCACCCGGCTGCGCGGCATGTCGCCGACGTCGTACCTGCACGAGGCGCTGCGCTCGGGCACGACCGTGGTGGTGCCCGAGGCCACCGAGCGGCTGGCCGCCGTCGTCAGCGCCGAGGCGGGCGGGCTGCTGCGGGAGCTGGGGCCGCGGACCGCGTGCATCGCCCCGCTGCGGGCCCGGCACGCGACGGTCGGCGCGGTGACGCTGCTGCTGGGTGGGGGCGACGCCGACCTGTCCGAGGAGGACCTGGCCACGCTCGAGCAGCTGGCGGACCGTGCCGGCCTGGCCCTGGACAACGCCCGGATGTACGGCGAGCAGCGCGCGATCGCGGAGCAGCTGCAGCGCGCGCTGCTGGCCTCGCCGGCCGACCCCCTCGTGGCTGCGCGCTACCTGCCGGCGGCACGGCTGGCGCAGGTCGGCGGGGACTGGCACGACGCCTTCACCACCCCGGCGGGCGAGCGCCTGCTGGTCATCGGCGACGTCATGGGCCACGACACGCAGGCGGCGGCCGCCATGGGGCAGGTCCGCACGCTCCTGCGCGGCATCGCGCACACGACCGGCGCGGGCCCGGCGGAGGTGCTCGAACGTCTCGACGCCGCGATGCAGGACCTGCACGTGGGGGCGGTAGCGACGGCGCTGGTGCTCGCGGTGGGCGCTGCGCGGCCGGGTGCGGACGCCGGACCGGCGGGTGCAGCACCGGTCGGCGCCGGCGCGGGCCACCCGGTGCGCTGGGCGTCGGCGGGGCACCTGCCGGCCCTGGTGGTCGGGCCCGACGGGAGGGCCCGACAGCTGCGCGCCACGCACGGGGGCATCGTCCTGGGGCTCGGGTCGCGGTCGGCGCGGCAGGAGTCGCACGACGTCCTCGCCGACGGCTCGACCCTCGTCCTGTACACCGATGGCCTGGTCGAGCGGCGCGGCACGCACCTGCGCGACGGGATCGCCCGGCTGACGCACGTCGTGGAACGCACGGCCGCGGCGGTCGCGCCGGACGACCTCGAGGGGTTCGCCGACGCCGTGCTGGCGGGGATGGCCGTGGACGAGCCCGAGGACGACGTGGCGCTGGTGGTGACCCGGCTCACGCCCGACCCGGCCGGCTGAGGCACCGCGGGGGTCGTCGGCCGCTATCCTCTCGGGGCGGCCCCGATAGCCCAACCGGCAGAGGCGTTCGGCTCAAACCCGATCCAGTGTGGGTTCGAATCCCACTCGGGGCACTCGTCTGACCTGCGCGGACGCCGCCCAGCGGCGCCCGCCGCCCTCGACGTCGCCGGGCCGGGGCGAGCCCGGTGCCGTGCGGCCCACCGCCAGGGCGCTGTCGGTGCCGTGTGGCACGATCGCCGGGTGCCGACGGACCCGCCCGACCTGCCCGTCGGGCACGTCCTCGGCGACGCCCGCAGCATCGCGTGGCGGGAGGTCCTGCGGACGCTGGCCGCACCGCAGCCCGGACCCGCCGGCGACGGTGCGGGCACGGGCGTCCTGGGCCTGCAGCTCGAGCTGCGCGAGCTGACTCCGCACACCCGGGAGCGGTGGAACGGGCCGACGTCACGGCGGGTCACCGCCGTGCGGCGCGCCGCCGGACGGGGCCGGGCGGCGGACGGCAGCCCTGCGGCGGGCACGGCGCCGGCCGGGGCAGGGGCGGAGGGCGGGCCCGCGACGGGGATGATCCGGCTCGGTGCCCGGCCCGTGCTGCGGACGGCGCGCGGGTGGGCCCGCGGGAACCTCACGTGGTCGAACGTCGCGCACATGCGCCACCGGCTGGACCTCGACGTCGAGCAGCACCGGTGGTTCTGCCAGCTGGGCGCTTTCCACCGCGCCGCCGGGCCGGCGGTGCCGGGCGCCGACCTCGACTGGGTGCACCTCGACGACTTCACCAACCCGGTGCTCTGGGACCTCCTCGTCCAGGCGCGGGAGCTGGGCGTGGAGCTCGTGGGCTCGGGCGCAGGCTCGGACGTGCGCCTCGCCGGGCGCGCGGACCTCGACCTGGACGTCGTGCAGGAGGCCCGTGGCGTGGTGGTCCGGGCGCGGCTGCGCATCGACGGCGCCCCGGCGCCCGTGGCGCACGCGCACGCCGTCGGCACCCACGGGGTGTACGTGGTCGACCTGGCCCGGCCCAACCGGGTGGTCCTCGCACGGGCGGCGAGGACGTGGTCGGCGCAGCAGCTCGTGCTGCTCGGCGCCGGCCCCGAGGGCGGCCGGGAGCTCGCGGACGTGCTGGCGGGCGGCCTGGTCGTGCCGCCGGACGCCGCGGGCGAGCTCGTCAAGGAGCACCTGCCCGCGCTGCTCGCCGGGCTCGACGTCGTCAGCGCGGACCGGACGGTCGCGCTGCCCCCGCCGGCGCCGCCGACCCTGGTGCTGACGGTGCGGCACCGGCCCCGGCGCACGGTGGACCTGTCGTGGCGCTGGGACGGGCACGCCCGGTCGGCGCCCGCGCCCGACCCCCGCACGCTGCTGCCGGCCGACGTGCGGGCAGCGCTCGGGTGGCCCGACGCGGCGACCGAAGGCACGGACACGCCCGCGCTACCCGGGCCTGTCACGCTGCGCGACGAGGACGCGGCCGAGCTGGTCACCACGACGCTCCCCCGGCTCGACGGTCTGCCCGGCGTGCGCGTGGAGACGGTGGGCACGGCGCCGGACTACCGGCGTCTCGACGGTCCGCCGGTGCTGACCGTGACGACGTACGAGACGGAGAAGCACGACTGGTTCGACCTGGGCGTGAGCGTGCAGGTCGAGGGGCGCGCGGTGCCGTTCGCGCCGCTGTTCGCCGCGCTGGCGGGCGGCAAGCGGCGGCTGCTGCTCGTCGACGGCACGTACCTGCGCCTCGACCACCCGGTGCTGGCGCCGCTCGCGGCCCTCATCGCCGAGGCCCGTGAGCTCGCCGAGTGGGAGACCGGTCCGCGGATCAGCCGGCACCAGACCAGCCTGTGGTCCGACCTGGTCGCCGTCGCCGACGAGGCGGTGGCCGCACCGGCGTGGCAGGCCCTGCTCGCGGACGTCGCGCAGGGCTCGCCGCGCGCGACGCCGCTGCCGCGCGGTCTGCGTGCGACGCTGCGCCCGTACCAGCGCGAGGGCTACGACTGGCTCACCTCGCTGTGGAGGCACCGGATCGGCGGGATCCTCGCGGACGACATGGGCCTGGGCAAGACGCTGCAGTGCCTCGCGCTCGTGCAGCACGCCGTCGAGGAGCGCGCCGTCGACGGCCACGGCGCGGACGAGCCGCGCCGGCCGTTCCTGGTGGTCGCGCCGACGTCGGTGGTGCCCGGCTGGGTCGCCGAGGCGGCCCGGTTCACGCCGGGCCTGCGCGTGCGCCGGATCCGGGCCACGGAGGCGGGCGGCGGCGCCCGGGTCGCCGACGCCGCCGCGGACGCAGACCTGGTGGTCACCAGCTATGCGCTGCTGCGCCTCGACGCCGACGCGTACCGGGACGTCGCGCGGGGCGCCGGGTGGGCCGGGCTGGTCCTCGACGAGGCGCAGCAGGTGAAGAACGCCGCGTCCCTCGTGCACGCGGCCGCCCGCGACCTCGAGGTGCCGTTCACCCTCGCCGTCACGGGCACGCCGATGGAGAACTCCCTGACCGAGCTGCACGCGCTCCTCGCGCTGACCGTGCCCGGTCTCTTCCCGTCCGCCCGGGGGTTCGTCGAGCAGTACGTGCGCCCCGTCGAGGGCGTCCGGACGGGCATCACCGCGGGGCCCGGCGGCGGCGAGGACGTCGGCGCCGACGTCGCACGCGTCCGGACGGAGCGGCTGGCCCGGCTGCGGCGGCGCGTGCGACCGTTCCTGCTGCGCCGCACCAAGGAGCTCGTGGCGGCGGACCTGCCCGCCAAGCAGGAGCAGACCCTCACGGTCGAGCTCACACCCGCGCACCGGGAGGTCTACGACCGGTACCTGCAGCGCGAGCGCGCCAAGCTGTTCGGGCTCATCGACGACCTCGACCGCCAGCGCTTCATCGTGTACCGCTCGCTGACGCTGCTGCGCATGCTCGCGCTCGACCCCGCACTGATCGACCCCGCTCTCGGCGGGAGCCGGTCGGCGAAGCTCGACACGCTGCTGGAGCAGCTCGAGGACGTCGTCGCAGAGGGGCACCGGGCGCTGGTGTTCAGCCAGTTCACGTCGTACCTGGCGATCGTCGGCGACGCGCTGCGGGAGGCCGGCGTGCCGTTCGTGCAGCTCGACGGCTCGACGGTGCGCCGCGAGGAGGTCCTCGAGGAGTTCCGCACGGGCGCGGCCCCGGTGTTCCTCATCAGCCTCAAGGCCGGCGGCACGGGGCTCAACCTCACGGAGGCCGACTACGTCTTCCTGCTCGACCCGTGGTGGAACCCCGCGAGCGAGCAGCAGGCCGTGGACCGCACCCACCGCATCGGCCAGCAGCGCACCGTGATGGTGTACCGGATGATCGCGGCAGGGACCATCGAGGAGAAGGTCGTGGCGCTGCAGGCCCGCAAGGCGGCGCTCGTCGACGCCGTCATCGACGACGGGGACCTGTTCTCCTCGGCCCTCACCGCGGACGATGTGCGCGAGCTCCTCGCGTGACCCGTCTCAGGCCCCGGCGCGGGACACGTCCACGGGCGCCAGGTCCACGACCGCCCGCAGCCCGCCCGTGGGGGCCTGCTCCAGGCGCACGGAGCCGCCGAGGTCCACGGCCACCTCGCGGGCGATCGCCAGACCGAGCCCGGTGCCGCCGGCGTCGCGCTGCCGGGCATCGTCGAGCCGCACGAACCGCTCGAACACCGCCTCGCGCTGCTCCGGGGCGATGCCGGGCCCGTCGTCGTCGACCACCAGGCGCGCGTCGTCGACGCGCACCACGACCGCGGAGCGCGCGTGCCGGACCGCGTTGTCCACGAGGTTGCGCAGCACGCGACGGACCCCGTCCTCCCCCGCGAGCGCGCCGCCCCGCCCGACGACCGTCACGTCGACCGTGCGCGCCGTCGCCCCGCGTGCCGCGGCGCGCACCCCGTCGACCACGTCGTCCGCCAGCGCGCGCAGGTCGACCGGCGCGCGGGCGACGGGCGTCGCCCCGACGCGGGCCAGCACGAGGAGGTCGTCGACGAGGGCCTGCATGCGTCCCACCTCGGGTGTCAGGTCGTCGAGCAGCTCCTGCACGGGGTACGCCTCGGGGTGGGCGCGGGCGACCTCGACGGCCGCGCGGGCCGCGGCGACGGGCGAGCGCAGCTCGTGCGCGGCGTCGGCGACGAACGTGCGCTGGCGGTCGGCGGCGACCCGCAGCCGGTCGAGCATCGTGTTGAGGGTGCGGGCCAGAGCTCCGATCTCGTCGTCGGCGGTCGGCACGGGCAGAGCGCCCGGTCCGCCGGTGCGGGCGACGGCGTCGGCGCCGCGGCGCAGGGCCTCGACGGGGCGCAGGGCCCGGCCGATGACGAACCAGATGACCAGCCCCACGCCGGCGGTGAGCACGGGGACGACCAGCAGGAGCGCCAGGCGCAGGGCGTGCACGAGCCCCTCGACCTCGGTGAGCGGGACGGTGGTGACGACGGTCACCGGCTCCCCGGCGAGCGTGGCGGCCCGGACGGCCGCGCGGGCCGAGGTGTCGTAGGCGCTGTCGGGGGTGGTCAGGACGAGGACGTCGTCGGGCTCGGCCGCGGCGCGCTCGCGCCAGCCCGCCAGGACGTCCGGGGAGGCCACGGGCAGGGTGCGGCTCGCCGTCGTCGACGTGGCGAGGACGCCGCCCGCGGCGTCGAGGACCTGCGCGACCTCGCCGGGCTCCGCCACGGGCAGCGTGGCCGGCACCCGGTCGTCGGCGACGAGGGCCGCCAGGGCCGTGGACCGCTCCTGCACGACGGCGTCGAGGGCGCCCACCCGGGCGGCCTGCAGGACGCCCGACAGGGCGAGGGCGCCGAGCACCAGGGCGCCGGCGACCGCCGCGGTGGACAGCGCCGTCAGCCGTGAGCGCAGCGACAGGGCCGGCCAGCCGGGACGGGGTGCGGCCGCGCCGCGGCTCACCCCGCCACCCGGTAGCCCGCGCCCCTCACGGTGCGGACGGCGTCCCGGCCGAGCTTGCGGCGCAGGTAGCCGACGTAGACCTCGACGACGTTGGGGTCCTCGCCCCCCGTGTCGAAGACGTGGTCGAGCAGCTCGAGCTTGGGCACGACCCGGTCGGCGTGCCGCATGAGGTGCTCCAGGAGCGTGAGCTCGCGGGCCGTCAGGTCGACCGGTGCCCCCGCACGGGTCACGGACCGGGCCGCAGGGTCGAGCTCGAGGTCGCCCACGCGCAGGACGGCCGGCCGGGGGCCCGACTGCCGGCGCACGAGGGCCCGCAGCCGCGCCACGAGGACGACGAACGAGAACGGCTTGGTGAGGTAGTCGTCGGCCCCGAGGTCGAGCCCGTCGGCGACGTCGTGCTCCCCGTCCTTGGCCGAGAGCATCAGCACGGGCGTCCAGACGTCCTGCTCGCGCAGCCGGCGCAGCACGTCGTAGCCGTGCACGCCGGGCAGCATGATGTCGAGCACCACGGCGTCGTAGTCCCCGACGAGCGCCTTCGCCAGGCCCGTCGCCCCGTCGTGGGCGACGTCGACCGTGAACCCCTCGGCGGACAGGCCCCGGCGCAGGGCGCGGACCAGCCCCTGCTCGTCGTCGACCACCAGGACCCGCACCTGCGCAGCATCCCACCGTCCGGCGGTCCGCCGCCCGCGACGGTCCGGCGTGGCTCTCAGGGACTCCTCAGCGCGCTGGGCGCACCCTGGTGCCATGACCACGCAGACGTCCTCCGGCGCCCCTCGGCGCCTGCCGTCGGCCCGCGCACGCTGGGCCGTCCCTGCTGTCGCCGCGCTCGCCGTGGCGGGGGCGTTCGCCGCGCCGCCGCTGCTGGCGTCGGCCGACACCGACCTCCCCGACGTCACGGCGGCCGAGCTCGTCGCGCGGGTCGCCGCCGCCGAGCCGCCCGCGCTGTCCGGGACGGTCGTGCACACCGCCCGCCTGGGGCTGCCCGACGTGTCGTTCACCCAGATCGGCGGGGCCGACCCGGTGAGCCTGCTGTCGGGCTCGTCGACGCTGCGCGTGTGGAGCGACGGGCAGACCCGCTCGCGGGTCGCGCTGCTCGGCCCGACGTCGGAGTACTCCGTCGTCACGGACGGTGCGCAGGCGTGGACGTACTCCTCGTCGGACGACGAGGTCGTGCACTACACCGTCGCGGACGAGGACCTGGCCCGGCTGGAGGCCGCCGCGCAGGCGGCCCCGGAGGTCGCCGGCGACCTGCCGACGCCCGCCGAGGTGGGTGCGCAGGCGCTCGCGAAGGCCGAGGAGGACGCCACGGTCGGCGTCGACTCCCCCACGACCGTCGCCGGGCGCGACGCGTACCAGGTGGTCGTGACCCCGACGAGCAGCACGACCCTGGTCGGCCGGATCGTCGTGGCCGTCGACGCGCAGACGTCGACGCCGCTGCGCGTGCAGGTGTGGTCCAGCGACGACACGCAGACCCCGGCCCTGGAGATCGGGTTCACGGACGTGACCTTCGAGGCCCCGGACGACGCCGTGCTGGCCTTCTCGCCGCCGCCCGGCGCCTCCGTGCGCGACGTGGTGGTGCCCGTGCCCGAGGCCGAGCAGGTCCCGGACGTTCCGGACGCCACGACGGGCGAGCCTGCGCTGCCCGAGGGCGTGAACGTCACCGGCTCCGGCTGGGACGCCGTCGTCGAGGTCGCCGACGTCGACGTGGCGGGCCTGCTCGCCGCCGACCCGACCGCCGTCGCCGAGATGGCCCTGCCGGACAAGACGTTCGGCTCGGAGGCCGCCCAGGGCCTCGTCGACGAGTTCGTGGCGACCGACGGCACCAGCCCTGTGCCCGACCTCGACGCGACCGCGCTGTACGACCAGCTGACCACGCCCGTCGACGGGGGGCGGCTGCTGACCTCGGCGCTGCTGTCCGTGCTGGTCACCGACGACGGCCGCGTCCTCGTGGGGGCCGTGCCGGCGCAGACGCTGCAGGACCTCGCCGGATGACGACGACCACCGGGGCGGGCGCCGCGCAGGCGCCCGCCCCGGCGCGCGTCGAGTCTCCCGCCGCGACGAGCGCGGTGCGCACGCAGGGGCTGACCAAGCGGTTCCGCACCGGGCAGGTCGCGGTCGACGGCGTCGACCTGCACGTGCCTCGCGGTGCCGTGTACGGGTTCCTCGGGCCCAACGGCTCGGGGAAGACCACGACGATCCGCATGCTGCTGGGCCTCGTGCGGCCGACCGCGGGGCAGGTGCACCTGCTCGACGAGCCGATGCCCGCGGCCGGCGGGCGCGTGCTGCCCCGGGTGGGCGCGCTCGTGGAGGGCCCGGCGTTCCAGCCGTACCTCAGCGGTCGCGCGAACCTCGCCCGCGTGGACGCCGCCGACGCGACCGTCGACCCGCGCACGTCCCGGCGCCGCGCCGACGAGGCCCTGGAGCGCGTCGGCCTGCTCGCGGCCGCCGACAAGCGGTACCGGCAGTACTCGCTGGGCATGAAGCAGCGCCTCGGGCTGGCCGCGGCGCTGCTGCGACCCCGCGACCTGCTGGTGCTCGACGAGCCGACGAACGGGCTCGACCCCCAGGGCACGCGCGAGGTCCGCACGCTCGTGCGCGACCTCGCGGAGGCGGGCACGACGGTGCTGGTGTCGTCGCACCTGCTCGCCGAGATCGAGCAGGTCTGCACCCACGTCGGGATCATGGGCCGCGGGCGCCTGCTGCTGCAGGGCCCGCGGGCCGTCCTCGCCGAGCGCCGCACCGCGCGCGTCGTGGTCCGCACGCGGCCCGAGCACCTGGACGCGGCCCGCACCGTGCTGGTCCGGCTCGGGCTCGTGGACGTCCGCACCGAGCCGGGGGCGCAGGTCGCCGAGCTCACCGCCGCCCTGCCGCCCGCCCCCGTCCCGGCCGGCACCTCGGCGCCCGGACCGCAGGACGTCGCCGCGGCCCTCGTGCGCGCCGACGTGCCACTGCTGGGGCTCGACGTGCGCCACCCGTCGCTGGAAGAGGTCTTCGTGGAGCTGACCGGGGAGGGCTTCGATGTCGCCCGCTGACACCGCCGTGCGCGCACCGGACGTCGCGCCCGCGCACGTGCGCGGGGCGTTCGGCCGTCTCCTGCGCGCCGAGCTGCGCCTCGTGCTCGGCCGGCGCCGGAACATCGTGCTGCTCGTGGGTCTCGCCCTCGTGCCGCTCCTGCTGGGTCTGGTGCTGTGGTTCACGCAGGACACCGCGCTCGGCGGCCAGGGCCCCGGGTTCGTCGCCCGCGTCACCGGCAACGGCCTGTTCCTCGTCGTGGCCGCACTGTTCCTGTGCCTGCCGTTCCTGCTGCCCCTGACGATCGGGATCGCGTCGGGCGACGCCATCGCCGGGGAGGCGTCCACCGGGACGTTGCGCTACCTGCTCGTGGTGCCCGTCGACCGGACCCGGCTGCTCGTCGTCAAGGCCGCCGGAGCACTCGCCTTCGCCGCGGCGGCGGTCCTCGCCATCGCCCTGGTGGGACTGGTCGCGGGCTGGGCGTTGTTCGGCGTCGGCGAGGTGACCCTGCTCTCGGGCACCACCGTGCCCGTCGCCGACGGGGTGCTGCGGGTCGCCGGGATCGTCGCCTACGTCGGGCTGTCCATGACGGGGCTCGTCGCGGTCGGACTGTTCTTCTCCACGCTCACCGAGGTGCCCGTCGGCGCCATGGCCGCGACCGTCGTCGTCGCGGTCGTGTCCGCCGTGCTCGACACGCTCCCGCAGCTGGCGGCGATCCGGCCGGGGCTGCTCACGCACCACTGGTTCGACTTCGCCGAGCTGCTGCGCCTGTCCCCCGACCCCGGGGTGCTCGCGCAGGGCATGTACGTCCAGGCCGCCTGGGTCGTGGTGTTCGGCTCGCTGGCGTGGGCACGGTTCACCACCGCTGACGTCACGTCCTGACCGCGTCGCGCGCGGGACGTGACCCGCGTGCGGGCGGCGCTGCTCGGCGCCCGCACGCGGTCACGGCACGCGCATCGCGTCCTCCGGCACGTTCCGCGACCCGTCGAGGTCGACGACCTGGGAGCAGGCCGCCACGACTTGCCCGGCCTCGACGACCTCCGAGGTGACGACCACGGTGCCGTCCTCCACGTCGGCAGGCACGGGCAGCTCGACCGTCACCACGCTCCCGCCGCCGCCCACCTCCTCGGCCTGCCGCGCACCCGCGATGCCGGGCGCCCGCAGCGTCGCGGACGCCGTGACCTCGGGCGTCCCCGCGTCGGCGAGCGGCCACCAGCTGACCGTCACCGGGCCCGCGTCGGACGGTTCGTGCCGCGTCCAGAACAGTCGTCGCTCGTAGCCCCAGCCGACGTCCCGCGTGATCTCGCCCGACCAGGTCAGCCCGCCGGCCGGCGTCACCGGGGACCCCTCCACCGGCGCGCACGCGACCCGCAACGACTGCGCCGACCCGCCGGTGTACGACGGGACGCTCAGCACGAGACCCAGCACGCACACCACCGTCGCCAGGGCGGTCACGAGCCGTCCCACGACGACGGGGAGGCGCCCCGCCGACGACGCGGGGACGACGAGCGTGCCGAGGACCTGGTCGGCGAACGTGCGCCGCCGGCAGTCCCACAGCGGGCGCAGGTAGCCGACCATCAGGATCGCGTCGAGCACGTGCACCACCGGGCGCACGAGCGTGCGCAGCAGACCCGCTGGGGTGCCCGTGACACGGTCCACCACGGCGATGCCGACGAGCCGCCGCCCGGGCGTCTGCCCCGTCAGGCCCTGCAGCAGCACGTAGACGGCCAGGAGCAGCCAGACCCAGGGCGAGGACGTCCAGGCCAGGGGCAGGTCGACCGCGGACGACGGCGGCAGTCCGGGCCACCACGTGGGCGCGGCCGCCTCGGGCCCGAGGGCCAGCCACGTCACCCCGGACAGCACCGCACCGTCCAGGACGGTGGCCAGCACGCGCCGCCCCCACGTCGCGTACTGCGCCCGTCCGTCGTCCACCGGCGGCGGGACCGCCTCGAGGACCGGTGCCGTGCCCCCTGGCGTCGTCATCCCGCCATCGTGGCAGAGCGCGACCACCACCGTGCCCGAACGGCGCACGACCGTCGGGGCACGGGTGCGCCACGACGACGGCCGCCGCCCCGGTGCGGGGCGGCGGCCGTCTGGACCGGGGTCGGCGTCACGCGATGCGCGTGCGCACGACCTCCTCGTCGCCGATCTTGTGCACGACGACCGTGTTCGTCGAGCCGATCTGACCCACCGGCGTGCCGGCGACCACGATCACGTAGTCACCGACCTCCGCCAGGCCGTTGGCGCGCAGCGTCTGGTCGACCTGGCTGACCATGACGTCCGTGCTCTCGACCTCGGGCACCTGGTACGTCTGCACGCCCCAGGACAGCGAGAGCCGGCTGCGGACGGCCTCGACCGGCGTGAACGCCAGCAGCGGGATCGACGAGCGCAGACGCGACATGCGCCGCGCCGAGTCGCCCGACTGCGTGAACGTCACGAGGTACTTCACGCCGAGCGTCTCACCGATCTCGGCAGCGGCCCGCGTGATGGCACCGCCGCGCGTCGAGGGGACCGAGCCGAGGGGGGCGATGCGCTCGCGGCCCAGCTCCTCGGTGCTCTCGATGATCCGCGCCATCGTGCGCACGGCCTCGATGGGGAAGTCGCCGACGCTGGTCTCGCCCGAGAGCATGACCGCGTCCGCACCGTCGAGGACGGCGTTCGCGCAGTCCGACGCCTCGGCGCGCGTGGGGCGGGGGCTCGTGATCATGGACTCGAGCACCTGCGTGGCCACGATGACCGGCTTGGCGTTGCGACGCGCCAGCTCGACCGCGCGCTTCTGCACCAGCGGGACCTGCTCCAGGGGCAGCTCGACGCCCAGGTCGCCGCGGGCGACCATGATGCCGTCGAACGCCTGGACGATCTCCGTGAGGTTCTCGACGGCCTGCGGCTTCTCGATCTTGGCGATGACCGGGACGACCCGGCCCTCCTCCTCCATGATCCGGCGCACGTCGTCGTAGTCCGCCGCGCTGCGCACGAAGGACAGCGCGATGAGGTCGGCGCCGACGTTGAGGGCCCAGCGCAGGTCCTCCTCGTCCTTGTCGCTCATCGCGGGGACCGACACGGCCACGCCCGGCAGGTTCAGGCCCTTGTTGTTCGAGACGGGGCCCGGCACCTCGACGCGCGTGACGACGTCGTTGCCCTCGACCGCGGTGACCCGCACGAGGACCTTGCCGTCGTCGATGAGGATGGGGTCGCCGGGGCTGACGTCACCCGGCAGGCCCTTGAACGTCGTGGAGACGCGGTCCTTGGTCCCCTCGACGTCGTCGGTCGTGATGGTCAGGACGTCGCCGACCGCGAGGTCGTGCTTGCCCTCGACGAACCGCCCGAGGCGGATCTTCGGGCCCTGCAGGTCGACGAGGACGGCGACGGAACGACCCGAGGCCTTGGCTGCGGCACGCACGTTGTCGTACACGCGCTTGTGCACCTCGGTGTCACCGTGGCTGCGGTTCAGACGGGCGACGTCCATCCCCGCGTCGACGAGGGCCTGGACCTGCTCCGGCGACTCGGTGGCCGGACCGATGGTGCAGACGATCTTGGCTCTACGCATGGTTGAAGACTATGCCTTCCTGGTTGTCGGCCTCGGGCCGGACGTCCCGGACCCCACCGGCAGGCTGCCGGTACGCGGGACGTGAGGGGTGAAAGAGGAGGTCAGGGGCGCAGCGCCACGGTGCTCGCCGAGACCGGCGCCGGGAGCTCGGAGGTGCCCGACAGGTAGGCGTCCACCGCTGCCGCCGCGGCCCGTCCCTCGGCGATCGCCCAGACCACGAGCGACTGCCCGCGGCCGGCGTCGCCGGCCACGAACACGCCGGGCACGGACGTGGCGAAGTCGTCGCCGCGGCGCACGAGCCCGCGCTCGGTGAGCTCGAGACCCGTCTGCCCGCTGAGCGTGCCGGTCTCGGGGCCGGTGAAGCCCATCGCGACGAGCACGAGGTCCGCCGGGATGTCCCGCTCCGTGCCCGGGGTGGGCACACGGCGCCCGTCGGGCAGGTACTCGGTGGTGGCCAGGCGCAGCGCGCGCACCCGCCCCTCGGTGTCGCCCTCGCCGCCGAGGAACGCCACCGTCGAGGCGAGGTACGACCGCTCGCCGCCCTCCTCGTGCGAGGACGACACCTCGAACAGGACCGGGTCGGTGGGCCACGGCTGGTGCTCGGGGCGCTCCGTCGGCGGCCGCTTGCCGATCGCGAGCGTCGTGACCGACGCCGCACCCTGGCGCAGCGCCGTGCCCAGGCAGTCCGAGCCGGTGTCGCCGCCGCCGATGATCACCACGTGCTTGCCGGCAGCCGTGAGCTGGTCCGGCACGTGCTTGCCCGCGGCGACCGCGTTGGCCTGGTGCAGGTACTCCATCGCCGGGTGCACGCCGCCGAGGTCCGCGCCGGGCACGCGCAGCGCGCGCGGCACCGTGGCACCCGTCGCCACGACGATCGCGTCGTAGCGGGCCTGCAGCTGCACCCAGGTCACGTCCGTGCCCACCGCGACACCCGGGCGGAACCGGGTGCCCTCGGCGCGCATCTGCTCCAGGCGCCGGTCGATGTGCACCTTCTCGAGCTTGAAGTCCGGCACGCCGTAGCGCAGCAGGCCGCCGATCTCGTCGTCCCGCTCGTACACCGCGACGGTGTGGCCGGCCCGCGTGAGCTGCTGCGCGGCCGCGAGGCCGGCCGGGCCCGAGCCGACCACGGCCACCGTGTGCCCGGTGAGGCGCTGCGGCACCTGCGGCGTGACGAGCCCGCGGTCGAACGCCTCGTCGATGATGGAGACCTCGACGTTCTTGATCGTGACCGGCGGCTGGTTGATGCCGAGCACGCAGCTCGACTCGCACGGCGCCGGGCAGATCCGCCCGGTGAACTCGGGGAAGTTGTTCGTCGCGTGCAGGCGGTCGATCGCGTCGGACCACTGGCCGCGCCACACGAGGTCGTTCCACTCGGGGATGAGGTTCCCCAGCGGGCAGCCGTTGTGGCAGAACGGGATGCCGCAGTCCATGCAGCGACCCGCCTGCTCCTTGAGGTACGGCTGGCCCTCCTGCAGGTGGGCGTGCACGTCCTTCCAGTCGCGCAGACGCACCTCGACCGGGCGGTTCGGCGGGAGCTCGCGCTCCCGCACCTTCAGGAACCCGCGGGGGTCAGCCACGTGCCACCTCCAGGATCTGGTTCCACACGCCGGGGGCGGTCGGGTCGAGACCGTCGGCCTCGGCCTGCGCGAGGGCGCGACGCACCCGGGCGTACTCGGTCGGGAGCAGGCGCGTGAACCGCGCCCGCGTGGCTGCGGGGTCCTCGAGGAGCTGGCGCGCCACGGGCGAGCCCGTCTCCTCGGCGTGCCGGCGCAGCAGGCCCTCGACCAGCGCGGCGTCCTCGTCGTCGAGCGGGTCGAGGGCGATCTCGCCGGTGCGGACCGCGTCGGTGTTGACGAGCGCCGGGCGCAGGTCGAGCACGTACGCCGTGCCGCCCGACATGCCGGCGCCGAAGTTGCGGCCCGTGCGGCCCAGGACCACCACGGTCCCGCCGGTCATGTACTCGCAGGCATGGTCGCCCACGCCCTCGACGAGGAGCGTCGCGCCGGAGTTGCGCACGCCGAAGCGCTCACCCGCCAGGCCCCGCAGGAAGATCTCCCCGCTGGTCGCGCCGTAGCCGATGACGTTGCCGGCGATGACGTTGCGGTCGCTGGACAGCACCGAGCTGCGGTCGGGCCGCACGACGATCCGGCCGCCGGACAGGCCCTTGCCCACGTAGTCGTTGGCGTCGCCGAACAGCCGCAGGGTGACCCCGCGCGGCAGGAACGCACCGAACGACTGTCCCGCCGAGCCCGTCAGGGTCACGTCGATCGTGTCGTCGGGCAGCCCGGCACCGCCGTACCGCCTGGTCACGTGGTGGCCGAGCATCGTGCCGACCGTGCGGTTGACGTTGCGCACGGGAAGGTCGATGCGGACCGGCTCGCCGCGCTCGAGCGCCGGCTCGGCGAGGTGCACGAGCTGGTTGTCCAGCGCGCGCGACAGGCCGTGGTCCTGGTCCTTCACGTGGTGCAGCGCCGAGCCGGGCTTGGGCTGCGGCTGGGCGAGCACCGGCGCGAGGTCCAGGCCCTCGGCCTTCCAGTGGTCGATCGCCGGGCGGGTGTCGAGCATCTCGACGCGCCCCACCGCCTCCTGGAGGGAGCGGAAGCCGAGGCTCGCGAGGATCTCGCGCACCTCCTGGGCGATGAACTCGAAGAACGTCACGACGAACTCCGGCCGGCCGGTGAAGCGGGCCCGAAGCTCGGGGTTCTGCGTCGCGACGCCGACGGGGCAGGTGTCGAGGTGGCAGACGCGCATCATCACGCAGCCCGAGACCACCAGCGGCGCCGTCGCGAAGCCGAACTCCTCGGCGCCGAGCAGGGCGCCGACGACGACGTCACGGCCGGTCTTGAGCTGGCCGTCGACCTGCACGACGACACGGTCACGCAGGTCGTTGAGCACGAGCGTCTGCTGCGTCTCGGCCAGGCCGATCTCCCACGGCGTGCCGGCGTGCTTGAGCGACGTCAGCGGGCTCGCGCCCGTGCCGCCGTCGTGACCCGAGATGAGCACGACGTCCGAGTGCGCCTTGGCGACGCCCGCCGCGACGGTGCCGACCCCGAACTCGCTGACGAGCTTGGTGTGGATGCGCGCCGACGGGTTGGCGTTCTTCGCGTCGTGGATCAGCTGCGCGAGGTCCTCGATGGAGTAGATGTCGTGGTGCGGCGGCGGCGAGATGAGCCCCACGCCCGGCGTCGAGTGCCGGGTCTTGGCGACCCACGGGTACACCTTGTGCCCGGGCAGCTGCCCGCCCTCGCCGGGCTTGGCGCCCTGCGCGAGCTTGATCTGGATGTCGTCGGCGTTGGTCAGGTACTCGCTCGTGACGCCGAAGCGGCCCGACGCGATCTGCTTGATGGCCGACCGCCGGCGCGGGTCGTGCAGGCGCTCGGGGTCCTCGCCGCCCTCGCCGGTGTTCGACTTGGCGCCGAGCTCGTTCATGGCGATCGCGAGGGTCTCGTGCGCCTCCGCGGAGATCGACCCGTACGACATCGCCCCGGTGCTGAACCGCTTGACGATCTCGCTGACCGGCTCGACCTCGTCGATCGGGACGGGTGAGCGCCGACCCTCCTGGAACCGCAGCAGCCCGCGCAGCGTCATCAGGCGCTCGGACTGCTCGTCGACGCGGGCGGTGTACTCGCGGAACACGTCCATCTGCCGCGTGCGGGTGGAGTGCTGGAGCCGGAACACCGTCTCGGGGTCGAACAGGTGCTCCTCGCCCCCGCGGCGCCACTGGTACTCCCCGCCCACGGCGAGGCGCTGGTGGGCCTGTCGGTTGCCGCTCGCCGGGTAGGCGTCGGCGTGCCGCGCGGCGACCTCGGCCGCGATCACGTCGAGCCCGATGCCGCCGAGGCGGCTGGTGGTGCCCGTGAAGTAGCGGTCGACGAGCGCGTGCGACAGGCCCACGGCCTCGAAGACCTGGGCGCCGCGGTACGACGCGATCGTCGAGATGCCCATCTTCGACATGACCTTCAGGACGCCCTTGCCGAGCCCCTTGATGAGGTTGGCGACGGCCTTCTCGGGCGCGACACCGGCGAGGTAGCCGCTGCGCGCGAGCTCCTCGACCGTCTCCATGGCCAGGTACGGGTTCACCGCGGCCGCGCCGTACCCGATGAGCAGGGCGACGTGGTGCACCTCGCGCACGTCGCCGGCCTCGACGACCAGCGAGATCTGCGTGCGGGTGTGCCGGCGCAGGGTGTGGTGGTGCACGGCCGACAGCAGCAGCAGCGACGGGATGGGTGCCAGGTCGGCGTCGGAGTGGCGGTCGGACAGCACGAGGAAGCTCACGCCGTCGGCGACGGCGCGGTCGACCTCGGCGAAGATCTCCTCCAGGCGCTTCTCCAGCGCCGCTCCCCCGCCGTCGACCCGGTACAGGCCGCGGATCGTCGTCGCGCGGAAGCCCAGCGAGGGCTCCTTGGCCACGTGCACGATCTTCGCGAGCTGGTCGTTGTCGATCACGGGGAACGGCAGCATCAGCTTGCGCGCGTGCTCCGGACCGTCGACGAGCAGGTTCGGCTCGGGGCCGATCGCCCCGCCGATCGAGGTGACGAGCTCCTCGCGGATCGCGTCCAGCGGCGGGTTCGTCACCTGCGCGAACATCTGCGTGAAGTAGTCGAACAGCATGCGCGGGCGCTGCGACAGCACCGCCACGGGCGTGTCGGAGCCCATCGCGCCGAGCGGCTCGGCACCCGTCGCGCCCATGGGCGTGAGGATGATCTTCAGCTCCTCCTCGGTGTACCCGAAGGCGCGCTGGCGCCGGCGGACCGAGGCGGACGAGTGGGCGATGTGCTCACGCTCGGGCAGCTGCTCGAGGAACACGGCGTTCTGCTCGACCCACTCGGCGTAGGGCCGCTGCGCGGCGAGCTGGGACTTGATCTCCTCGTCCTCGACGATCCGGCCGCTGCCGGTGTCGACGAGGAACATGCGGCCCGGCTCCAGGCGGCCCTTGGCCACGACGGTGGCGGGGTCGATGTCGAGCACACCGGCCTCGCTCGCGCAGACGACCAGGCCGTCCTCGGTCACCCAGTACCGGCCGGGGCGCAGCCCGTTGCGGTCCTGGACGGAGCCGACGAGCGTGCCGTCGGTGAACGTCATCGCCGCGGGGCCGTCCCACGGCTCGATCAGCGTCGAGTGGTACTGGTAGAACGCGCGCCGCGCCGGGTCCATCTGGGCGTGGTTCTCCCAGGCCTCCGGGATCATCATCATGACCGCGTGCGGCAGGGACCGGCCCGCCAGGTGCAGCAGCTCGAGCACCTCGTCGAAGCTGCCCGAGTCGGACGCGCCGGGCGTGCAGACCGGCATGAGCGGGGTCAGGTCGCCGAGCGCCTCGCTGGCGAGCGTGCCCTGCCGGGCCGCCATCCAGTTGCGGTTGCCGCGGACCGTGTTGATCTCGCCGTTGTGGGCGATCATGCGGAACGGCTGCGCGAGCTCCCACGAGGGGAACGTGTTCGTCGAGAACCGCGAGTGGACCAGCGCGAGCTCGGAGGCGTAGCGCGGGTCCGACAGGTCGGTGAAGAACGGCTCGAGCTGGCCCGTGGTGAGCATGCCCTTGTACGCCAGCGTGCGCGACGACAGCGACGCGAAGTACAGGCCAACCTCGCGCTCGGCGCGCTTGCGCAGGCGGAACGCGCGACGGTCGAGCTCGACGCCCGCGAGCTCGCGGGACGGGTCGGCGACGACGAGCTGGCGGAACACCGGCATGGACGCCCGGGCCGTGGGGCCCACGAGGTCGGCCGTGACCGTGACGTCGCGCCACGCGAGCACGTCGAGCTTCTCCTCCGCGGCGATCGCCTCGACCGCACGCACGACGCGACGCTGCTCGTCCTCGCCGTGCGGGAGGAACGCCATGCCGATCGCGTAGCGGCCGACGGGCGGCAGCTCGGCGTCGACCACGTCGCGCAGGAACGCGTCGGGGATCTGGGTGAGGATGCCGGCACCGTCGCCGCTGTCCTCCTCCGCGCCCACCGCACCGCGGTGGTCGAGGTTGAGCAGCGCCGTCAGGCCGGCGTCCACGATGTCCCGGCCGGGCGTTCCGCGCAGGGTCGCCACGAAGGCGAACCCGCACGCGTCGTGCTCGGCGGCAGGATCGTAGAGGGCATGGCGCGCGGGTGCCGCGAGGGCACCGGGGCCTGCGGGCGACGTCGACATCAGCACCGTCCTCCAGTCCCCGGGGGCGGGGGGAGTTGCGCGAACAGGGGGTACGGGACGCCATCGGCCCTTGGAGAGGCGACGATACCGCCCGGTGTCCGGGACTCCGCACCGCCGCGGATCAGGTCGGTGCGTCCGGTCCGGCCGGATCAGCGGCTGGGCTCGGAGGCCTCCGCCTCGTCGTCCTGCGTCGAGGGGGGTGTCAGCAGGACGGTCGTCTCACGTCCGGGGTTGCGACGTCCGACCACGACGAACGCTACCAGCGCTCCGAGGCCCACGATGAGGGACGTCCAGACGTTGAGTCGCAGGCCGAGGACCGTCTCGGCGGGGTCGATGCGCAGCAGCTCGATCCACAGGCGACCGACCGTGTACGTCATGACGTACAGCCAGAACACGCGGCCGTGACCGAGCCGGAACCGGCGGTCCAGCCAGACGATGAGCGCTGCCGCCGCGAGGTTCCAGACCATCTCGTACAGGAACGTCGGGTGGAACAGCGTGCCGGGGTCGTAGCCGGCCGGCAGGTGCGCGTCGTCGATGCGCAGGCCCCACGGGAGCGTGGTGGGACCGCCGAACAGCTCCTGGTTGAACCAGTTGCCCAGCCGGCCGATCGCCTGCGCGACGAGCAGCGCCGGGGCCACGGAGTCCGCGAACGACGCGAACCGCACGCCGGCCCGCCGGCAGCCGATCCAGGCGCCGACCGCACCGAGGGCGACCGCACCCCAGATGCCGAGCCCGCCCTCCCAGATCGCGAAGGCCTTCCAGGGGTCGCCGCCCGGGCCGAAGTACGCGTCCGGCGAGGAGACCACGTGGTAGAGCCGCCCGCCGACGATGCCGAACGGCACCGCCCAGAAGACGATGTCCAGCACCGCCTCGGGGTCGCCGCCGCGCTCCTTCCAGCGCCGCTGCGTGATGACCACGGCGACGACGATGCCCAGGAGGATCGCGATCGCGTACGCGCGCACCGGGAACGGCCCGAGGTGCCACACGGACTGCGACGGGCTGGGGATCTCGGCCAGCAGGGCGTTCACCGGGCGCTCCGCCGGGCGCCGCGGACACCCGCGGCCAGGCCTGCCGCGGCCGTGG
This sequence comes from Cellulomonas oligotrophica, assembly GCF_013409875.1. Lineage (GTDB taxonomy): Bacteria > Actinomycetota > Actinomycetes > Actinomycetales > Cellulomonadaceae > Cellulomonas > Cellulomonas oligotrophica. The sequence continues at coordinate 480,043 of NZ_JACCBK010000001.1, forward strand.
CCAGCGCGTCGAGGCCCGCCGTCGGCGTCGCCGCCTCCATCAGCGGGCGGACCAGCGCGGACCCGACGATCACGCCGTCGGCGTACGCGGCGACCTGCGCGGCCTGCTCGGGCGTCGAGACGCCGAGGCCGACGCACACCCGTCGGGCACCGGCGGCACGGGTGTCCGCCACGAGCTGCTCGGCCCGGGAGCCGACCGTCGCACGCTCGCCGGTCACGCCCATCGTCGAGGCGGCGTAGACGAACCCGCGGCTCGCGGCCGTGGTCGTGACCAGCCGCTCGGGCGTGGAGCTCGGCGCCACGAGGAACACCCGGTCCAGGCCGTGGGCGTCCGACGCGGCGGTCCACTCCCCCGCCTCGTCGGGCACGAGGTCCGGGGTGATGAGGCCCGCGCCGCCGGCGGCGGCCAGGTCGCGCGCGAAGGCCTCGACGCCGTACCGCAGCACGAGATTCCAGTACGTCATGACCAGCACCGGGGCGCCGGCGTCCGCGACCTGCTCGACGGCCACCAGCGTGTCGCGCACGCGGGTGCCGCCCTGGAGCGCGACATCGACCGCCCGCTGGATGAGCGGTCCGTCCATCACGGGGTCGGAGTACGGCATGCCGAGCTCGACGACGTCGACACCGGCCTCGACCATGGTCCGGACGGCCTCGACCGAGCCGGGCACCGTCGGGAACCCGACCGGCAGGTACCCCACGAGCGCGGCGCGGGGCTGCTCGCCGGACGCCAGGGCGTCCAGCCGGTCCCCGGTCACCGAGCGCACGTCCGTCACGCTCACAGCTGCTCCCCCTCGTCGGCCTTGACGACCGGCTCGTCCTCGATGAGCCCGAACCAGGCCGCGGCGGTCGCCACGTCCTTGTCGCCGCGCCCCGACAGGTTCACCAGCAGGACCGGCTCGCGGTCCTGCACGCCCCACGACCCGACCTGCGGGCCGAGCCGGATCGCGCCGGCCAGCGCGTGCGCGGACTCGATGGCCGGGATGATGCCCTCGGTGCGGCACAGCAGGCGGAACGCCTCCATGGCCTCCGCGTCGGTCACGGGCAGGTACTCCGCGCGGCCGATCTCGTGCAGCCACGCGTGCTCGGGGCCGACGCTCGGGTAGTCCAGGCCCGCCGAGACCGAGTGGCTGGGCAGCGTCTGCCCGTCCTCGTCCTGCAGCAGGAAGCTGCGCGCACCCTGCAGCACGCCCGGCGAGCCGCCGGAGAACCGTGCGGCGTGCCGCCCCGAGGCCACGCCCTCGCCGCCGGCCTCGAACCCGAACAGGCGCACCTGCGGGTCGTCGAGGAACGCGTTGAAGATGCCCATGGCGTTCGAGCCGCCCCCGACGCAGGCCGCGACCGCGTCGGGCAGCAGCCCCGTCTCGGCGAGCAGCTGCTCGCGCGCCTCGGCGCCGATGATCTTGTGGAAGTCACGCACCATCTCGGGGAACGGGTGCGGCCCGGTGACCGTGCCCAGCAGGTAGTGCGTGCTCTCGACGTTGGCGACCCAGTCGCGCAGCGCCTCGTTGATCGCGTCCTTGAGCGTCCGCGAGCCGATGGTGACGGGCACGACCTCGGCGCCGAGCAGGCGCATGCGGGCGACGTTGAGCGCCTGGCGGCGGGTGTCCTCCTCGCCCATGTACACCGTGCACTCGAGGTCGAGCAGCGCAGCAGCCGTGGCCGTGGCCACGCCGTGCTGGCCGGCGCCGGTCTCGGCGATGACCCGGCGCTTGCCCATCCGCTTGACCAGCAGGGCCTGGCCCAGGACGTTGTTGATCTTGTGCGAGCCGGTGTGGTTGAGGTCCTCGCGCTTGAGGAACACGCGCACGCCCTCGCCGACGTGGCGCGCGAACCGCGGCACCTCCGTCAGGGGGCTCGGCCGCCCGGTGTACGTGCGGTGCAGGCGCTCGAGCTCGTCGGCGAACGTCGGGTCCGCGAGGGCCTTGTGGTACGCCGTCTCGAGCTCGTCGAGCGCCGCCACGAGCGCCTCGGGCACGAACCGGCCGCCGAAGTCCCCGAAGTACGGGCCCTCGTGCGCACCCAGCGTGCCGCCCCCGCGCAGCACGTCACGCATCCGCAGCGTGCCTGCCGCACGCCCGACCGGTGCGGCGGTCACTGGCGCACCGCCCGCAGCGAGGGGTGCGCACCGGCGGCGACCAGGTCGGCGACCGAGCGGCGCGGCGCGTCGTCGGTGACGAGCGCCTCGCCCACGAGGACCACGTCGGCACCGGCCCGGGCGTAGTCCATGACGTCGAGCGGCCCGCGGACGCCGGACTCGGCGACCTTGACCACGTCCGACGGGATCGACGGCGCCACGCGGGCGAACGTGCCGCGGTCGACGTCGAGCGTCTTCAGGTCACGGGCGTTGACACCGATCACCTGGGCGCCGGCGTCGACGGCCCGGGCGACCTCCTCGGTGTCGTGCACCTCGACCAGGGCGGTCATACCCAGGGAGTGCACGCGCTCGACGAGCGACTCCAGGACCGTCTGCTCCAGCGCCGCCACGATGAGCAGGACGAGGTCGGCGCCGTGGGCCCGGGCCTCCCACACCTGGTACGGGGAGACCACGAAGTCCTTGCGCAGCACGGGGATCTCGACCCGCGCGCGGACGGCGTCGAGGTCGTCGAGCGAGCCGTTGAACCGGCGCTGCTCGGTGAGGACCGAGATCGCGACCGCGCCGCCCTTCTCGTACTCGGCGGCCAGCGCCGCGGGGTCGCTGATCGCGGCGAGCGCGCCCTTGCTCGGGCTGGACCGCTTGACCTCGGCGATCACGGTCACGGCGTCCGCGGCCTTGAGCCGGGACACGCAGTGCACGGCGGACTCCCGGCGGGTCGCACGCTCCTTGAGCGTGGCCAACGGGGTCGCCTCCTCCCGGAGCGCGAGGTCCTCACGGACCCCCGCGACGATGTCGTCCAGAACGGTCATCGACGGCTCATCCCCTTCGCCCGGTCGGTGCGGCGCGGCGGTTCGCCCCGGTTCCCCCTGTCCGGGCGCCACCGGGTCATCGTAGACGCGACCTGCGGTGCCCCCGTCCACGGCCCGGACCATGGACGGGGGCGTCACGCCGGGCGCGTCAGTACGAGGAGGTCCCCTCGACCGCCACGCCGATCACGACGAGCGCGATGAAGCCGACGACGGCCAGGACGGTGAGGGCGACGGAGACCCAGCCGAGGACGATGCCCGCCGTGGCCATGCCGCCGTTGTTGGCCTCGCCGGCCTCGACGGCGCGCTTGGCCTTGTTGCCGAGGATGATCGCGGGGATGCCGGTGAGGAGCAGGCAGCCCAGCACGAAGCCGGCCAGGCCCAGGACCAGCGACCAGACCGCCAGGTCGTTGCGGGGGTACGCCTGCACGTACCCGCCGCCGGCGTACGGCGGAGCACCCGTGTACGCCGGGGCGCCCTGCGGGGCCGAGCCGTACGCGGGGGCCGCGCCGTAGGCCGGGGCCGACCCGTACGCGGGCGCGGTGCCGTACGGCGAGGCGGGGGCCTGCGACGCGTCCGGCGCGGGGGCGGCAGGAGCGCCGTACGGGGCGGTCGGCGCCGGGGGCGGCGGCACGGCCGGCGTCCCCGCGGCGCCGGTCTCGGGCGCTGCGCCGGGTGCGGCGGTCGGCTCGGGAGCGGCGGGCGCCCCGGGTGCCGCAGGCGTGTCCGAGGCACCCACCCAGGGCGCCTCCTGGCCGTAGGGCGCGGGGGTGCCCTCGTTGCTGGGCACGGGCTCGGTCGGCTGGGTCACGGTGTCCTCCTCGGACGGGTGGGTCGGGTCGACGCCCGGTCGGGACGCCGCGGGTCGCGGGGGCCGAGGGCCGGCGGGTGGCCGCCGGCGCGGTCGGTCGGGTCAGACGGGTGCGAGGTACGGGACGAGGGCGGGGACGTTGCGCAGGACGGCGAACCCCACGACCACCGCGAGGAGCGCCCACGGCAGCCAGCCGGGCGCGGCGGGCACCGGGCGGCCCCGGGCCGCGAGCACGAGCCAGCGCACCCACGCGGCCAGCAGCAGGGGGACGACCAGCACCCACAGCGGGTTGGCCTGCCAGGCCCCGACGAGGTCGAGGTGGGCCAGGTCGTGCGTCGCCCGCAGGCCGCCGCAGCCGGGGCACCACACGCCCAGCAGCAGCACCGACGGGCAGATGCCGTAGCTCAGCGGCTCGTACGGCGAGCGCACCGCCACCAGGACGACGGCGGCCGCCGCGGCACCGCCGAGCACGAGCGGCAGCCGGGTGCGCGCCCACGGGCCGCCGCCGTCGCGGGCGACGGGCGGGGTCGCGGGAGCGCTCGTCGCGTCCATGGTCAGGGCTGGGGCACCTGGCCCTGCTCGGCGAGCGAGGTCACGTAGTCGATGTAGCCCTCGATGCCCCCCTGCTCCGAGACCACCATGGCGAAACCGACGACCATGTACAGGCTCGCGAGCACGCCGACGACGCCGAGGATCAGACCCGCCAGACCCATGCCGCCGTTGGTGGCCAGGCCCTGGGCGGTCGCCCGACGCGCCTTGACGCCGAGCACGATCGCGACGGCGCCGAGGGGCAGGCCCAGCGCCAGGCAGCACAGCACGACCGAGGCGATGCCGAGCACCAGCGACCAGACGCCGAGGCCGTTCTTCGTCGGCGCGACCCCGTACCCGGCGACCGGGGAGCCCGGGACCGCGGGGGCGGCGGGGTACGGCTGCTGCGGGCCGGTCACCGGCGTCGGCTCCGGACCGGTCCCGGCGGGGTACGGCGTCCCGGTCGGCGGGACGCCGGTCGCGGGCGTCCCGGAGGTCGGGCCGTCCGGCTGCTGGTACGGGTCGCGCGGCTCCTGCGGGGTCGACATGCGGTCCTCTCGGGTGCGGTCGGCGCTCGCTGCGCGAGCCCGTCGGTGGGGGCCCAGGCCCTCGGTGGCGTCAGTGCCCGCCGCGGCGGGCCTGACGGGCGAGGGTGGCCGCGCCACCCTGGCCGTGGCCGAGGACCTGCAGCACCTTGCCGAGGACCATGCCCCCGACGGTGACGGCCATGCCGACCCAGAACAGCCAGACCATCGCGAAGGCGACGCCGAGGGCGGCCACGACGGAGCCCGCCACGACCGTCCAGGTGGTCACCCACGCCGCGAGCGTGCGGCCGTGGTTGGTCGGCGGGGCGCTCGGGGGCAGGTGGACCGTCTCGGTGCGGGTCACGTGCTGGGCGCGGTGGGCGAGGGAGTGGTCGCTCATCAGAGATGGTCCTTCGTGCTCGGTCCTGGCGGCCACCCTATCCGAGTCCCGGTGCCGTCGCGCCCGCCGCCCAGGGCCTGGCCAGGCGCGACGTGGCACCGCCGGCCGCGGGCCCCGCCGGTGGCTCAGGCCGCCCCGTCGCCCCGGCTCGGGTCGTCGCCGCGGCTCAGCGCGTCCCAGTCGTCGCGCTCGTCGGGCGCCTGCCCCACGGGGCGCGGCGTGCCGGCGGCGGGTGCCTCGTGCCGGGTCGAGGCCGGCAGCCACGCGGCCGACGCCCGGGCGAGCCCGCCGGCCAGCAGCACGAGGCCCGCACCGACGGCCGCCGCGACGACGGGCCACGCGGTGACCCGGGCCTGCGGCGCCGCGGGCACCACGCCCGTCGCCTCGGCCACGGCGGCCGCCGCCGGGCCCGACGGGTCCGCCAGCACAGCGCCGGCCGAGGCCGCCACCAGCACCCCGGCCAGCACCACCACACCCACGACGACCCAGCGGCCGACCCGCCCCACGAGGGCGAGCGCACCCGCGCAGGCCAGCAGGACCAGCGCGCCCGCGACGGTGCCCGGGGCCGCCACGGCACCCGGCACCGCGAGCGCGACGTCCCCGTCGACCGGTGTGCCCGCCGTGGCCAGCACCCATGTCGGCAGCGCGAGCGCCCCGACGACGCCCGCGGCGGCGAGCACGGCGACGACCCACCGGCCGCGGCCCGGTCGGCGCGGCGCCGGGGCGGTCGTCACGCGTCCCGGCGCAGCCGCGCCGCGACCTGCACCGCGCGCACCGCCGCGGCGGCCTTGTTGCGCGACTCCGCGTACTCCAGCGCGGGCACGGAGTCGGCGACGATCCCGCCGCCCGCCTGGACGCTCGCCCGCCCGCCCCGCAGCAGGGCCGTGCGGATCGCGATGGCCATGTCCATGTCGCCCGCGAAGTCGAAGTACCCGACCGTGCCGCCGTACACGCCGCGGCGGGCCGGCTCGATCTCGTCGATGAGCGCGATCGCCCGGGGCTTGGGCGCGCCCGACAGGGTGCCCGCGGGGAACGTCGCGACGAGCGTCTGCAGCGCGGTCGCCCCGGCGCGCAGCCGGCCGACGACGGTCGAGCAGATGTGCATGATGTGCGAGAAGCGGCGCACGGCCATGAACTCCACGACCTCGACGCTCGTCGGCTCGCAGACCTTGGCCAGGTCGTTGCGCGAGAGGTCGACGAGCATGATGTGCTCCGCCCGCTCCTTGGGGTCGGCGAGCACCTCGTCCTGCAGGGCGCGGTCCTCCTCCGGGGTGGCGCCGCGCGGGCGCGACCCCGCGATGGGGAAGGTCGTGACGTGCCCGTCGGTGACCTTGACGAGGGTCTCCGGGCTGGAGCCGACGACCGCGAAGTCCTGCCCGTCCGCGTCCTGGAGCGCGAGCAGGTACATGTACGGGCTCGGGTTGATGGTGCGCAGCACCCGGTAGACGTCCAGCGGGGGCGCGGGGCAGTCCAGGTCGAGGCGCTGGGACAGCACGACCTGGAAGACCTCGCCGTCGCGGATCGCCTCCTGCCCGCGACGCACCGCGGCCTCGAAGTCCTCGCGGCTGGTGCGGAACTCCAGCTCCGGCTCCGGCAGCGCCGGGTCGAGCACGGACGTCGCCGGGGGCGCCGGGGTGCGCAGGGCCGCCTGCATCGCGTCCAGGCGGGCGACCGCGTCGGCGTGCGCCTCGTCGACCCGCTCGTCGGTCGCGTCGAAGTTGATGGCGTTGGCCACGAGCCACACCGAGCCGTCGCCGTGGTCGACCGCGGCGAGGTCGGTCGCCAGCAGCAGCGCGACCTCGGGCACCCCGAGCTCGTCGGGCGCCACGGCCGGCAGCGTCGGCTCCCAGTGCCGCACGACGTCCCAGCCGAGCACACCGACGAGCCCGCCCGTCAGCGGCGGCAGGCCGGGCACGGCCGGCGTCGCGAGCACGTCGAGCGTGCGGCCGAGCACGTCGAGGACGTCGCCGGAGGTCGGCACGCCGACGGGCACGTCGCCCGACCACACCGCCCGCCCGTCGCGGACGCTCAGGCTCGCGCGCGAGCGCACGCCGACGAACGACCAGCGGCCCCACGACCCGTCGGACTCGGCGGACTCCAGCACGAACGTGCCGGGGCGCCCGTCGGCGAGCGTGCGGTACAGGCCGACGGGCGTGACGTCGTCGGCGAGCAGGCGGCGCACGACCGGCACGACGCGGCGGTCGGCGGCCAGCGTGCGGAAGTCCTCCAGCGCGGGCCACGTCGCCCCCCAGGCGAGCCCCGCGGGCGTGGCGACGGGTGCGGCCGGGGCCGTCGGGTCCGTCGGGGAGGGTGCGGCGTGGACGGAGGGGACGCTCACCGGGTCGCTCCTGCGGGGTCACGGTCGGACGGGGTCGGGTCGGACGGGGTCGGGTCGGCGGCCGCCCCGGGGCGATGCCCGACGACCGCGGTCAGGGTCCCGCCGGCCTCGAAGCACGTGCGGGTCCCGGTGTGGCAGGCGGCGCCGACCTGGTCCACCTGGACGAGCAGCGCGTCACCGTCGCAGTCGAGCGCGACGTGCTTGACGTGCTGGGCGTGCCCCGAGGTGTCGCCCTTGCGCCAGTACTCCTGGCGCGAGCGGCTCCAGAACGTCACCCGCCCGCTGGTCAGCGTGCGGCGCAGGGCCTCGTCGTCCATCCAGCCGACCATGAGGACCTCACGGGTGTCGTGCTGCTGCACGACCGCGGCGACCAGGCCCGCGTCGTCGCGGCGCAGGCGCGCGGCGACGGCGGGGTCGAGCGACGGGGCAGGGTCGGACGGCACGGCGGCCGGGGCGGGGTCGGCGGTGGGCACGCGACGATCCTGCCACGCGCGGCGCCGCCGCCCGGTCCCCGTCCGCACCCCTGCCCGCCGCGGGCGGGTCGCACCGGCACAGGTCAGCGCGTCTGCGCGACCCAGGCGGCGTGCATGCCCGCGTAGTGCCCACCGGCGCCGACGAGCTCGTGGTGGGTGCCGACCTCGACGACCTGCCCCGCGTGCACCACGACCACGAGGTCCGCGGCCTCGGCCGTCGACAGCCGGTGCGCGATCGTGATCGTCGTCCGGCCGCGGGCGAGCTCGCGCAGCGCCCGCGCGATGCGGACCTCGTTGACGGGGTCGACCGCCGACGTCGCCTCGTCGAGGAGCAGCAGGTCGCCGTCCGCGAGCCGGGCGCGCGCCAGTGCCACGAGCTGCCGCTCCCCCGCCGACAGCAGCTCCCCGCGCTGGCCGACGGGCGTGCCCAGCCCCAGGGGCAGCTCGGCGACCCAGGCGTCCAGCCCGAGCTCGGCCACGACGTCGCGGACCGCGGCGTCGACGTCCCCGCCGTGGTCGTCGCGCAGCCCGTAGGCCACGTTCTGCGCGACCGTGCCGTCCAGCAGGAAGCCCTCCTGCGGGACGAGCACCACGCGGCGGCGCAGGTCCGCGCCGCGCACGCGCGTGAGGTCCACGCCGTCCAGGCGCACCACGCCCGTCGTGGGGTCCATGAACCGCGCGACGAGCTTCGCGATCGTCGTCTTGCCCGAGCCGGTGGCCCCGACGACGGCGACCGACGCACCGGCGGGCACGTCGAGGTCGACGTCGCGCAGCACGGGCGGACCGCCGGGGTAGGCGTAGCCGACGCCGTGGAACGAGACGGACGCCGGGCCGCGCGGGCTCGGGACGCCACCGTCCTCGGGGTCGTGCACGTCGACGGGCGTCTCGAGCACGCCGAGCACGCGGCGCCAGCCGGCGACCGCGTTCTGCAGCTCGTTGAGGATCTCGGTGGCCATCTGCACCGGACCGGTGAACAGCTGGACGAGGAAGAGGAACGCGAGCACCCGCCCGACGCTGAGGTCCCCCGCGACGCCCAGCCACGTGCCGGCCACGACGACGACGGCCAGCACGAGGTTCGCGACCAGCACGCCCGAGGAGAAGACGACCGAGACGAGGTTCTGCGCGCGCACCATCGCCCGGCGCGTGCCGTCGACGGCCGCGTCGATGCGCCGCTGCGTGCGCTCGGCCACGCCGTACGCGCGGATCGTCTCCGCGCCGACGACCGCCTCCGACACGGCGCCCAGCATGGCGCCGTACCGCTCGCGGACGGCCCCGTACCGGCGGTTCACCCCGCGCTGCATCCGCGGCAGGACCAGTGCGAGCGGCACGAAGCACGCCCACACCAGCAGCGTCAGCTGCCACGAGTAGACGGCCATCAGGACCGTCGCGACACCGATCTGCAGCACCGAGACCAGCAGCATGATGCCGCCCCACTGGACGAACATCGAGATCGTGTCGACGTCCGACGTGACGCGCGAGACCAGCGACCCGCGCCGCTCGGTGCTCTGCGTGAGCACGGACAGGTCGTGCACGTGCCGGAACGCGCGGGTGCGCAGCGTCAGCAGCCCGGACTCGCTGGACCGGAACAGCCGGATGTTCACCGCCGCGGAGCAGGCCGCGCCGACCAGCAGCCCGACGGCCGCGAGGCCGACGGACGCCGCGACGCGCGCGGTGTCGACGCCGCCACCGGCGAGGATGCCGCTGTCGACGGTCTGCTGCACGGCGATCGGCACCAGCACGCGGGCGGTCGCGGCGAGCACGGCCAGGCCCAGGGTCACGACCGCGCCGTCGAGCAGCTCGGGCGAGACCTGCACCCCGCGGCGCAGCGTCGCCATGACGCCCAGGTCGCTGGTCGCGGACATCCGTCCGCTCTCGCCCCGCTGGGCCGCCGTCGGTCCGGTCCCGCTCATCGCCGCTCCCCCGCCGCCTCGTCGGTCCTGCGCTCCCCGTGCCCCGGGGGCGGGTCGGCGTCGGCGTCCACCGCGTCGGCGTCCGCGCGCTCCCGCTCGCGGCGGGCGGTCTCCTCCTCGTAGGCCGTCGCCAGGTCGCGGTAGCCCGGGTCGCGGGCCAGCAGCTCGGCGTGCGTCCCGCGGTCGACCACGCGCCCGCCCTCGAGGTGCAGGACCTCGTCCGCGAGCAGCACCGACGACATCCGGTACGCGACGAGCAGCACCGTCGGGTCGCCGCCCTCGCCGGCGCCGTCGCGGCCGTCGTCGTCACGGCGCAGCCCGGTGAGGATGGCCCGCTCGATGCGCGGGTCCACCGCCGAGGTCGCGTCGTCGAGGACGAGCACGCGCGGCCGGCGCACCAGGGCCCGCGCCAGCGCGAGGCGCTGACGCTGCCCCCCGGACAGGTTCGCACCCCGCTCGCCCAGGGGCGCGTCGAGACCGCCCGGCAGGGCTCGCACGACGTCCTCGACGTGGGCGGTGCGCAGCGCGTCCCACACCTGGGCGTCCGTGGGCGCCCCGGGGTCGCCGGCGTCGGCGAGCGTCACGTTGCCCCGCACGGTGTCCTCGAACACGAACGTGGCCTGGCTGACGAGCGCGACCTGCGCCGCCAGGTCCGCGGCGTCGACGTCGCGCACGTCGCGCCCGTCGACCTCGACAACGCCCTCGCTCGGGTCGGCGAGGCGGGCGACGAGGCCGACGAGCGTCGACTTGCCCGACCCGGTCGGCCCGACGACGGCGACGGTGCGCCCCGCGGGCACGTCGAGCGCGACGTCCTCGAGCAGGGTGACCTCGCCCTCGGCCGTGGGGACGCGCACGACGACGTCGCGCATCGTCACCCGGGCGCCGGGGGCGCTCGCCGGCAGGGCCAGCGCACCGTCGCGCGGGGCGCCGCCGGCGTCGAGGACCCGCGCGATCCGGTCGTGGCCGACCAGCCCGCGCGGCAGCTCACCGAGCACCCAGCCGAAGGCGCGCACGGGCACCGCGAGCACCGTGAGCAGGTACGCGGCGGCCACGACGTCACCGGTGCCGATCGCGCCCGCGGACACCCGCAGCGTGCCGACCAGCAGGACGAGCAGGGTGCCGAGGTTGGGCAGCAGGTCGATGACGGGGTCGAAGACGGCGCGCACCACACCGACGCGCACGTTCGCGTCCCGCAGCGCGGCGGCCCGCTCGGTGAAGCGCGCGCCCTCGCGGTCCTCCGTGCCGAGGGACTTCACGAGGGTCGCCGCCTCGAACGACTCGTGCGCGATGTCGGCGACCTCCGCACGCAGCTGCTGGGCCCGGGTGATGGCCGGGCTCATCCGCCGCTGGAACACCAGGTTCGCCACCACCGCGAGGGGCAGCACCACGAGCGCGGCGAGCGCCAGCCACACGTCGGTGCGCAGCAGGGCGACGGCCGCGACGCCGATCATCACCACGACGCCGAGCGCGAACGGCAGCGGGTTGAACACGCCCGTCGCGGCCTCGACGTCCGAGCCCGCGTTCGACAGGAGCTGGCCGGTGGGGTGGCGCCGGTGCCACGACATCGGCAGCCGCAGGTACTGGCGGGTGACGGCGCGCCGGTGGTCCGCCTGCAGGCGGGCCACCCCGACGCCGGCGAGGACCCGGCGCAGCGCCACGGCCACCGCGAGGCTGACCGCGACGAGCGCGATCGCCGCGCCCGCGAGCCAGATCTGCCCCCGCGCCGACGCGGACCCCGCGATGGCGGGGACGACGACCTGGTCGGTGACCCGGCCCAGCACCTGGCTGACGGCCACGGTCAGCGCACCGAACGCCGCCGACGCCCCGATGGCGCCCGCGTACGTGCCCGGGTGCGCGCGCAGGCCGCGCCACACGAGGGCGACGGAGCGGCGGGCCACGGAGCCGCGCAGCGCCGCAGAGGTGGTCGGTGACGGTGCGCGGGCAGGCACAGGCAGCACTCCTCGGTCGGAGGTCGTGGGTGGGGCGGGCGGTGCCGTCATCCTCTCACGCGGTCCGTCGGCGGCCGGGAGCCGGACCGGCGACGCCGGGGGCCGCGACGTGGCAGCATCGGGCCCCATGACCTGGCACGCGACCGAGCGGGCACGCCTCGCCGAGGCCCTGACCGCCGCCGGACCCGACGCACCGACCCTGTGCGCGGGGTGGCGCAGCCGGCACCTCGCCGCGCACCTCGTGGTGCGCGAGCAGGCCCCGTCGCTCGGCGCGGGCGTCGTCGTCCCCGTGCTGACGGGTCGGCTCGACGAGGCGATCGACACCCTCGCGGCCGACGCGCAGGACGCCGACGGCTACGCGGCGCTCGTCGAGCGGTTCGCCACGCCGCCCCCGCGGTGGTCGCCGGTGTCCTGGGCGGGCGAGCTGATCAACGTGACGGAGTACTTCGTGCACGGCGAGGACGTGCGGCGCGGCGCGGGCCCCGTGGGTGCGCGCCCGGTGCCCGACGAGCTGCGCGACCGCCTGTGGTCGCAGCTCGTGGCCGTGGCGCCGCTGCGTCTGGCCCGCCTGGGCGTCGGCGTGGTGCTCGTGCGCCCCGACGGGGTGCGCCGGCGGGTCCGCTCGCCGCGCGCCGGCCACGGTGCGGTCGTGCTGCGCGGGGAGGTCGGCGAGCTCGTCCTGGCCGTGTCGGGCCGGCTGCAGGCGGCCCACGTGCAGGTCGAGGGCGACGAGGCGGACGTGGCACGCGTGCGCGAGGCGCTCAGCGGCCCCTGACCGCTGCCGCCTCTGACGGCTGCGCGCCCGGGACGCCCGACGCGCCGCGAGCGCCCGCACGCGCGGGGTCAGCGGACGACGACGCCCGCCTCCCGCAGCGCGTCCTTGACGGCGCCGACGGTCAGCGTGCCGAAGTGGAAGACGCTGGCGGCGAGCACGGCGTCCGCGCCGGCCCGGGCCGCCTCGACGAAGTGCTCGACGGTCCCGGCCCCGCCGGACGCGATGAGCGGCACCCGCACCTGCGAGCGCACGTCGCGCAGCATCGGCAGGTCGAACCCTGAGGTCGTGCCGTCGGCGTCCATCGAGTTCAGCAGGATCTCCCCCGCGCCGAGCTCGGCCGCCCGTGCGGCCCAGGCGACGGCGTCGATGCCGGTGCCCCGACGGCCGCCGTGCGTCGTGACCTCGTACCCCGAGTCCGTCCGGGTGCCCTCGCCGGTGCGGCGGGCGTCCACCGACAGCACGAGGACCTGGCTGCCGAACCGCTCGGCGATCTCGCTGATCAGCTCGGGGCGTGCGATCGCGGCGGTGTTGACGCCGACCTTGTCGGCCCCGGCCCGCAGCAGCCGGTCGACGTCGTCGGGCGAGCGGACGCCGCCGCCGACGGTGAGCGGGACGAACACCTCCTCGGCGGTGCGTCGCACGACGTCGTAGGTGGTCTCCCGGTCGCCCGAGGACGCCGAGACGTCGAGGAAGGTGACCTCGTCGGCGCCCTCGCCGTCGTACCGGCGGGCGAGCTCGACGGGGTCGCCGGCGTCGCGCAGGTGCTGGAAGTTCACGCCCTTGACGACGCGTCCGGCGTCGACGTCCAGGCACGGGATGACGCGCAGCGCCAGGGTCATGATCCGCCTCCTGCGGGTGCGCCGGTCGCGAGGATGTCGATGACGAACACCACGGTCTGCCCCGACAGCTCCTCGGCGTCGGTGACGCCGAGGGGGTACGACGGCGGCACGACGAGCATCACCTGGGAGCCGGTCGGCTGGTCGACGAGCCCCTCGGCCCACGCCTGCACGTCCGACAGCAGGAACGACACGGGCAGCCCGCGGGTCCAGGACGAGTCGAACTGCTCGCCGGTGTCCCACGCGAAGCCCGAGTACTGCACCGTGACGACGTCGCTCGCGCGGACCTGGGCGCCGGTGCCCCGCACGAGGGGGCGCACGAGCAGGTCGGCCGGCGGCTCGGTGCCCGCGGGGGCGAGGGTCGGCTCGCCGTTGCCCGCGAGGGTGACGGTCGGCATCCCCTCGGTGGGCGGCACGGCCTCGCCGACGGCGCGGGTGGGCAGCACGTCGAGCACCGTGACGGTCGGGTAGTCGGCGCCCGAGCCGCCGGGCGCCACCTGGAGCAGGCGTGCGCCGACGTCCTGCCCGCGCAGGGTCTCGTACAGGTCGGTGCCGAGGTCCTCCTCGGTCAGCAGCCGCGGCGTGGGGCTCGTGGAGTAGCTCTCCTTGACGAGCGTCGCGTCGGTGGCGTTCTCGAGCAGGAAGTCGATGAGGACGGGGGCGCCCTCCACGAGCGCGTCGCCCGTGCCCGGCCAGATCGTCTCGCGGTAGGTGTCCGTGACGGCCAGCGGCGTCAGGTACGTGACCGTGGGTGCGACGCCCGGGTCCCCCGTCACCGTCACGTCGGGGTCGGGCGCGGCGACGTCTCCGCAGCCCGCGACCACGAGGGCCACCAGCACACCGAGCACACCCCACCGGCGGGCACCGGTCACTCGCGCCACGCCCAGCCCTCCTGTCGACGACCCCGCGCCGCCCCCGGGCGGGTGCGGCGCGGCCTCACTGTACGTGCCCGCGGGAGGCCCGGACGTCACGTCACATGGACTCGATCAGTCGGTCCACGCGCTCGTCGACGGCCCGGAACGGGTCCTTGCACAGCACGGTGCGCTGGGCCTGGTCGTTGAGCTTGAGGTGCACCCAGTCGACCGTGTAGTCGCGCCGGGCCTCCTGGGCGGCACGCACGAAGTCGCCGCGCAGCTTGGCACGGGTCGTCTGCGGCGGCACGGCCGTGGCCTCGAAGACCTCCAGGTCGGTGGTGACGCGCTCGACCAGCCCGCGGGCGGCCATGAGGTTGTACAGGCCCTCGGTGCGGGAGATGTCGTGGTACGCCAGGTCGAGCCGCTGCACGCGCACGTCGCCCAGGTCGAGGCCGTGCTTGGCGCGGTAGCGCTCGATCATGCGGTGCTTGATGACCCAGTCGAGCTCACGGTCGACCAGGCCCAGGTCGCCGGTGCGCAGCGCGCGCAGCCCGCGCTCCCACAGGTCGAGGACCTGCTTCGTCTCCGGCGACGGGCCCAGCTCGGACCCGACGAAGTCCGTGACGCGCGTCAGGTACTCCTCCTGCAGGTCCACCGCCGTGACGGTGCGCCCCGACGCGAGGGTCACGGGCTGGCTGCCCGTCATGTCGTGGCTGATCTCCCGGATCGCGCGGATGGGGTTCTCCAGCGCCATGTCCCGCATGGGCACCCCGGCCTCGATGAGCCGCAGCAGCAGGTCGGTCGAGGCGACCTTGAGCATCGTCGTCGTCTCCGACATCGACGAGTCGCCGACGATCACGTGCAGGCGCCGGTAGTGCTCGGCGTCGGCGTGCGGCTCGTCGCGCGTGTTGATGATCGGCCGCGAGCGCGTCGTCGCCGACGACACGGCCTCCCAGATGTGGTCGGCGCGCTGCGAGAGGCAGTACACGGCGCCCCGGGGCGTGGCGAGGACCTTGCCCGCGCCGGTGAGCACCTGCCGGGTGATGAGGAACGGCACGAGCACGTCCGACAGTCGGGCGAAGTCCCCCTGGCGTCGCACGAGGTAGTTCTCGTGGCAGCCGTAGGAGTTGCCGGCCGAGTCGGTGTTGTTCTTGAACAGGTGGATGCGCCCCGGCAGCCCCTCGTGCTCGAGGCGCTGCTGGGCGTCGGCGACGAGGCCCTCGAGGATCCGCTCCCCCGCGCGGTCGTGCGTGACGAGCTGGCGCCAGTCGTCGCACTCGGCGGTCGCGTACTCGGGGTGGGAGCCGACGTCGAGGTACAGCCGCGACCCGTTGCGCAGGAACACGTTCGACGAGCGCCCCCACGCCACGACCTTGCGGAACAGGTACCGGGCGACCTCGTCGGCCGACAGGCCCCGCCCGTCCTGCGCCGCGCAGGTCACGCCGTACTCGGTCTCGAGCCCGAAGATGCGCCGGTCCATGCGCCCTCCCCTTCCGTCGACGGTGCCGTCCTGCCGGGCGACGCGCTCAGTGCGCGGGGCCGTCCGCCGCCGGTGCGGCGTCGACCTCGCCGGCCGCCCCGAGGACGTCGTCGAGCAGCGCCCCGGTCAGCCGCCGGAACGTGCGCCGCGGCCGCGTGCGGTCCAGGACCGCGACCTCGAGCTGCGCCGCGCCCAGCGTGCGGGCGTCCTTCTCGTCCGGCGCCGAGCCCAGCACGCGCACGGCCAGGCCGAGGGCCTGCGCCAGCGTCATGCCCGGGCGCCACCCCTCGCCGAGCAGCGTCGCGAGGCGCTCGGCCTGGCCGCCCATGACGACCCAGCCGTGCTCGTCGGTCACCGAGCCGTCGTACGACAGCCGGTAGATCTGGTCGCCCGAGGCGTCCTTGCCGACCTCGACGACGACGAGCTCCACCTCGAGCGGCTTGGACTCGGTGGTGAAGACCGTGCCGAGCGTCTGGGCGTAGGCGTTCGCCAGCCCGCGCGCCGTGACGTCGACGCGGTCGTAGGAGTAGCCGCGCAGGTCGGCGTAGCGCACGCCCGCGACGCGCAGGTTCTCGAACTCGTTGTACTTGCCGACCGCCGCGAACGCGATCCGGTCGTAGATCTCCGAGATCTTGTGCAGCGCGCGCGAGGGGTTCTCGGTCGCGAAGACCACGCCCTCGTCGTACTGGAGCACCACGACGGACCGGCCGCGGGCGATGCCCTTGCGCGCGTAGTCCGCCCGGTCCTTCATCAGCTGCTCGGGCGAGACGTAGAACGGCATGCTCATCGCGCGCCCCCGTCCCGGCGGCGCTCGTCCTCGATCCGGGCGGCGACGTCCGCGAGCGCGTCGTCCGGCACGCGCAGGTAGCCCGCCTGCGTGACCGTCGCGACGACGGGCCAGATCCGCCGGACGCGGTCGGGCCCGCCGGTGGCGGAGTCGTCGTCGGCGGCGTCGACGAGCGCCTCGACGGCGACCCTGACGGCGGCGGCCGCGTCCATGCCGGGCTGCCAGCGCTTCTTCAGCGAGCCGCGGGCGAAGACCGAGCCCGAGCCCACCGCGTGGTGCTCGTGCTCCTCGTAGCGGCCGCCGGTGACGTCGTAGGAGAAGATCCGCCCGAGCGAGCGGTCCAGGTCGTACCCGGCGAACAGGGGGACGACGGCCAGACCCTGGAGCGCGAGGCCGAGGTTGCCGCGGATCATCGTCGCGAGGCGGTTGGCCTTGCCGTCGAGGGAGAGCAGGCTGCCCTCGATCTTCTCGTAGTGCTCGAGCTCGAGCTGGAACAGCCGGACCAGCTCGATGGCGAGACCGGCGGTGCCCGCGATCCCGACGGCGGAGTAGTCGTCGGCGGGGAAGACCTTCTCGATGTGCCGGCTGGCGATCATCGAGCCCATGGTGGCGCGGCGGTCGCCGGCGAGGACGGCGCCGCCGTCGAACGTCGCCGCGACGATGGTCGTGCCGTGCGGGGCCTGGACCGCAGCGCCCGGGCCGTGGCCGGTCACGTCGCGCGCCCCGGGGAGCAGCTCCGGGGCGTACCCGGCGAGGAAGTCGACGAACGACGCCGAGCCGGGCGTCGTGAAGGCGTGCGGCAGCCGGCCCTGGCCCGTGGGGTCCAGCCGGCCGGTCGGGGCGGTCACTGACCGCCCTTCTGCACGAACCCGCGCACGAACTGCTCGGCGTTGGACTCCAGGACGTCGTCGATCTCCTCGAGCAGGGCGTCGACCTCGTCGTCGCGGGACTGCGCGCCCGCCGCCGCCGGGGCCGGGACGTCGGGGCCGTCGACCGGCTCGTCGTCCTCGTGGCGCCTGACGTGCTCCTGACCAGCCATGGTGACCTCCGTCTCGCGGGTGCTGACGACCTGCCGCCCACCCTAGGCCCATCGTCGGCCGACCCGCGTGCCGGCGTCCGCGCGCCGGACCGGCACCGACGGTCCACAACCCCTCGGACACCGGCCCCGGGCGTGCCGTCGTGCTGGCACGATGCCGACCATGGCCGAGCCCGTGCGACCCGACACCCTCTACGCACGTGCGCTCGCGGCGCTGCTGGACCCGACGTGCTGCCCGGCGTGCACGGCACCGCTCGGGTCGACGCGGTGCACCACGTGCGGGCTGGACGTGACGGGCCCCGGGGCGAGCCGGCTGTGGGCCGACAGCCAGGCCGCCGCGCAGGCGCTGCGCCGCCGCTCGGAGACGATCGCCGAGCTGCGTGCCGCGGCGCCGCCGGTCGCCCCGCCCGTCCGGCCGGTCGCCGCGGTCGCGCCGCCCCCGCCGACCGCAGCGCAGGTGCTCGCGGCGCAGGTGCCCGTGCCGGTGCAGGCCCCGGCACCCGTCCTCCCGCCCGCGCCGGCGACGGCCGCGGGCGCGCCGACGTCCTCGGAGCCCGCCGCCCCCCCGACGCCGCCGCGGCCCGTCGCCGGGCCGGCGGCGCCCGTCGCCCCGGTCCCGCGGCCGGTGCCGTCCCCGGCGCGGGCGTCGTGG
The DNA here is from genome assembly GCF_013409875.1 of Cellulomonas oligotrophica. GTDB lineage: Bacteria > Actinomycetota > Actinomycetes > Actinomycetales > Cellulomonadaceae > Cellulomonas > Cellulomonas oligotrophica. Next base: position 498,296 of record NZ_JACCBK010000001.1, read on the forward strand.
CGCGTGCAGACCGTGCTCCAGGTGGTCGGCGCCGGGCTGCTCGCCGCCGCCAGCCTGACCTTCCTGGTGTTCGCGTGGGACGTCATGACGCTCCCCGCCCGTGCCGCGGTCGTCGGCGGGGGCACGCTCGTGGTGTTCGCGCTCGCGTCGCTGCTGCGCCGCCGCGGGCTGGTGCACGGCGCCGAGGCGGTCGGCGCGGTCGCCGTGGTGCTGCTCCTGCTCGACGCGTGGGCGCTGCGTGCCACCGGCACCCTGGTGCTCGGGCCCGCCACCACGCAGGCCGGGGTCTCGCTCGCCACGAGCGCGGTGCTGCTGGCGGCGTGGTCCCGGGCCTCCCGGGTGCGGGTGGGGGCGCTCGCGGCCGCCGTGCTGGTCCCCGCCGCGCCGCTGGCGTGGCTGCCTGCCGTCGACGGGCCTGCGGCGGCCGCCGCGCTGCTGACCGACGCCGGGGCCCTCGGGCTGCTGCGCGCCGCGCTGCCCGTGCCCTCGCGCACCCCGGAGCGGCGCGCGCTGCAGGCCGCCGCTGCGGTCCTCGTCCCGGCCGGGCTCGCCCTGGCCGCCGCGACCGCCGGCGTCCAGGCGCTGGGGGGCGAGGCCCCGTGGGCCGCGACCGGGGTGCTCGCCCTGGTCGGGGCCGTGCTGACCGCCCAGGCGGTGGTCGACCTGCGCGACCGGCGGGCCGTGGCCGTGCCGGCCGCCGGGGCGCCGACGGGCGCGGGGCCCTGGGCCGCGACGTGGTCGGTCGCCGCCGGGATCGCCGGGACGGCGAGCGCAGGGTCCGCCGGAGCGGGCGCGGCGCTGGGCGCCGGCGTCGGCACGGCAGGCGCTCTGCTCCTCGGCTGCGCCGTGGCGCTCCTCGCGCCCGCCGCCGCCCTGGCGTTCACGTCCCGCGCGGCCGACCGGGGGCCGCTGCACCGGCACGTCACCGCCGGTGCCCTCGCCGCCGCCGGCCCCGGTGCCGTGAGCGGGGCTCTCGTCCTCGTCGTCGCCGCGCTGCGCCGGCTCGCGCAGGGTCCGGCGCCCGCCGACGCCACGTCGTGGGTGCCGTCGGCCTGGGGCCTGCCCTGGTCACCGGCCACGGGGGCCGCCGTCGTCGTCGTGCTCGCCACCCTCGGGACCGCGGCCCTCGCCGCCCGGTCCCGCAGCACGGGCCGGGCGCGCGCGGGGACGCACGTGCGCGCCGTCGCGGGTGTGCTGCTGCTCGTCTGCCTGCCTGCGGTGCTGCCGCTGCCCGGGGGCGCTGCGCCGCTCGTCGTCGGCGAGCTCGGCGTCGCGGGGCCGCTGCTGACGGCGGCGCGCGGCGGACGGGTCCGTGCGGCGACGGCACGCGCGGGCGCCGTCGTGGCCGCGGTCGTCGCCGTCGTCGGCGCAGGCACCGACCCGCTGTGGGGCGCGGTCGCGCTCACCGGCGCCGCGCTCCTCGTCGTCCTGACCCGCACCTGGGTGCCGCCGCGGGTCCCGGACGCCGAGCACCGCACCGGCACCGGCAGCGGCCCGGCCGACGCGGCCTCCACGCTGGGCGCGGCGGTCCTGCTGCTCGCCGCGCTCGTGCGCGCGGGCGACGCGGCGGGCCTCGTGGCGCCCGTGACGACCGCTGGTGCCGCGGCCCTCGTGGGCGCCGGCCTGGCCGTCCGCGCCCACGCCGCACGCGCCGCACGGACCGAGCAGGTCGCGGCCGTGGCGGCGGCGGGGATCGTGCCCGCCGTCGCCTGGGCGGCCGGCACCGCCCAGCTCGTCGGCTCGGGCACCGCCGGCGCCGGTGCCGTCACCGTGCTCGTCTCCGCCGCCGTCGTGCTCGCCGTCGCGCTCCAGCTGCTGCGCCGCGGCCCCGCCTGGGGCACCACCGCCGGGCCCGTCGGCGCCGCCACCGTCGCCCCCGTCGCCGCGCTCGGCGTCGCCACCGTCCACGCGCTGCTCGACGTGCCGCCCGCCGCCGGCGCCGTCGTGCTCGCCGCTGCCCTGGGAGCGGCGGGCGTCCTCACCGCCCACCTCACGCTGCGCCGCGCCGGTGCGGCCGGCCGGCCGCTGGCCGAGGCCGCCGGGTGGTCGGTGCTCGCCGTCACCGCCGGCGTCGCCGCCGGGGTGTCGGCCACCACGGTCGTGGTGGTCCTCGTCCTGGCGTCCGTCACCGCCGGCGCCTGGGCGCTGCAGCCCGACCGGCGCGCCGCCGGCTGGCTCGCGCTCGCCCTCGGCAGCAGCGCCTGGTGGGTCACCCTCGGCGTCCAGGGCAATCAGCTCGTCGAGCCCTACGTCGTCCCGCCGGGCCTGGTGCTCGCCGCCGCGACGGCCCGGGCCGCGCGCCGGGGGTCGCGCGCCGCGGCGGGGCAGGTCGTCGGCGGGCTGGCCCTGGCGACCGTGCCGACCGCCGTGCTCGTCGCCCCGCTGCCCGTGGGCGCCGTCCTCGTCGACCGGGTCGCCGTCGCGACGGTCGTCGCCGCCGTCCTCGCGGCCGGCGCGCACCTGCTCGCACGCCGTGCACCCGCCCCGCTGGCGTCGGGGCTCGCCGCGCTCGCCGCCGTCCTGCTCACGCTCGCCCCGCTGCGCCGCGCGCTCGTCCCGGCCGCGGGCGGCGCCCTGCCGCCGTCCGTCCCCGTCCTGGCCGACGGGAGCCCGCTCGTCGAGCCGTGGGCGCTCGCCGCGGCCGTCGGCCTGGCCGTCTGCGCGACGGTCCTGGTCCGCCTCCCACCGCCGGCCGGAGCCCGGACGGCGGCCGCCGCGCCGTGGGTCGTCGTCGCGTCCGCCGTGCTGCCGACGTGCCTCGCCGCCGCCGCCCCGACCACCACCGCCCTGCCCGCCGCACCCGTGCCGGACGCCGTCCGCCTGGGGGCCCTCGCCGTCCTCGCCGCGGCCGCCACGCTCGTCGGGGCAGCCGCGGGACGGCGCACCGGTCCTCGCCCGGCGCCAGGCACGGTCCCCGGCTCCGACCGCCGCCCGCGCCTGGCCGACCTCGGCGTCGCCGTCGCCGTGCTCGCGGCGCTGGCGACGGCCGCAGCGGCACCCGGGCTGCGCGACGCCCCGGCGGCCGTGCTGGCGGTCCTGACGCTCGGCGCCGTGACGCTGGCCGTCCGCCGGGGCACCGCACCCACCGGGTGGCTGCTGGTCGGGCTCCTCGCCACGACGGCGACCCTCGGCGTGCGCGACACCCCCGGTCGCGACGGTCTCTGGCTGGCCGGCGGGGCCCTGCTGCTCGTGCTGGCCCGGACCGCGGACCGCACCGGCACGACCACGACCCCGGCCACCCGCGCCACCTGGGCAGGGGTCGACGGACCCGTCGTGCGCCGCACCCTGGCCGTCGCCGCCGCCACCCTCGCGGTCCTCGGGCCCTGGTCGCAGGCCGCCGCGCGCGCCACGGCGCCCGGGACACCCGCCCCGCTCGGGGTCGAGGTCGCCTCCCTCGGCGCGGCCGTCGTCGCGGGCGGCGCCGCACTCGCGTGGTGGGGGTCCCGGCGCGCCGTCCCGTGGCCCGCGCTCGCCGTGCTCGCGGCCCTCGCGGCCCTGCCCACGCTCGTCGCCGCAGGGCCCGGGACCACCGGCACCGTGCGCGCCTACGCGGTGCTCGCGGCCGGGTCGGCGCTCGCGCACCTCGCGCGCGAGCGGCACCACGTGCTCGTCGCCGTGGCCGTGGCCGTCGCCGGGGCGCTCGTCGCGGCCGGCCGCGGCGGTCCCGAGCCCGCCGACGTGCCCCTCGTCCTGCTCGGCGTCGTGACCACGGCCCTGGCGGTCCGCCGGTGGCAGCCCGACCGGTCGTCGTCGTGGACCGTGCTCGGTGCGCCGCTGGTCCTGCTGCTCGGCGCCCCGCTGCTCGCGCTCGTCGCCGCACCGGCGTCCTGGCGCGTCGTGCTGGTGCTCACGCTCGCGGTCGGCGCGACCGTCGGTGGTGCGCTGGCCCGGGCGCAGGCACCGTTCCTGCTCGGTGCGGCCGCGACGCTCACCGCGCTCGCCGTCGTCCTGAGCCCCGTCGCGGCGTCCGCGCTCGCCCGCGTGGACGGGTGGGTCCTGCTCGCCGTCGGCGGCGCGGTCGTGCTCGGCCTCGGGCTGACGTACGAGCGACGCGTGCAGCAGACGCGTGAGGCGGTGCGGCTCGTGGGGGCGATGCGCTGACCGGTCGCGGCCGGCCCGCTACCCGCCGAGGCCGGCGAGGAGCGTCGCGGCGTCGGGGCTGCGGTCGAGCAGCTCGCCCACGTGCGCCCGCGTGCCCCGCAGTGGGTCGCGCATCGGCACCCGCTGCAGCGTCTGCGCGCCGGGCACGTCGAAGACGACGGAGTCCCAGCTCGCGGCCGACACGTGGGGGCCGTACCGGGCCACGGCCTCGCCGCGGAAGTACGCGCGGGTGTCCTGCGGGGGGTGCACGACCGCGTCACGGACCTGCTCCTCGGTGACGAGCAGGTCGACCGCACCGGCGGCGACCAGCCGGTGGTACAGCCCGCGCTCGGGCCGCACGTCCGACCACTGCAGGTCGACGGCGGCCAGGCGCGGGTGGTCCCAGTCGAGGTGGTCGCGGCGCCGCATGCCCTCCAGCAGCCGCATCTTGGCGAGCCACTCGACCTCGCGCGCGCACGACGCGGGGTCGGTCGCCAGCCGGTCGAGCAACGACGCCCAGCGGGCCACGACGTCGGCGGTCTGCTCGTCGGGCGCCTCACCGGTCGCGTCCAGGGCGGTCCGGACGGCGTCGAGGTACACGCGCTGGACCTCCAGCGACGTCATGCGCCGACCGTCGGCGAGCTCGAGCCGCTCGGTGAGCGTCAGGTCGTGGCTGACGGCGTGCACGGACCCCACCGGGTCGCGCAGCACGAGGGCGTCGACGTCGCGCAGCGCGGCCCGCGCGGGCCCGTCGGACGCGGCGGCCTGCTCGACGAGCCACAGCACCAGCGAGGTCGTGCCCAGCCGCAGGTACGTCGCGACCTGCAGCATCGTGGCGTCGCCCACGATGACGTGCAGCCGTCGCCACCGCACCGGGTCGGCGTGCGGCTCGTCGCGGGTGTTGACGATGGGCCGGCGCAGCGTCGTCTCGAGCCCGACCTCGGCCTCGACGTAGTCGGCGCGCTGCGACAGCTGGAACCCCGGCGTCTCCCCGCGCTGCCCCAGCCCCACCCGGCCGGCACCGGTGAAGACCTGCCGGGTGACGAAGAACGGCGTCAGCGACCGCACGAGGTCCCCGAACGGCACGGCACGCTCCACGAGGTAGTTCTCGTGCGTGCCGTACGTGGCGCCCTTGCCGTCGACGTTGTTCTTGTACAGCGCGACGTCCGGCAGCGCGGACGTCGACGCGAGCGCGCGCACGGACCCGAGCATGACCATCTCCCCCGCCCGGTCCCACCGCACGGCGTCGAGCGGGGTCGTGACCTCGGGGGTCGAGTACTCGGGGTGGGCGTGGTCGACGTACAGGCGCGCACCGTTGGTGAGGATGACGTTCGCGGCGCCCGGGTCCTCGTACTCCTCCACCGTCGAGCGCGGCATCTCCTGCGGCCCGTCGCCCGAGGGCGCCGGCGCCTGGGGGTCGTCCGTCAGCAGCGACGGGTGGGCCGACGCCCGCTGCAGGTGGAAACCGCGGGCGTCGTGCAGCGGGTCCTCGTCGTCGTAGTCCCACCGCGCCCGCGACCGGCCCGAGTCGCGCGCCGCCGCGTGCACCGCCACGACGTGCGAGGACAGCAGCATCGGGTTCGCCAGCGGACGGCCGGGCTGGAGCACCCCGTACTCGGTCTCGAGGCCCATCACGCGCGTCACCGTCACGCGACCACCCTAGGCGCCGGTGCCGCCCGCGCAGCGCGACGACCAGCGGGCGGACCGGCGATCGTCAGAGGTACTGGCCGGTGCTGGTGACGTTCTCGATGGTGCGGGACGTGTCGACGCCCTTCTTGCCCTGGACGATCGTGCGGATGAAGACGATCCGCTCGCCCTTCTTGCCCGAGATCCGCGCCCAGTCGTCGGGGTTGGTCGTGTTGGGCAGGTCCTCGTTCTCCTTGAACTCGTCGACGCACGCCGTGAGCAGGTGGTCCACGCGGATGCCGCGCTGGCCGGTCGCCAGGAAGTCCTTGATCGCGGACTTCTTGGCCCGGTCGACGACGTTCTGGATCATCGCGCCGGAGTTGAAGTCCTTGAAGTACAGGACCTCCTTGTCGCCGCTGGCGTACGTGACCTCGAGGAACCGGTTCTCGTCGGCCTCGGAGTACATGCGCTCGACGACGCGGCGGATCATCGCCTCGACGGCCGCCGTGACGGAGCCGCCGTGCTCGGCGACGTCGTCCGCGTGGATCGGCAGGCCGGCCGTGAGGTACTTGGCGAAGATCTCCCGGGCACCCTCGGCGTCGGGGCGCTCGATCTTGATCTTCACGTCGAGGCGGCCGGGGCGCAGGATCGCCGGGTCGATCATGTCCTCGCGGTTCGAGGCGCCGATGACGATGACGTTCTCGAGGCGCTCGACGCCGTCGATCTCCGAGAGCAGCTGCGGGACGATCGTCGTCTCGACGTCGGACGAGACGCCGGTGCCGCGGGTGCGGAACAGCGACTCCATCTCGTCGAAGAACACCACGACCGGGTGCCCCTGGGACGCCTTCTCGCGGGCACGGGCGAAGATCAGGCGGATGTGCCGCTCGGTCTCGCCGACGTACTTGTTGAGCAGCTCCGGGCCCTTGACGTTGAGGAAGTAGCTGCGCGCGTCGGTCACCTCGTCGCCGCGCGCCGCCGCCGCCGTCGCCGCCAGCGAGTGGGCCACCGCCTTGGCGATGAGGGTCTTGCCGCAGCCGGGCGGGCCGTAGAGCAGCACGCCCTTGGGCGGCTTGAGCCCGTGCTCGCGGAACAGCTCGGGGTGCAGGAACGGCAGCTCGACGGCGTCGCGGATCGTCTCGATCTGCGGCCCGAGCCCGCCGATGTCGGTGTAGTCGATGTCGGGGACCTCTTCGAGCACCAGCTCGGCGACCTCGGCCCGCGGGATGACCTCGAAGACGAAACCGCTGCGCGAGTCGATGGTCAGGGCGTCCCCGACCCGCACGTTCGCGTCGGCGACCTGCCCCGCGAGCCGTACGACCCGCTCCTCGTCGCCCCGGCCGACGACGAGCACACGACCGTCGCCGAGGGTCTCCTTGACGGTGACGATCTCGCCGACCTTCTCGTACCCGCCGGCCTCGACGACCGTGAGGGCCTCGTTGAGCATGACCTCCTGCCCGGGCCGCAGTCGGTGGACGTCGAGCGTCGGGCTCGCACCCACGTGCATCTTGCGGCCGGCCGAGACGATGTCGACCGTGCCGTCGGGCCGCGCGCCGAGGAACGTCGCGTACGTCCCCGGCGGCTTCGCGAGGTCGTCCACCTGACGCTTGAGCTCGAGGATCTGCTCGCGTGCGGCCACGAGCGCCTCGCTGAGGCGCTCGTTCTTCGCCGCGAGCACCGTGAGCTCGCGCTGCAGGTCACGTCCAGAAGGTTCCGTCATGGTCTCGCCCCTCCGCTGCGTCGCCCTGCCCTCCGGGTCCACCGTGCACGCCGCTGTGCCTGCTGGTCCGACGACCCTAACCAGCGGTGTCAACCCTGTCCCGTCCGCCGCGCGGGCGCGCGTCGTGACCGACCCGCGGACACCTCAGGCGTCGTCGGCGACCCCGAGGTCACGACGCACGCGACGGACCTTCTTGTCGGAGACGGCCCGCTCGCCCAGCGCCTCGGGCGTCCACGCGTCGTCCTCGACGACCGGCGCGCCGTCGCCGGCCACCGGGTACGAGCCCTTCGCGGGCCGCCGGCGGCGCTCGGGGGCGACGACGCCGTCGGCGAGCCGCCGCGTGGTCAGCAGGAACCCGGTGTGCCCGATCATCCGGTGCTGCGGGCGCACGGCCAGGCCCTCGAGGTGCCAGCCGCGGACCATCGACTCCCACGCCTGCGGCTCGGTGTACCGGCCGTCGGTGCGCACGTCCTCCGCGAGCCGGGACAGCTGCGTGGCCGTGGCGACGTACCCGATGAGCACCCCGCCGGGTGCCAGCGCGTGCGCGACCGCGTCGAGGTTCTCCCACGGCGCGAGCATGTCGAGCACGACGCGGTCGACGGTGCCGGGCTCGGCGATGGTCGGCAGCACGTCCGCCAGGTCGCCGGTGTGCAGGCGCCACGCGGGGTGCTGACCGCCGAAGAACGCCTCGACGTTGCCCCGGGCGACCGCGGCGAAGTCGTCGCGGCGCTCCACCGAGTGCACCCGCCCGCCGTCGCCGACGGCCCGCAGCAGCGACAGCGTGAGCGCGCCCGAGCCGACGCCGGCCTCGACGACCGTGGCGCCCGGGTAGATGTCCGCCATCGTGACGATCTGGCCCGCGTCCTTGGGGTAGACGACCGCGGCACCGCGCGGCATCGACAGGACGTAGTCCGACAGCAGCGGCCGCAGGGCCAGGTACTCGATGCCCGAGCTGGTGCGCACCACGACGCCCTCGGGCTGGTCGATGAGCTCCTCGTGGCGGAACCAGCCCTTGTGGGTGTGGAACGTGCCGCCGGGCTGCAGGGTGATCGTGTGCAGGCGTCCGCGCGGGTCGGTCAGCTGGACGCGCTCGCCGACGCGCAGGGGCCCACGACGCAGGGCGGCGCCGGTCGGTGCGGGCGGGACGGTCGCGTCGTGGGTCACGTGGCACGAGTCTAGGCGGCGCGGGCGCGCGCCCCGGCACCGCCGTGGCCGGACGGGACCGTCGGGCGCGGGTCAGCCGCGCAGCGCCGCGACGACGTCCTTGGCCCGCACGAGCGCGACGACGCGCCCCTCGACGGTGGCGGCGAGCACCGGGCCGTGCGCGGACGCCGCGCTCAGGGCGTGCAGCAGCGCCTGCCCGACGAGGGCACCGTCGACGGTGGTGCCGACCGGCAGCGGCGCGCTGACCGCGCCGACCGCCGTGGTGCCCGCGAGCGCGGGCGGGACCGACGCGGCGGCGGCGGGGTCGACGTACGCGGCCGGTCGGCCGTCGGGGGCGACGACGACGACGTCGGCGACGCCGGCGGCGGCCGCTGCGGCGCGGGCCTCGGCCAGGGAGGCACGGGCGCCGACGGCCGTGGCGGGGCTGCCGACGCGCTGGACGGTGAGGGCGTCGACGGCGCGGCCGGTGCGCGCGCCGCGGATCGCGCCGGAGGCGCCGGACCACAGGAAGGCACCGACGAGCGCGGCCCAGGCGACGGTGACGAGGTCGGGGGTACGCCCCTCGAGGAGGGGGGTCCCGAGCGCGACGAGGACGACGCCGACGGCGACGAGGCGGCCGGCCCAGCCGGCCACCACGGTGCCGCGGTGCCGGTCGCCGGTGGCGGCCCAGACGCCGGCCTCGAGCACGCGTCCGCCGTCGAGCGGCAGGCCGGGCACGAGGTTGAAGGCGGCGACGAAGCCGTTGGCGACGGCGCCGGACAGCAGCAGCATGCCGAGCAGCACATCGCCGCCGACGGCGCGCCCGGCGACGAGGAAGAGCACGGCGAGGACGATGTTGGCGAGCGGTCCGACGATGGCGACGAGCGCGGTGGTCGCGGGGGTCGGTGCGGCGCCGCCGAAGGTCGTGTGCCCGCCCCACAGGGTCAGGACGAACGCGTGCGGCTGCTGGCCGCGGGCGCGCGCGACGAGCCCGTGCGCGAGCTCGTGCACCAGCACGGAGGCGAACAGCAGCACGACGAAGGCGAGCGCCACGACGTAGGTGACGGTGCCGGTCTGCCCGGTCCAGGCGCTGACGTTGGGCGCGAAGAGCACCGTGAGGACGACGGCGGCGAGGAGCCAGCTCGGGGCGAGCACGACGGGGGCGCCGGCCACGTGCCCGAGCACCCAGCCGGAGGGACGCTCGGGGCGCGCTGCGTTCACGGGGCCAGACTACGGTCGCCACGGCACGACGACGGCGGCGGGCGGCCGGTCCGCGGCGCGGCGGTCGGCGGTGTGGGTCGCGGCGCCTACCCTCGTCGCGTGAGCGTGGACGTGCAGGGCCAGGACGTGCAGGGCACCGTCGAGACCGTCGAGCCGGACCAGCAGGCCGCTGCGCGGGTGCCGGGGCTGTCGCCGTCGCGGGCCAACGACTTCCTGCAGTGCCCGCTGCTGTTCCGGCTGCGGGTGGTGGACCGGCTGCCCGAGCCGTCGTCGACCGCGGCCGCGCGGGGGACGCTGGTGCACGCGGTGCTCGAGCAGCTGTTCGACCTGCCCGCGGGTGACCGCACCGTCGACGCGGCCAAGGCGCTGGTGGAGCCGGCGTGGGCGGTGCTCGAGGCCGGGTCGGCGGCGTACGCGGACCTGGTGGTGCAGGACGAGGAGCGGTTGGCGCTGCTGGCGACGGCGGGCCGGCTGCTGGAGACGTACTTCACGCTGGAGGACCCGACCCGGCTGGAGCCGCGGGCGCGCGAGCTGCAGGTGCGCGTCGACCTCGAGGGCGGGCCGCAGCTGCGGGGCGTGATCGACCGGGTCGACGTCGCGCCGAACGGCTGGGTGCGGGTGGTGGACTACAAGACCGGGAGGTCGCCGCGGGCGGGCTACGAGAGCTCGGCCCTGTTCCAGATGCGGTTCTACGCGTACGTGGTGTGGAAGACGCGCGGCGTGCTGCCCAAGCGGCTGCAGCTGGAGTACCTCGGCGACGGCGTGGTCGTCTCGCACGAGCCGACGGAGGCCGAGATGCTCACGCTGGAGCAGCGGGTCCGGTCGATCTGGGCGGGGATCGAGGACACGGCGCGCTCGGGGTCGTGGCCGACGCGGCGGTCGAAGCTGTGCGACTGGTGCTCGTTCCGCGACCTGTGCCCCGAGTTCGGCGGGACGCCGCCGCCGGTCGAGCCGGCGGCGGTCCAGCGCGCGATCGGCGTGCTCCCCGACTGACCCGCGCGGCGGCGCTCAGGCGGCCCGTCGGTCGAGCAGCTGCCCGGACGCGACCCGGGCCAGGTCGGCGAGCGTCACGCCGCGCAGGGTGGTGGTGCGCGAGACCCCGGCCGGCGGGTCGACCGGCGCGATGAGCTGCACGGCCACGACGTGGGCGCCCGACGCGACGGCGGAGGCCAGCCCGGAGACGGAGTCCTCGAGGGCGACGCACGCGCGGGGATCGACGCCGAGCAGCGCGGCGGCCGTGAGGTAGGGCTCGGGGTCCGGCTTGGGCCGGGTCACGTCGTCCCCGGCGACGACGACGTCGAACAGTCCGACGGCCCGCGCGAACGGCTCCGCGAGCACCCGGTACGACGACGTGACGAGGGCCTGCGGGACGCCCGCGGCGGCGACGGCCTCGACGAGCTCGCGCGCACCCGGCTGCCACGGCACGCCCGCGGCGATCGCGGCGGCGACGGCGGTGTTGAGGGCGTCGGCGATCTGTGCGGTACTCAGGTCGACGCCGCGCTCGCGCAGCCGTGCGGCGGCCACGTCCATCGACGAGCCGATCATCGACACCGCGTCGTCACGGGTCCACACCCCGCCGTGCGCCTCGACCAGCTCGGTCTCCGCGACCATCCAGTGCGGCTCGGAGTCGATGAGCGTGCCGTCCATGTCCCACAGCACCGCGGCGGGCAGGTCGTCGGGCGTGCGGTGGTCGCGTGCTGGTGCCACGGGTGGGGTCCTCCGTCGTCGGGGCGGTGCGGGCGTGACGACCCTACGTGCCGCCGTCACCGAGGCCGCCGGAGGCCGTCAGTGCCGCTGGACCAGGGCGCCGTACCAGCCGAGGCCGGGGTACGTCTCGTAGCCGGGGGTGAGGGCGAAGCCGACGGTCGTGCCGTCCGCGGTGTACGTGCCGCTGGGCTGCCCGTCGGTGCACAGCGCGACCCGCTCGTGCAGGACGCCGACCCGGTCGGAGGCGGCGAGCACGAGGCCGTCGCGGTCGAGCAGGAGGACCCGGGTGCTCTCGCGTTCCGCGGGCGTCAGACGGACCCCCTCGACGATGGTCTGCGCCTGGTGCTCCCAGTCGAAGAACGCACCGAGGGCGCCCACCGGTCGCCCGTCGGCACGACCGCCCTCGCGCACCGCGGTCGCGTAGGTGGCGGTGGTCGCGCCGAGCCCGGCGTGCTGCTCGACGTCGAGGGCCGCGTAGTCGTCGCTGTCCCGCGTGGCCATCGCGGCCCGGAACCACGCCTGCCCGGACACGTCGGAGCCGACGGCGTCACGGGCCCGCGTCGACGACCCGTGCGCGACGACGCGCCCGTGGGCGTCGGCGAGCCACAGGTCGAGGTACACGGTGTAGCTGCGCAGGATGACGCCGAGACGCCTGCCTGCGAAGGCCGCGGCCGCGGCGGGGGCGCCGGGGGCGAGCGCGTCGACGACGGCGGCGTCGGTGGCCCACCACCGCACGTCGCACGAGCGCTCGTACAGGTTGCGGTCGACGATCTCGATGGCGTTGAGCGCCAGGTCTGCCAGGCGCTGCCCGCGCACACGGGCCACGAGCTGGTGCCCGAGCTCGGTGAGCTCGGCGATGCGGGGGCGCAGCTCGCCGGACAGGTCCTCGGACAGGGTCCGCGCCCGGTCGGCGACCTCGCTGACCTCACGGGCCACGACCGCGAACCCGGCGCCGCGCTCCCCCGCCCGGGCGGACTCGATGAGGGCGTTGAGGGCGAGCATCTTGGTGCTCTTGGCGACCTGCTCGATCCCCTGCATGGTCTGGCCGGTGACCTGACCGACCTCCTCGGCCAGCCGCACGACGCGTTCGGGCACGCTCGACACTCCTCGGTCGGTCCGTCTGGTCCGTTGCACCGGCCCCATCGACCGTCGTGGGGCGCCTGTGAGCGTTCCCGGGCGTCCGTCCAGATCGGTGCCGACGGCTCGCGCGGGACGATGACCAGGCCCGCGACGGTGCGGGACCCTAGGCTGGTCCGGTGAGCGAGCACCCCGGACCCGACCTGGAACCGCGCCGGCCCGACCTGCCGGCCCGCGAGCCCGTGCTGCTCGCGGCGTTCGAGGGGTGGAACGACGCGGGCGGCGCCGCCAGCCAGGCGTTGGAGCACCTGCACGACACGTGGGGCGCCGAGCAGGTCGACGAGCTCGACCCCGAGGAGTACCACGACTTCCAGGTGAACCGCCCGGTGATCGCCGTCGGCCCCGACGGCAGCCGGGAGATCACCTGGCCGACGACCGCGGTCGCGGTGACGACGACCCCGCGCACGAGCCGCACGGTGGTGCTGGTGCACGGCATCGAGCCGTCGATGCGGTGGCGCCGGTACTGCGGGGAGATCCTCGACATCGCGCAGGGTCTGGGCGTGAAGACGGTGGTGACGGTCGGCGCCCTGCTCGCGGACGTGCCGCACACCCGTCCCATCCCGGTGAACGCGACCAGCGAGGACGTCGCGGTCCGCGAGATGCTCGGCCTGGAGCCCAACACCTACGAGGGCCCCACGGGGATCGTCGGGGTGCTGCAGCACGAGGCCGCGGCCCGGGGCCTGCGCGCGCTGTCGCTGTGGGCGGCCGTGCCGCACTACGTGGCGCACCCCCCGTCGCCCAAGGCGACGCTGGCGATCCTGCACCGCGTGGAGCAGCTGCTCGGCGAGCCCGTCGCCATGGGCGAGCTGCCCGAGGACGCGCTGGCCTGGCAGAGCGGCGTGGACGAGCTCGCAGGCGAGGACGCCGAGATCGGCGAGTACGTGCGCCAGCTCGAGGAGGCCAAGGACACGGCCGAGCTGCCCGAGGCCAGCGGCGAGGCCATCGCCCAGGAGTTCGAGCGCTACCTGCGCCGGCGCGACAAGGGCACCGGCGGCTGAGCGGTCGTCACATCCGGACGCCGAGCAGCGCGTCGACCGTGCGGGCCACGACGCCCGGCGCCCCCTCCTCGAGGGGCCCGGCGCCGGTGATCGACAGCGCGGCCCACGCGTCGACGGCCGCGAGCGCCGTCGGGGTGTCGAGGTCGTCGGCGACGGCGGCGCGCACGGCGGCAAGCACGGGCTCGGCGGCGGGGCCGCCGTTGCCGGACAGGGCGCGCCGCCACGTCACCAGCCGCTGCTCGGCCTCGGCGAGGCCCGCGGGGGTCCACTCCCAGTCGTCGCGGTAGCGGTGCGCGAGCACGGCCAGCCGCACGGCCATCGGCTCGACGCCGTCGGCCAGCAGCCGCGAGACGAGGACGAGGTTGCCGCGGGACTTGCTCATCTTGTGGCCCTCGTACCCGACCATGCCGGCGTGCACGTGCCGGGCGGCGGACCGTCCGGCGTCGAGCAGGCGCAGGTGCGAGGAGCTCATCTCGTGGTGCGGGAACGCCAGGTCGGACCCGCCGCCCTGCACGTCGAAGGGCACGCCGAGGCCGTCCTGGGCGATGACGGCGCACTCGACGTGCCACCCGGGGCGGCCGCGGTCCAGCCCGGGGGCGTCCCACGCGGGCTCGCCGGTGCGGGCGGCGCGCCACAGCAGCGGGTCGAGGGGTGACCGCTTGCCGGGCCGGTCGGGGTCGCCGCCGCGCTCGGCGCTCAGCGCGCGCATGGTGCCGTCGGGCAGGCCGCTGACGGTGCCGAACCGCGGGTCGGCGGACAGGTCGGCGTACACGTCGTCGCCGTCCGCGTCGGGCGTGGGCACCCGGTACGCGGCGCCGGTGTCGAGCAGCGTGACGACGGCCGCGGCGATCTGCGGGACGCTCTCGACGACGCCCTGGTAGACGTCGGGCGGGACGACGCCGAGGGCGGTCATGTCCGCGGCGAAGAGCGCGGTCTGCTCGGCGGCGAGGTCGCGCCAGTCGACGCCGGTCGCGGTGGCGCGCTCGAGCAGGGGGTCGTCGACGTCGGTGACGTTGGACGCGTACCGCACCTGCAGGCCGGCGTCGCGCCAGGCCCGGCCGAGGACGTCGAAGGCGACGTACGTGGCGGCGTGGCCGAGGTGCGTGGCGTCGTACGGGGTGATGCCGCACACGTAGAGGCTGGCGACGGGGCCGGTGGCGGCCTCGACGACCTGCCCGCTGGCGGTGTCGAGGACGCGGACGGGTCCGCCGCGCCCGGGGAGCCGAGGGATCTGGGGCGCGGGCCAGGTGAGCACGCCGGAAGCCTAGCCGCCCCGTCGCGTCCTCCCCGGCGCACAATGTCCCGGTGACGGCGAGCGCGCGCGACGAGCAGGTCCCCGGTCCGGCCGACGGGGCGGACCCGGCTCCCCCGCCCGTCGACGTGCCGGTCGCGGCGCCGGTGCCGGCGGGGCGGACGTGGGTCGAGGGCGTGGCGGGCACCTGGGTGCCGGCCGAGGGCCCGGCGGCGCGTCCGGGCGAGGCGGCCGCGCGGGGGGCGACCTGGGTGGTGGCGGACGGGCTCGACGCGGTCGCGGACACGTGGGCGGCCACCGGGGCGGACGTGCGCACGGTCGAGGCGGTCCGGGCGGGCGTCCCGGCGGCGGGCGACGAGCAGGTC
The DNA here is from genome assembly GCF_013409875.1 of Cellulomonas oligotrophica. Lineage (GTDB taxonomy): Bacteria > Actinomycetota > Actinomycetes > Actinomycetales > Cellulomonadaceae > Cellulomonas > Cellulomonas oligotrophica. Next base: position 513,542 of record NZ_JACCBK010000001.1, read on the forward strand.
GGCGCGCACCACCCGCGCCTGCGGGCCCGGGCGGAGCGGCTGCCCGGCGGGGGCATCGCGCTGTCGGCGCCCACGCTGGCGTGGGTCGAGGACTCGTGGGAGGTGCGCACCGGCCGGGTGGTCGTGGTGCTGCGCGACGACGTGGTGGTCACCGCCGAGGAGGGCGGCGCCGGCGTCCTCGACGCGGTGGTCGACCGGGTCGCCGGCGGGCACCGGCCCACCGGGGAGCGCGGGGCGCGTGCGGTGCTCGCGGCGGTGCTGCTGACCCTGGCGGCGTCGGCGGCGGACGTCGAGACGTCCCTGAGCGAGTCCGTCGCGGACGTCGAGCGGCTCGTCTTCTCCGAGCGGCCCGCCCCGGGGGCGCTCGGCGTCGTCTACGACCTCAAGCGGGAGATCGCCGAGGCGCGCCGGGCCCTGGCCCCGCTGGGCGCGCACCTGGCCGAGCTCGTCGAGGAGGTCCTCGACGGCGACGCCGCGCACCGCCAGCCGCCGTGGCTGCGCCGCGTGCAGGCGTCCGCGGACCGCACGGACCGGCACCTGCAGGCCCAGGACTCGCTGCTGGGCGACATGCTCGAGGTGCACCTGGCGCAGGTGTCGGTGCGGCAGAACGAGGACATGCGCAAGATCAGCGCGTGGGCGGCGATCGTCGCGGCGCCGACGCTCGTCGCGGGCGTGTACGGCATGAACTTCCGGCACATGCCCGAGCTGGCGTGGCCGCTGGGGTACCCCCTGGCCGTGGGCGGCATGGCGGTGCTGTGCGTGGTGCTGTGGGGCCTGTTCCGGCGCTCGGGCTGGCTCTGAGCGACGGGCGCGGCGGGGCCGGTCAGACGGCGCCGGCGGTGGGCTCCAGCACGCCCGTGATCAGCAGGAGCGCGACGAGCGCGGCGAGCGCGAGCCGGTAGACGACGAACGGCTTGTAGCTGAACGTCGAGACGATCTTCAGGAACGCGATGATGACGACGTACCCGATGACGAAGGCCACGAGGGTCGCGACGAGCGTCACGCCGAAGCCGGGCGTCCCGGCCTGCCCGAAGTCGCCGAGGCTCTTGACGAGCTGGTAGAGGCCCGACCCGAAGACCGCGGGGATCGCCAGCAGGAACGAGTACCGGGCAGCGGCCTCGCGGGTGTAGCCCATGAGCAGACCGCCGGTGATGGTGCCGCCGGACCGGGACACGCCCGGGACGAGGGCGAGGGCCTGCCAGAACCCGAACGCCAGCGCGTGCCTGGGCGTGAGCTCCTCCAGGGGGCGGCGCCGGATCGAGAACTTGTCCGCCCAGCCCAGGATCAGGCCGAACACCGACAACGTGACGACCGTCAGCCACAGGTTGCGGAACGGCGCCTCGATCGCGTCCTGGAACGCCAGGCCGAGCACCACGATCGGCACCGAGCCGAGCGCGATGAACCACGCCATGAGCGCGTCGTGGTCCTGCGGGCGGCCGTGCGGCATGCCGATCCGCGATCGCCAGTCCACGCCGTAGCCGCCGCGGACCGCGAACCACCACGCGAGCGCGATCCGCTTGATGTCGCGGCGGAAGTACAGCAGCACCGCGGTCTCGGTGCCGAGCTGGGTGATCGCGGTGAACGCGGCCCCCGGGTCGGACCCGAGCAGGGTGCCGATGATCCGCAGGTGCGCGCTGGAGGACACCGGGAGGAACTCGGTCAGCCCCTGGACCAGCCCGAGGAGGATGCCGTCGCCGATGCCGATGCCTGTTGCCACGAGCGCACACCCTAGCGCCGTGGTCGTCGGCGCGGGCGCGGTCCGCGGCTAGGGTGACGAGCCATGGAGCACCGTCAGCTGGGCCGCACGGGCCTGCGCGTCTCGTCGGTCGGCCTGGGCACCATGACGTGGTCCCGCGACACCGACGACCACGAGGCCAAGGACCAGCTGCGCGACTTCGTCGAGGCGGGCGGCACCCTGGTCGACACGTCGGCGTCGTACGCGGACGGCGGTGCCGAGGAGCTGCTGGGCTCGCTGCTGGGCGACGTGGTGGCGCGCGACGAGCTGGTGCTGTGCACCAAGGGCGGGGTGCGGCGCACCGTCGACGGCGGCGTGGTCGACGCCTCGCGCGGCACGCTGCTGGACTCCTTGGACCGGTCGCTGGCACGCCTGCGGACCGACCGGGTCGACCTGTGGCTGGTGCAGACCCCGGACGCGCGCACGCCGCTGGAGGAGACGGTCTCGGCGATGCGCCTGGCCGTCAGCAGCGGCCGCGCCCGCTACGTGGGCCTGTCGAACCACCCCGGTTGGCAGGTCGCGCGGGCGGCGACGCTGCTGGAGCCCGACCCTGGCCTGGCCGCCGTCGAGGCCGAGTACTCGTTGCTGCAGCGCGGCGTCGAGCGCGAGGTCCTGCCGGCGTGCGCGGGCCTCGGCGCGGGGCTGCTGGCGTGGTCGCCGCTGGGCCGCGGGGTGCTGACGGGCAAGTACCGGCGCACGATCCCGTCGGACTCGCGGGCGGCGTCGGCGCACCTGGCGGGCTTCGTGCGCCCGTACCTGACGGCCGACGCGGCGGGTGTCGTCGACGCGGTCGCCACGGCGGCAGCGGGCCTGGAGCGCCAGCCCCTGGAGGTGGCCCTGGCCTGGGTGGTGGGCCGCCCGGGCGTGGCCTCGGCCCTCGTCGGGGCGCGGACGGCCGCGCAGCTGCGCGTGGCGCTGGGCGCGGACGACCTCGAGCTCCCGGACGAGATCGTCCGGGCGCTCGACGAGATCACCGCACCGACGCTGGGCTACCCCGAGCGGCTCGACCCGCGCTGAGCAGGCGCGGGCACGGCCGTCGCGGTCAGACCTGCTGCAGGTCCACGTCGTCGTCGAGGTCGTCCTCGTCGAGGTCGTCCTCGTCGAGGTCGTCGTCCTCGTCGTCCTCCTCCGCGAGGTAGAACGGCGTGGCCTCGCCGTGCACGGTCCCGAGCGCGTCGTCGTACACCTCGAACGCGTCGGCGAGCACGTCGTACGCGTCGTCGACCGCGGGGTCGTCGTCGCCCTTCCTGGCCACCACGGCGTTGAAGTGCGCCTCGAGGGCGGCCACCAGTCGGTCGAGGGCAGCGCGCGGGTCCACGGTCATGCGATGACGGTAGCGCCGCCGGGGGCACAATGGCACCGGTCGGGCGTCCTTCGACCCGTCGCGCACGTCACGCCGCCCGGGCGGCCCGACCTGCGACGGGACGACGGCGGCCGGCGGCCGACGGACGCAGCGCCCCGGCGGCACGGTCGAGGCACGGGCCGTGCACGGGCCCGGGGCGCCAGGACGAGGGACGGGTGAGGCATGGCGGTGGACCAGGCGCGCGCCGCACGCACGAGCGCGGCGCAGTACGAGTACCGGGTCGTGACGATCCCCCGCACGACGTCGCGCAACGACGCCCGTCGCATGCTCACCGACGAGGCCGAGTACGGCCGCTGGGAGCTGGCGCGCACCCGCCTGTACGCGGGCGGCGAGCGGCGGGTGTGGCTGCGGCGCAAGATCATCCGGGTGCGCTCGACGATGGTCGAGACCCTGGGCTGAGCGTGCGCCCCGCCGCGGCGGCGGGGCGCACGCGCGTCAGCAGGTGCGCAGCAGCCGGTCGAGCACCCGGGTGCCGAAGACGAGCGCGTCGGCCGGCACGCGCTCGTCGACGCCGTGGAACATGCCGGCGAAGTCCAGGTCCGCGGGCAGGCGCAGCGGCGCGAAGCCGTAGCCGGTGATGCCCAGGCGCGCGAGCGCCTTGTTGTCCGTGCCGCCGGAGAGCATGTACGGCAGCACGTGCGCCCCCGGGTCCTCGGCGGTCACGGCCGCGACCATCGCCTCGACGAGGTCCCCCTCGAACGGCACCTCGAGGCCGGTGTCGCGCACGACGTCCTCGACCCGCACGTGCGGGCCCGCGAGCGCGGCGACCTGGGCGTCGAACTCGGCCGAGCGGCCGGGCAGGAAGCGTCCGTCGACGACGCCGGTGGCGGTGCCGGGCACGACGTTCTCCTTGTACCCGGCGGCCAGGCGCGTGGGGTTCGTGGAGTGCCGCAGGGTGGACCCGACGAACCGGGCGGCGGGGCCGAGGGCGTCGACGAGCGCGTCCAGGCCCGCGGGGTCCTCGGGGTCGAAGGGCAGGCCCGTGAGCTCGGCGACGCCCTCGAGCAGGGCGCGCACGGTGGGCGTCAGGTGCGTGGGCCAGGCGTGGGCGCCGATGCGGGCGACCGCCTCGGCCAGGTGCACCACCGCGTTGTCGGTGTGCACCTGCGACCCGTGCCCGGCCCGGCCGGACGCGACCAGGCGCAGCCACGCCAGGCCCTTCTCGGCGGTCTGCAGCAGGTAGACGCGCTGCCCGGCGACGTCGACGGAGAACCCGCCGACCTCGCTGATCGCCTCGGTGGCGCCGGCGAACAGCTCGGGCCGGTGCTCGACGGCCCAGTGGGCGCCCTGCCGGCCGCCGGCCTCCTCGTCGGCGAACATCGCGACGACGAGGTCCCGGGCGGGGCGCCGGCCCTCGCGGGCCATCTGCCGCACGACGGTCAGGACCATGGCGTCCATGTCCTTCATGTCGACGGCGCCCCGGCCCCACACGAGGCCGTCGCGCAGCTCGCCGGCGAAGGGGTCGACGCTCCAGTCGGGGGCGTGCGCGGGCACGACGTCGAGGTGCCCGTGGACCACGAGCGCGGGGCGCGAGGAGTCCTCGCCCTCGACCCGGACGACCACGTTGGCCCGCCCGGGCGCGGACTCGAACAGCTCGGGCTCGAGGCCGACGTCCTGCAGGAGGCCGACGACGTACTCGGCGGCGGCCCGCTCCCCCGGCCCGGTGCCGTCGCCGGGGTTGGAGGTGTCGAAGCGGATCAGCTCCCGGCAGACGTCGACGACCTCGTCCGCGGCGGTGGGCCCGGACGGTCCGGCGGCGGTGGCGCCGCTCATCGGGCCTCGGCCCCGGTCAGCCCGCGCCGCTCAAGCAGGGGCTCGATGCGGGGGGCACGCCCGCGCAGGTCGGCGAACGCCTCCATGGGGTCGACGGAGCCGCCGCGCCCGAGGAGCTTCGCGCGGAACGCGTCGCCGTTCTCGCGGCGCAGGCCGCCGTTCTCGGCGAACCAGGTGACGGTGTCGGCGTCGAGGACCTCGGACCAGATGTACGAGTAGTACCCGGCGGAGTACCCGCTGCCGAAGACGTGGTTGAAGTACGTCGTGCGGTACCGCGGCGGGACGGTGCGCAGGTCGACGCCGGCCTCGCGCAGCGCGGCGGCCTCGAACGCCAGCACCTGCTCGGGGTCGGTCGGCACGTCCTCGGGGGCCAGCCGGTACCAGGCCTGGTCCAGCAGCGCGGCGGCGAGGTACTCGGTGGTGGCGAAGCCCTCGCCGTCCTGGCGGGCGGCCAGCAGCGTCTCGACCCAGGCCGTGGGCATGGGCTCGCCGGTCTCGTGGTGCACGGCGAACCGGGCGAGCACGGCCGGGTCCCACGCCCACATCTCGTTGACCTGCGAGGGGTACTCGACGAAGTCGCGGGGCACCTCGGTGCCGGACTGCGAGGGGTACCGCACGTCCGAGAGCAGCCCGTGCAGCGCGTGCCCGAACTCGTGGAACGCGGTGATGACCTCGTCCCAGGTCAGCAGCGTGGGCTGGCCGGGCGGGGGCTTGGGCACGTTGAGGTTGTTGACGACGACGGGCGGCTCGCCCAGCAGGGTCGACTGGTCGACGAGGTTGTTCATCCACGCGCCGCCGCGCTTGGACGGGCGCGTCCAGTAGTCGGCGAGGAACAGGCCCAGGCCGGTGCCGTCGGCGTCGAAGACCTCGTAGACCCGCACGTCGGGGTGGTAGCCGGGCAGGTCGCCGCGCTCGGCGAACGTCAGGCCGTACAGGGCCGTGGCGGCGCCGAAGACACCCTCGGTCAGGACGCGCTCCATCTCCAGGTAGGGGCGCAGGGCGCTGTCGTCGAGGGAGCGGCGCTCGGCGCGCACGCGCTCGGCGTAGTACTGCCAGTCCCAGGGCTCGAGCGCGGCCCCGGGGTGGTCGGCCTGGAGCGCGGCCTCGAGGTCGGCGGCCTCGGCGCGGGCGTTGGCCACGGCGGCGGGCGCGAGCCGGCCGAGGATGTCCGCGACGGCCTGCGCGTCCTTGGCGGTGGCGTCGGCGGCCACGTAGGCGGCGTGGTGCTCGTAGCCGAGCAGGCGGGCCCGCTCCGCGCGCAGCCGGGCGAGCTCGAGCAGCGTGGCGCGGGTGTCGTGCTCCCCGCCGGTGGCCCCGCGGGTCGCGGACGCGGTGAACACACGCTCGCGCAGGCCGCGGTGGCGCAGGGACGCCAGCACGGACTGCTGCGTGGGCAGCTGCAGCTCGATCAGCCACGCGCCGGGGTGCCCGGCGGCCGCGGCGGCCTGCGCGGCCGCGTCCTGGGCGTCCTGCGGCAGCCCGTCGAGCTCGGCGGGGTCGGTGACGAGCACGGCGGCGGCGTTGGTCGCGGCGAGCAGCAGCCGGCCGAACTGGGCGTCGAGCGACGTGATGCGCCCGTTGATCTCGCGCAGCCTGGCCTGTGCGGCGGGCTCCAGGCCCACGCCGGCACGCTGGAAGCGGGTGCGGGTGCGGTGCAGGAGCCAGGCGGTGTCGGGCTCGAGGGTGATCTCGCCGGCCTCGACGCGGGCGGCGAGCGCCTCGATCCGGGCGTGCAGGCGCGGGTCGAGCCAGATCGCGTCGGAGTGCTCGGCCAGCAGCGGGGCGACCTCCTCCTCGACGGCGTCCAGGCCCGGTGTGGAGTCCGCGCTGGACTGGTTGTAGAAGACCGTGGCGGCGCGGTGCAGCAGGCGGCCCGAGCGCTCGAGCGCGACGAGCGTGTTCTCGACCGTGGGCTCGGCCGGGTCGGTGGCGATGGCCTCGACCTCGGCGCGCTGCTGGGCCATCCCGGCCAGGAGGGCGGGCCGGTGGTGCTCCTCGCGGATCGCCCGGAAGTCGGGCAGGCCGTAGGGCAGGGACGAGGCGTGGGCGAACGGGTTGGTCGGGTCGAGCTCGAGCTCGGGAGACGTCATGACCCCATCGTCACAGATCACGCCCGTCGTCGTGCTGCGCGAGCCACGCGTCCTCGGCGGCGTAGTCGAACAGGTCGCCGCCGCCCTCGAGGCGCGCGAACCCCGGGTACGTGGCGTCCCGGCCGCGCGCGGCCAGCCAGCGCACCGCGGGTACGACGGCCTGCGCGTACGGCACGGGCGGTGCGGGCAGCAGCGCCCGCGCCCGGTCGGTGCCGAGCACGAGGTCGTGCGGCACGGACCAGGGCGTGCGGCCGAGGTCCCCGCGCGGCGGTCCGGGCAGCCCGACCACCCGCGACGTGACGCCGAGCGCGGCGTCGACGGCCCGCGCGATCTCCGCGACCGTCGGGGCGTCGGCGTCGGCGACGTTGAGGACCCGGTCGGCGGGCTCGGCGGCGGCCGCCGCGACGAGCGCACCCACGGCGGCCGCCGCCGTGGTGGCGAAGCGGCTGCGCCCGTCGTGCGCGAGCAGCCGGACGTCCCGGCCGTCGAGGGCGCGCCGGACCAGCAGCCACTCGCGGGGCTGCGCGCTCCACGGCCCGTGCACGGCGGCAGGGCGCAGCACCGTGGTCGGCACGGGCGAGCCCCGCCACGCGTGCTCGAGCGCGACCTTGCCCCGGGCGTACGAGCCGCGCCCGGGCGCGACGGTGCCGGCGTCCTCGCCGACGGGGCCGTCGAACGCGGCGAACCGCTCGGTCTCGAAGCCGTGGCCGTCGGGGTCGACGTACACGGCGGCGCTCGAGACCACGACCGCGGCGCCGACGGCCCCGGGCCGGTCGAGGAACGGGGTGGCGTCCCGGTCGTCGAACGCGACGACGTCGACGAGCAGGTCGACGCCGCCGCGCAGCGCGTCGACGAGCGCCGTGGCGTCGCGCCGGTCGCCCGGCACGGGCGTGGCTCCCGCCCCGGCGAGCCAGGGTCCGTGCCGGGCGGGGTCGCGCGTGAGGACGTCGACCTGCCACCCGTCGGCGGTGAGCGCGGGCACGACGGCCCGGCCGATCTGCCCGGTGCCGCCGACGACGAGCGCACGCCCCATGCGCGTGAGCCTACGCCCGGGCGGGCTCCGGCACACCGGTCGGCAGGTCGGCACCGAGGGCGTCGACCCGGTAGCCGTGCGCGTCGGCGACGGCGGCGCTGAGCAGGCGCCCGGCGTGCGTCGTGAGCCCGCCCGCGAGGGCGGCGTCGCGGACGGTCGCGCCCTGCCAGCCGTGGTTCGCCAGCGCGGCGAGGTACGGCAGGGTGACGTTGGTCAGCGCGCGCGTGGACGTCACGGGGACGGCGCCGGGCATGTTCGCGACGCAGTAGAAGACCGAGTCGTGCACCCGGTAGGTCGGGTCGTCGTGGGTCGTGGCGCGGGTGTCCTCGAAGCAGCCGCCCTGGTCGACCGCGACGTCGACGAGCACGGAGCCCGGGCGCATGGCGGCGACGAGCTCGTTGCTGACCAGCCGCGGCGCGCGGGCGCCGGGCAGGAGGACGGCACCGACGACGAGGTCGGCGGTGCGCAGCTCGTCCTCGACGGCCCACGCGGACGACGCGAGCGTGCGCACGTGCCCGCCGAACGCCACGTCGAGCTCGCGCAGGCGCGGGACGGACAGGTCGAGGATCGTCACGTCGGCGCGCATGCCCAGCGCGATCTCGGCGGCGTGGGTGCCGACGACGCCGCCGCCGAGCACGACGACCTTGGCGGCGTCGACGCCCGGCACACCACCGAGCAGGACGCCGCGCCCGCCCTCGTTGCGCATGAGGTGGTAGGCGCCGACCTGGGTGGCCAGGCGCCCGGCGACCTCGCTCATGGGGGCCAGCAGCGGCAGCGACCCGTCGGGGAGCTGCACGGTCTCGTAGGCGATCGACGTGGTGCCCGCGGCCAGCAGCGCGTCGGTGCCGGCCTGGTCGGCGGCCAGGTGCAGGTAGGTGAACAGCACGAGGTCCTCGCGCAGGTGGTGGTACTCGGAGGCGACGGGCTCCTTGACCTTGCAGACCAGCTCGGCGGCCCACGCGTCGGCGGCGGTGGGCACGACGGTGGCGCCGGCGGCGGCGTAGGCCTCGTCGGTGATGGCGGAACCGGTGCCGGCCCCGGTCTCGACGATGACCTCGTGGCCGGCGCGGACGAGCTGGTGGACGCCGGCCGGGGTGATGGCGACGCGGTACTCGCGGTTCTTGACCTCGCGGGGGACGCCGACGCGCATGGCGGGCTCCTTCGGGTGCGTGTGGTGGCTGTGGGGTCTGCGGTGCCACCACGGGGCGTGGCGGTCGTGGTGGTGGTGGCGCTCGTGGGGGCCGCGGGGTGCGACGGCCCGCCTCACCCGAAAGCGTGTGACGCCGGTCACCAGTGTGAAGTTCGTGTGTTGCGAACGGGTTGCGACTGATGTTCCTTCGTTACGGTGGCCTCATGTCCGCACAGACGTCGGTCGGAGCAGGGTCCAGCGGCGCTGCGCGCCGAACGCCGTTCGGCGCTGCGCGCCGAACGGCGTTCGGCACGCCGCCCGTCCCGGCCGCGGGTGTCCCCCTCGACGACGTCGACCGGGCGATCCTGCGTGCCCTCGAGGCCGACGGCCGCATGTCGAACAAGGACCTCGCCGACCGGGTGGGCGTCGCCGCGTCCACCTGCCACGCCCGCGTCGCGGCGCTGCGCGCCCGCGGGGTGCTGCGCGGGTTCCACGCCGACGTGTCCCCCGAGGCGCTGGGTCGCGGGCTGCAGGCGATCATCGCCGTGCGCCTGCAGGCCGCCGCGCGGGCCCGGCTCGGCGCGTTCGCCCGTGGCCTGGCCGAGCGGCCCGAGGTGCGCGACGTGTACCTGCTCGGCGGGGCCGAGGACGTGCTCGTGCACGTGGCCGTGCAGGACTCCCCCGCGCTGCGCGCCTTCGTCGTGGAGCACCTGAGCACCCGCCACGAGGTCGCCCACACGCAGACCTCGCTCGTCTTCGAGCACCTGCACGCCCCCACGGTGACGCGATGAGGGACCGGGGCCGGTGACCGGCCACCACCGCAAGGCCCGCGCGGGCGCACCGGCCGGGTTCTTCCGCTGCGAGGCGGCGGGCCTGCGGTGGCTGCGCGTGCCCGGCGGCGTCCCGGTGGTCGAGGTCCTCGACGTCGCCGAGGACCGTCTCGACCTGGTCCGGCTCGACGAGGTCGCGCCCACCCCGCGCGCGGCGGCAGAGCTCGGGGCCCGGCTCGCCGTGACGCACGACGCCGGCGCCGACGCGTTCGGCGCCCCGCCCGCCGGCTGGACGGGCGACGGCTGGTTCGGGCCCCTGTCCGACCCGCTGCCGATGGCGGCAGCCGCGGAGACGTCGTGGGGCCGCTTCCTGGCCGACCACCGGCTCGCCCCCGTGCTGGACCGCCTGCGCGGGGACCTCGACACCGACGACCGGCGGGCGGCGGACGTGCTGCTCGACCGGCTGCGCGCCGGGACGTGGGACGACGCGGACCCGCCGGCGCGCCTGCACGGCGACCTGTGGTCGGGCAACGTCCTGTGGACGGCGACGGGCGCGACCCTGATCGACCCCGCCGCCCACGGCGGCCACCGCGAGACCGACCTGGCGATGCTGGCGCTCTTCGGGCTGCCGCACCTCGACGTCGTGCTCGACGCGTACACGGCCGCGCACCCCCTGACGCCGGGCTGGCGGCAGCGGGTCGGGCTGCACCAGCTCTACCCGGTGGCGGTGCACGCGGCGCTCTTCGGCGGCGGCTACGTCGGTCAGACCCGCCGCCTCCTGCACACGTGGGCACGCGGCTGAGCCGGTCGGCGGGGCGCCCGGGGTGAAGGCCCCGTGCGCACGCCGGGCGGAGAACGTACGTGTGGCTCATACGTGCCCGTGCACGGTCGATCCTGGAGGTGCAGCCCCGCCCCTCGACCGTCAGGAGCCCCATCGTGACCTCCCCGGTGCCCGTCGTGCTGGTGCACGGCACCCGCACGTCGTCCGCGATCTGGCACGCCCAGGTCGCCGCGCTGGAGGCCGCCGGGCACCCGACCACGACGATCGACCTGCCGGGGCACGGCGACCGCACGGGCGAGCGGTTCACCTGGGAGGGTGCCGTCGCCGCCATCGACGCCGCCGTCGACGCGCACGACGCACCCCCGCTGCTCGTGGGGCTCTCGCTCGGCGGGTACCTGTCCCTGGCCTACGCCGGACGCCACGGCCACCGGCTCGCGGGCCTCATGCTCGCCGGCTGCTCCACGGAGGTCCGCGGCAAGCCCGTCGGCCTGTACCGCGACGCCGCCCACCACGTGACCCGCACGCTCGGCCTCGGCCAGGGCAGCTGGCACGTGGTCACCGACATGCTCACCGCCATCGCCGGGTACTCCCCGCTCACCGACCTGCGCCGCCTGCGCGTGCCGCTGTGGGTGGTCAACGGCCGGCGCGACCCCCTGCGCCTGGACGAGCGCCGCTTCCTGCGCGCCGCCCCCGGCGCACGCCTCACCGTGGTCCCCGGTGCCGGTCACGACGTGAACAGCCACGCGCCCACGGCGTTCAACCGGGTGCTCGTCGAGGCGCTGCGCGAGCTGACGCACGGCGTCCTGCCCGCCCTGTCGCCCCGCGTCGCGCGCCGCGCCCGTGCCCTGACCCCGGCCGCCCTGCTCCCCGCGGGACGCCTGCCGGCGCCGCGCCTGCCCCGCGTCCCGCTGCCCGTCTGACCCGTCGTCCGCCTGGCCGGCGCCGGCCGGCCGGTGGTGCGCTCACGCACGCGCGGCCACGGGCGGATCCGCCCACGGCAGCGCGCCCTGGCGCACCCGCCCGGCGGGACGGTCCGCTGGGTCCATGACGCACGACACCCCGCCCCTGCGCACCACCGACGACGAGCTCACGGCCCGGCTGCTGTTCCGCCGGGTGCTGGTGCTCGGCACCGCCCTGGACGAGACCAACGGCACGCGGCTGTGCTCGCAGCTGCTGCTGCTGTCCGCCGAGGACCCCCGCACCGACATCAGCCTGTGGATCCACTCCCCCGGCGGGTCGATCCACGCGATGCTCGCGATCCACGACCTCATGCGCGCGATCCCCAACGACGTGCGGACCGTGGCGCTCGGCATGGCCGCGAGCGCCGGCCAGTTCCTGCTCTCCGCGGGCACCCCGGGCAAGCGGTACGCGCTGCCGCACGCCCGGGTGCTCATGCACCAGGGGTCGGCAGGCATCGGCGGCTCGGCCGTCGACGTCGAGCTGCAGGCCGACGACCTGCGCCACACGCGGGACACGGTGCTGGGCCTGATCGCCCGGGACACGGGGCAGAGCCCGGAGCGGGTGCACGAGGACTCGCTGCGGGACCGCTGGTACACCGCGGACGAGGCGCTGGCGTACGGGTTCGTCGACCACGTCGTCGACGACGTGTCGGCGCTGCTGCCGCCCGTGGCGGGCACGGCCGGGCTGGGGGTGCGGTGATGAGCCAGTACACGATCCCGTACGTGGTGGAGCGGCGCGCCGGGTCGGAGCGCACGGTCGACGTGTTCAGCCGGCTGCTGTCCGAGCGCATCGTGTACCTCGGCACCGAGATCGACGACGGCGTCGCGAACGTGCTGGTCGCCCAGCTGCTGCACCTGGAGTCGGAGGACCCGGACAAGCCGATCCAGCTGTACGTGAACTCCCCGGGCGGGTCGACGTCGGCGATGCTCGCCGTGTACGACGCGATGCAGTACGTGCGCCCGCCGGTCGCCACGACGTGCGTGGGGCAGGCCGCGTCGACGGCCGCGGTGCTGCTGGCGGGCGGGACGGCCGGGCAGCGGGCGATCCTCGCGCACGGCCGCGTGGTCCTGCACCAGCCGACGACGCGCGGCCAGGGGCCGATCCCGGACCTCATCCTGGCCGCGGACGAGCTGGTGCGGGTGCGCGCGCAGCTGGAGGAGGTGCTGGCCCACCACACGGGCAAGGACCTGGCGACGCTGCGCCGCGACACCGACCGTGACCTCGTGCTGACGGCCGAGCAGGCCGTGGCGTACGGGATCGCCGACCACGTGGTGGCGGCGCGGGTCTGACGCCCCCGTGGGGTCCGGCCGGTGCCGGGCCCCACGGGTCGGGCCGGCGGGTCAGGCGGCGAGCGCCACGACGTCGGGCCCCCAGGCGGACGCCCCGACGGGCCCGGCGCCCACGACGGACGACGATCCGCCCTGCGACGTGAGGTGCAGCACACGCACCGGTGCGCGGCGCTGCTCCAGCTCGCTGCCCAGGGCCAGCGCCAGGTCGGCGAGCGTGACGCCGAGCGCCCCGGTCAGCGCCGCGAGCACCTCCGACGACGGCTCCTTCAGCCCCCGCTCGACCTCCGAGAGGTACTGCGGCGAGAGCCGGGCCCGCTCCGCCACGTCGGCCAGCCGCAGCCCCTGCTCCTCGCGCGCACGGCGCAGCAGCCGCCCGATCGTGCGGCGCCAGGCGCTCGTCGGACGGGCGGGTGGCGCAGCGGGAGAGGTCATGCCCCGACCGTAGGACGGCCACGGCGGCGCCGTCCGCCCGATCTGCTCACGGCAGAACGCCATCGCCCTCGCCGGCGCCGTCCACGGCCCCGCCGCAGGCCGCGCGCCCTCCCACGCGGGCGCCCGATGCGAGGACCACGCCCGCGCCGTGGTAAGTTCTCTGCCGCGCCAAGGGGCCCTCCGGGGTCGCCGAGGTACCACCCCGTCCGGGTGGCGGAATGGCAGACGCGCTAGCTTGAGGTGCTAGTGCCCGAAAGGGCGTGGGGGTTCAAGTCCCCCTCCGGACACTCGTTGAGACAGCGACCTGAAGGCCCCTGAACTGCGGAGACGCGGATCGGGGGCCTTCGTGGTGCAGGAGGGCCCCGTTGCGACGGTGCGTCCGTCTAGCCTGACCAGGTCCGCCGCGCGGGCCCTCGGGTCGTCCCGCGCTCCGACCGCTGGGGGTCCGATGACGCCGCGCGCACACCCCGTGCACGACCTGCGGGTGCTGTGGGACATGCTGGACGGGCCGGTGCCGCGCGGGGTGCTGGGGCTCAGCGACCCCGACGTGCACGAGGTCGACGGCCGGTGGGTGATGCTCGTCGGCGGGTTCTCGACGTCGTTCCGCAACCGCCTGCACCGGGCGACGCTCCCCGCCGGCGCGGACGTGGGCCTGGACGGCTGGCGGCTCGACCGCGACGCCCGCGGGCGGCTCGTGGCGCTGGTGCCCGACGGTCGGCGTGGCACGTGGGACGCCGCGGGGATGCACACGCCGGCGTACGTGCCGCCGCACCGCGGCGCCCCGGCGCGGGTCTACTACGCCGGGCGCCGCACGAGCCGCCGGTACGGCCCGGGCAGCGCGTACACGGCGGGTGCGCTCGAGCAGCGCCCGGACGGCGGGTGGGAGCGGCTGCCGGGGGCGCTGGTCCGCGGCGACGACGAGCGGCCCAGCGCCCTGGAGCCGACGATCGTGCCCGTGGCCGACGGCTACCGGATGTGGTTCCTCGCCGCCCCGCACGAGGTCGGCCCCGGCGAGCAGCCGGACTTCGAGATCCGTGTGGCGGACAGCGAGGACGGGATCACCTGGTCGCCCCCGCAGTCGTTCGCCACGGCCGCCGAGGGGTTCTTCGACTCCGCTGTCTACCGGACGGTGGCCGGGTGGTCGATGCTGCTGGCCCGCGGCACGAACCTGCACGGCACGCAGCCGTTCCCCGCGCAGGGCCTGTGGCGGATCCGCGCTGCTGAGTCGTCGGCGCGGCGCGCGGCGTGGTCCGCACCCGAGCGGGTGCTCGACACGGACCTGCCGACGACGCCGCGCTGGGCGGGACGCGGGGTGTGCGGGCCGTCGGTCGCGACGCGCCGCGACGGGTCCCAGGTCGTCTTCTTCACGGGGACGCACGAGGCACCTGCCTGGTGGCGGCTCGCCCTGCACCGGCTGCGCGCACGCCGCCGACCGCCCGTTCCCGCGCCGTACCTCCTCGCCACGGGTGGCGCCGAGCTGGCCCCGTGACGCGTGCCGTCAACGCGGAGCGTCGCCCGCCGGTACCGCGCCTTCGAGGATCTCGCGGAGACGGGCCAGGTCGGCGGTGACGAGGGCCTCGTCCCGGTCGAGGTCGGCGTCGGTCATCCCCGGTGCGGGGCGGAGGGTGAAGACCACCTCGCAACCGTCCCCGTCGGCGATCGCGCGCAGCGGGACGTGCACGGTCTGCCCGGTCGGGGTGAGCACCTCGTGGTCGAGGACCCCGAAGGGGTTGAGCGGGGCGAACCGCACGCGGGCGCGACCCTGCGGGGTCTCGACGTACCAGTCGTCGCCGTCGTGCACGACGGACGTGCCGAGCCCGGGTGCCCAGCGGGGCAGGTTGGCGGGGTCGGCGACGAACGCGTAGACGTCGGCGACGGGTCGCGCGATGACGGTGCTCAGGTGCCGCGAGCGAGGAGTCATCCCCCGATGCTGCCACCGGGCTACCACACGCACCGGGGCGGGGTGCTTGCCGGGCACGTCCGGGCGGACGGCGTCGACGATCGCCGTGCGCTCACGTCCGTGAGTGCCCGGGCACATCGATCCGACTGACGATCCGGATGACGACGACAGCGACGGGGATCCCACAGAGCACCGCGATCTTGTAGGCGTCGACCGACACGCTGCCAGCCGAGAACGTCCATGCCGCCGCGGCGGACACCAGCACGCCCGCGACGGCGGTGCCGAGCTGCGCCTTGCCGGACTCGAGGACGTCCTTGAGCGTGAACAGCGCGACCGCGTCCGACACTGGCGCCAGCTCGTACCAGAGGAGCTGCATGCTCAGGCCGTAGCCGATGCCGAGCGCGGCGCCGACAAGGGTGAGGACGACGAACACCACCTGGGTGGTCGTCGAGGCGCCCTGGCCCGGGTCGGCAGGGAGCAGCAGCCACAGCACCTTGGCGACGCACGCCGCCGAGAGCGAGAGCGTGACCGTCCGTCGAACCCCGTGCCGCTCGAGGAACCGGCCCCACAGAGGTCCGAGGACGACACCGGAGAGCGAGCGAGCGCCGATGGAGAACGCCACCAGCGCCGCAGGCATCCCGAGCACCACGACGGCGTACCCCGTGAGCAGCGGAGTCGCCAGGAGCACGTCGATCACGTAGACCAGGAGAAGTCGACGCATCGGCACGCTCGCCCGAACCGACTCGACACCCGCCCACACCCGCCGGTAGCCCGCGACTACGGACGTGAGCACACCGGGACGGATCTCCTCCGCACGCCGGGAGACGACCGGTTCGGGCAGCAGGCGGCACGCGCAGATCGAGAGGACCACGAACACCGCGAGCAGCCCGAGGAAGGCCTGGTACTCCACGACGGAGGCGGTTGCTCCCGCGAGTGCCGCGAACGCGGCGAGCATGGCGATGTTGAAGCCCTGGGCCGTGGACTGAGCCCTTGCGAGGTACCGCGGCCTCTCCGACCGGGGGACGACCTGCTGCATCCAGGGGTGCCACGCGAGCCCCCACGAGGCGGACACGACGACCTCGATGAGCACGACGGTCACGACGAACGCCCCCGTCGGGTCCGGCGCCCGTGAGACGAGCGCGAGCACGACCATGAGCACCAGCAGCGCGCTGTAGCCCACGACCATGGTGCGCCGGAAGCCGACACGCTCGACGATCGCGACGGCGCCGAACTGGACGGGGATGCTGACGAGCATCAGCCCGTAGGTGAGGCCGAGCACGGCGGGCGTGATGCCGAGCGCACCGACGGCGTACGCCTGCAGGAGGTCGCCGTTGAGCCCGCCGGTGGCGTAGCTGATGGTAATGACCGGAATGTTCGCGAGGACCGCCAGCCGCACGTCCCGCGATGACCCGGCCCTGACGTCCTCGCACTGATCGACCGTCGTGCTCATGACGCGTCGGCGCCATCTCGGAGCGCCCCCAGCCCGATCAGGCGCCGGTCCACCCCCGTCGTGGAGTCACGCCTCGTAGGTCGTGGCGTCGTCATCGGCGGTGCTCCTGGGGTCGGAGGGGTCGGCGGACGGGCGGCACCCTCCGGGGCCGGTCGAGCCACCGCGGGGCGGCGCATCACGTTATGGCAACCCATGACTGGGGTCGTACCGGATTTCTGGCGCGCCGGGACGCCCCCCCTTAGGGCCGACGCCTCATGGCCGGGCACGAGCGGGTGAACCACTCACCCGCCCGCGTGCAGCCTCACGGAAGGCCCGCGCGGCCGGTGCGCGGTCTGCCAGGATCGGCGCAGGACCGCGACCGGCCGGGTCGGACGGCGCGTCGACCCGAGGGAGCACCATGCAGGAGACGACGCAGCCCCCCACGCCTAGCGTCGACGACGGGGCGAGCGCCGCAGCGACGAGCCGCGCTGGCGGGCGACGCCGGCTCCTGGTCGCAGGACTGGTGGTGAGCGGCGTCGCCCTGGCCGGAGTCGCGGTCGCGCTGGCCTGGCCCCAGGCCCCGCCTGCAGTCGCTCCCGAGGAGGTCTTCCCGGTCCTCGCGCGTGCCGACGCTGCGGAGGACGCGCTACCGACTGACGTGGTGAGCTCTGCGATGGTGGGCGATCCGGAGACCCGCCTCGACCCCAACTCGGCGCGACTGCTCGCCGTGTTTCCGCGCGACGGTGGCATATGGGCTGCGGTGACCGTGGACGGGAGGGCGTGCGCCGTTGTGGTCCCGCGCCCGGGCAGGGTCGGCACGGCGTGCGTCCCACCGGGCGACATCCCCACCGAGGGCGCGGGTGTGACCCTGGGTGGGACCCCCACGGTCTCGATGCGCCTGATGCAGCCGGGGTCGCCCGCCCCTGACGACGACATGCGCGAGGTGAGCCCCGGCATCTGGGTGAGCGAGAGCGCGTTCACGGAGTGAGGTAGACGCACCCGGACGGTCGGTCGGGTGCACTCCTAAACCATTCGGGTCCCGTCGGGGGCTTGTCAGATCGGAAACCGCTCTCCTACCGTCGAGAAACCGGTTCCTCAGCGTCGACGGACCGCCGGTCCGCCACGCCGCCGGTGCGTGCACGGCACGCACGACCGCTCCCCTCGCGGCCGTCCGCCGTGCGCGTCACGACCCGCATTCAACGACGAACGTGAGGCGACGATGAGACGACCACTCGCACTGCGGCTGCTGGCCACGGGAGCCACGATGGCCGTGGCAGCCACGATCGGCGTGAACGCCCTGGCCGTCCCCGAGGCGCAGGCCGCCACGGGGACCGCGACGGGCTTCGCGTCCCAGAACGGCGGCACGACCGGCGGCGCGGGCGGCGCGACGGTGCGCGCCACCACGGGCACGCAGATCCACGAGGCGCTGTGCGGCCGCGCCAGCGCCAGCACGCCCATCACCATCGAGGTGGTCGGGACGATCACGCCGGCCAACACGGCGAAGGTCTCGGGGTCGTGCAACACCGCCGCCGGCGTCATCGAGCTCAAGCAGATCAGCAACGTCACCATCGTCGGCGTGGGCTCGGGCGCGGTGTTCAACGAGATCGGGATCCACATCCGCGAGGCGCGGAACATCATCATCCAGAACGTCACGGTGAAGAACGTCAAGAAGTCGGGCTCCCCCACGTCCAACGGCGGGGACGCGATCGGCATGGAGACCGATGTCCGCAACGTCTGGGTCGACCACGTCACGCTCGAGGCGTCGGGCGGGGAGTCCGAGGGCTTCGACGGCCTGTTCGACATGAAGGACAACACGCAGTACGTGACGCTGTCCTACTCGATCCTGCGCAACTCGGGCCGTGGCGGCCTCGTCGGGTCCTCCGAGAGCGACCGCTCCAACGGGTTCATCACGTACCACAACAACAAGTACGAGAACATCGACTCCCGCGCCCCGCTGCTGCGCGGCGGCGTCGCGCACATGTACAACAACCACTACTACTCGCTGAACGAGTCGGGCATCAACTCCCGCGCCGGGGCGAAGGCACGCGTCGACAACAACTACTTCGAGGACTCCAAGGACGTGCTCGGCACGTTCTACACCTCGGAGGCCGGCACGTGGCAGGTCAACGGGAACATCTTCGACAACGTGACCTGGTCGAGCCGCAGCGGCGACAACAACCCCGCGGGCCCGAACCCCGTCTCCACGACGACCGTGAGCATCCCGTACTCGTTCCGCCTCGACGCCGCCAGCTGCGTCCCGGACATCGTCCGGCAGACCGCCGGGGCGAACACGGGCCTGCGGGTCTCGAACGGGAGCTGCACCCCGACCACGCCGTCGCCGACGACGTCTCCCACGACGACGCCGACGCCCTCCCCGACGTCGGGCACGCCCACCCCGACGCCGACCACCCCGCCGGCGACCGGCACCAACCTGAGCCTCGGCGCGGGGGCCGACGGCTCGTCCAAGGGCTCGGGCACCAGCTACGGGGCCGTGATCGACGGCTCCACCAGCACGTACTGGTCGCCCAACGGGTCGACCGGGCGGGTCTCGGTCAAGTGGGACGCGGCGACGACCGTGTCGCGCGTGGTCGTGAAGCAGGCGTCGGGCGGCGGGTCGATCACCGCGTGGCGCGTGGTGAACAACGACACCGGTGCCGTCCTGGCCTCGGGCAGCGGCTCGCCGTCGACGATCACGTTCGGCGCGACGTCGCTGACGAAGGTCAACCTCGAGATCACCGGCGCCAGCGGCACGCCGCGCATCGCGGAGCTGGAGACGTACGCCGGGTGACCGGCCGGACGTGACGGTGCGGGCGGGACCCTCGGCGGTCCCGCCCGCACGGTCGTGCGCGGGCACGCCGGTCGCGGGCACGCCCGTCGCGTGCACGGCGCGGTGGGCGGGCGCACCTACGCTGTGCGGCGATGATCTCTCGCACTGAAGGGGCGTACCTGGGCGCGGTCCGGGCGTTCCAGAACCCGATGCTGGACCTGCTGCACAAGCGGTACGCGCCGCTGGTCGTGTCGCTGCTGTCCGTGGTGTTCACCGCCGAGCGCCCGACGGTGCCGGTGGCCGACGCGCACACCGAGATCGGCGACGCCCTTCACCAGCTGCGCGCCGCCGGGTACGAGGACAAGGTGCCGGTCGGGTCGGCGCGGGACCTGTGCCGGCAGTGGGCCGACGCGGGGTGGCTGGTGCGGCAGGTGCTCGACGGCGACGTCGAGGTGTACCGGCTCTCGGCGCACGCCGTCGGGGCGCTGGAGGTCGCCGGGCGTGCGGGTGGTGCGCGGGCGCGGGTGTCGCAGTCGCGGGTGCGTACGCTCCTGGACGCGCTCGACCGGCTCGCGCAGGACGCCGACCCGGACGTCATGGTGCGGGTCGCGCGCCTGGACGCGGAGATCCGCCGGCTGCAGGCCGAGGTCACGCGCCTGGAGCGCACGGGCGAGGTCGACCCGGTCGACGACGAGCAGCTGCTCGAGGAGGCCGAGAACGTCCTGCACCTGGTGCGCGAGCTGCCCGCGGACTTCGCCCGGGTCGCGGAGTCCATCAAGGCGATGCAGCGCGACGTGGTCACGGCGCTGCGGCAGGACGAGCGCCCCACGGGGGCGGTGCTGCGCGAGTACCTCGAGCGCGGCGAGCACGTCATGGAGTCCACCGCCGAGGGGCGGGCGTTCGCCGGTGCGTTGCGGCTGCTGGGCGACCCGCAGCGCCTCGACGAGCTGTCCGCGCAGCTCGACGTGGTCCTGCGGCACCGGTTCACGCGGCGGCTGCCGGCCGCGCAGCGCACCGAGCTGCGTGAGATCGGGCGGCGCATCGAGCAGGGCCTGGAGCAGGTGTTCACCGCGCAGCGCGAGGCGTCGTACGTGATCACCGCGCAGGTGCGCAACCACGACCCGCTGCGCGACCGGCAGGTCGACGACCTGCTGCGCGACGTCATGACCGGGCTGGCCGTGTGGGTGCCGGACGCCCGCCGTGGCGAGCCGGTGGAGCCCCTGCGGCGGCTGCCGGTGGCGGACGTCGACCACCTGCGCCAGACGCCCGGCGACCTGCGCCCCCCGCAGGGGCCGGCGCCGCTGACGTCGT
The DNA here is from genome assembly GCF_013409875.1 of Cellulomonas oligotrophica. Lineage (GTDB taxonomy): Bacteria > Actinomycetota > Actinomycetes > Actinomycetales > Cellulomonadaceae > Cellulomonas > Cellulomonas oligotrophica. The sequence continues at coordinate 534,304 of NZ_JACCBK010000001.1, forward strand.
GGGACGACGACGAGGACGTCGCGCAGGACGAGGCGCGCGCGTGGGGCGGGCCGCACTACGCCGACCTGGGCGTGCACCTGGCAGGCTTCGCCGACGGTGCCGCGACCGTCGACGTCGCGGCGGCCTTCACGGCGGCCCCGGCGGCGCTGCGGCGCCCGGTGGACCTGCTGGGGCTGCTGGAGATCGCCCACCAGCTCGGCATGGAGGAGACCGGCGAGCTCGCGTACGTCGAGGCGGTGCGCCCCGACGGGTCGCGTCGCCGGTTCGCGTTCGGCGGGGTCACGGCACGGACGAAGGACGAGGACGATGAGTGAGACCAGCGTGACGGCGGACGACGTCACGGGCGGCGCCCCCGACGAGCACGCGGTGGAGGGCGACCCGGGCTTCATCGCGCCCGTGCCGATGGAGGAGGACCCCACCGAGCTGTTCGCCGGCGACAGCGGCACCCTCGACGCCGACGTGCGACGGGTGCTCGTGCGGCTGCTGCAGCGCCGCTTCCTGCTCGCCGACCGCAACCGCGCGCAGTGGCGCACGCTCCTGGAGAACCAGCAGGTCATCGAGTCCCGGCTGCACGACCTGTTCGTGCACCTCGTCGTCGACCACGACCGCGGCGTGGCGTACAAGAAGCAGGTCCGCTCCGCCGAGCTCGACGTGCCCGTGCTGCTGCGCGACGACGCGTACTCCCGGGCCGAGACCCTCGTGCTCGTGCACCTGCGGACGGTGTACCAGCGCGAGCGCGGCGCCGGCGAGACGTCGGTGCGCGTCGACGTCGAGGAGCTCGAGCAGACCGCCCTGACGTACTTCGACCCCGACGACACGAACGTCGCCGCCCACCAGCGCGAGATCCGCAACGCCGTGGCCCGCCTGGCCAAGGAGGGTCTCGTCGAAGAGGAGTCCGAGGGCCGCTACCGCGTGACCGCGCTCGTCGAGGTCGTGCTGAGCAACGAACGGCTCGTCGAGCTGCGCGACTGGCTGCGCACCCGCACGGGTGCCGGCGGCGCGCCGACCGACGACTCCCCTGCCGGCGAGGAGGCCGCCCGATGACGATGCTCGACTCCCTGTTCGGGCTGATCCCCGCCGCCTCCACCGGTCAGCAGTGGGTCGCGCGCGACCTGCAGCTGGTCAACTGGGGCGGGTACGACGGGCACCACCGCGTCCGGCTGGCCTCGACCGCGACCCTGCTCTCGGGCGGGTCCGGGTCCGGCAAGTCGACCCTCATGGACGCGTACATCGCGCTGCTCATGCCGCACACCACACCGTTCAACGGCGCGTCCAACGGCGGCGTCGTCGGGCGCCCGCGCGGCAAGGACCAGCGCAACATCCTGTCCTACGCCCGGGGGAAGGTCGACGAGTCCCGCACCGAGGACGGCACCCGGCAGCGGGTCCTGCGCGGCGACGGGCACGACACGTGGTCGGCGATCGCGATGACGTGGGCCGACCAGTCCGGCACGCAGCTGACCGCGGTCCGCGCCTGGTACGTGCCGTCCGCGGCGCGCACGCTCGAGGACGTCGTCGCGGTGCGCGCCACCGTCGACGGGCCGTTCGACGCCCGCGACCTCGAGGGCCCCGCGGCGCAGCGCCTGGCCCGCCACGCCGTCACCGAGGCCGGCCTGACCTGCTACGACACCGACCGCGAGTTCACCGCGCGCCTGCACTCGACCCTCGGGATCGGCGCAGCCGGTGACGGCAGCAAGGCCGTCGGCCTGCTCGGGCGCATCCAGGCCGGGCAGCAGATCACCACCGTCGACGCGCTGTACAAGGCGATGGTGCTGGAGGACCCCGACACGTTCGCCACCGCGGACGCCGTCGTCGAGCAGTTCGACAAGCTCACCGGCACGCGCGACCAGATGATCACCGCCCGACAGCAGGTCAAGGCCCTGGAGCCGATCCGCGAGCACCGGGCCGCCCTGGAGGCCGCCCGCGAGCGCGTCGGCGTCATCGAGGCCGTCGGGTCGTTCGACGACGGGACGTCGCCGGCGGCGCTGTGGCGGCACGGACGCCGCCTGGGTCTGCTGCGCGCGGTCGAGGCGGACCTGCACGGCCGCCACCAGCAGGCGGGGCAGACGTCGCGGGAGACCGCCGCGCGGGTCACCGCGGCGCGGGCGGAGCTCGACGGGGTCAAGGAGACGCTGTGGGCGTCGGGCGGCGACCGTCTGGCCACGGCCCAGCGGGAGCTGACGGCGGTGCGCGCCCGGCAGGAGGAGGTCGTGCGCGCCCGGGGCCGGCTCGACGAGGTGCTGGCCGTGCTGGGCGCGACCGTCGACGACGAGGCGGGGCTGGCGGCGCTCGCGGAGCAGGCCCGTGCGGCGCTCGCGGACCCGGGCGCCAAGGAGCGGGCGTTCGCGGGGCTGTTCGACGCGATGTCGCTGAGCAAGGAGGCGAAGGCCGACCTGGCGGCGCTGGAGGTCGAGCGGGCGGCGGTGCTGCGGCGGCACGACAACATCCCGGGCGACCTGCACGCGGCGCGCGCCGCGCTGGCGCAGGCGGCGGGGCTGACGCCCGAGGAGCTGCCGTTCGTGGCCGAGCTCGTCGAGGTGCGCACGGAGCACGAGCCGTGGCGGGACGCGTTCAACCTGGCCCTGGGCGGGTTCGCGACGCTGCTGCTCATCGACGCCGCGCACGTGCGGGCGTTCCGGGCGGCGATCGACGCGGTGCCCACGGCGCGGCGCATCCGGTTCCAGGGTGTGCCCACGGGGCTGCGGGACGACGTGGGTGTGGACGCGCACACCCTGCCCGGGCGGCTGGACTACCGGCAGGGCCCGTTCACGGGGTGGTTGCGCTCGGAGCTGGCGGAGCGGTTCGCGTACGTGTGCGTGGACACCCCGGGCGAGCTGGCGCAGCACGCGAAGGCGCTGACGCGGTCCGGGCAGGTGTCGGAGGGCAACCGGGGTGCGCACGGCGGGCAGGGCCGGGCGAACGTGCTGGGCTTCACCAACGCCCGGCGGCTGGCGCACCTGGACGAGCAGGTCGCGCGGGCGCAGCGGCGGGTGGCGCAGGCCGAGGAGCAGGTCGAGGCGGCCCGGGCCGGGCACGACCGGTACGAGGTCGTGCGTCGGGCGCACGAGGCGCTGGTCGCCACGTCGTGGGACCAGGTCGACGTGGCCGGCGTCGAGGCCGAGCGCACGCGCTGGGAGCAGGTCGTGCAGGACGTCACGGCGGGCAACCCGGAGGTGACGCGTCTGCAGGAGCGGGCCGCGGAGCTGGAGGTGACGATCCAGACCCTCACGGAGGACCTGGGCCGCACCAAGGGCCTGGCGCAGAGCCTCGGCGACGACTGGTCGGCCACGACCGATGCCGTCGACACCGCGCAGCGCGCCCTGGACGACGCGCAGGACGCGGGCACGGCCCTGGCACCGGACCAGCAGGCGTACCTGGACACCCTGCTCGCCGGCACCGACGACGTGGGCACCGACGACGCCGGCACCGTCGCGCCCGCTGCGGACCCGGTCGAGGCGCTGGCGGCGTTCGACGCGGTCGTCGCCCGCGCCGGCGACCTGCTGCGCGCCGACCGGCAGGCCGCCCAGCAGACCGTCGCCGCGGCCCGTGACGCGCTGCGCCGCACGTTCGAGACGTTCGTCGAGCGCTGGCCCGACCCGAACCTGGGCACCGACCCCGACGCGTCGTACCCGGACTTCGTGCGGATCCTCACCGAGCTCGAGGTCAGCGGCCTGCACGAGCTGGAGGCGGAGTGGCGCAAGAGCCTGCTGCGCCTGTCGGGCAACGACCTGACCGACCTGCACAACGCGCTGGCCCGGTCGGTCCGGGAGATCAAGGAGCGCATCCGCCCGGTCAACGACATCCTCGCGGACCTGCCGTTCTCCGACGACGACCACCGGCTGCGCATCGACGCCCGCGACACCCAGTCCGCGGTGGTCGCCCGGTTCCGCAAGGAGCTGCGCGACCTGCGCGAGGTGCTGTCCACGCAGGCCACGGACGCCGAGCGCGAGCGCCGCTACCTGCGCATGGCCAAGGTCGTCGACCGCATCCGTCGTTCCTCCCCCGACTACGCGGACCTGGTGGACGTGCGCCGGCACGTGCGCCTGTCGGCGGAGAAGGTCGACCTCGACGGCAACCACGTGGCCTTGTACGACCACATCGGGGAGAAGTCCGGCGGGGAGTCCCAGGAGCTCGTGGCGTTCATCGTCGGCGCGGCGCTGCGCTACCAGCTCGGCGACGCCGGTGCGGCCCGCCCCCGGTACGCCCCGGTGTTCCTCGACGAGGCGCTCATCAAGGCCGACGCCCGGTTCACCGGCCGCGCCGTCGGTGCGTGGCGGGGCCTGGGCTTCCAGCTCGTCATCGGCGCGCCGAACGACAAGTTCAGCGCCCTCGAGCCGCACGTGGACCTCAAGTACGTGGTCCTCAAGGACGCGTCGGGCCGCTCCCGCACCAAGCCCGTCGCAGGCCTGCCGGGCACCGAGGGGCCCGCATGACCCGCGCAGACCGGTGTCTGCGTGCACCGTCCGGTGCAGCGATGCGAGGTGATGCTGCTCGTGGGGCGACGCGGGCGCAGGCTTGCGGTGACGCCCTCCAGGGCAGCGAAGGCGTCGTGCCGTCGTTCTACCTGTGCCCGAGCGGTGACTGACCCGTGGCCCCCACGACCACGCGCCTGACCCCACTCCTGCACGAGCTCGAGGGTCATATGGATGCCGTCGGCGCACCCTTCTCCTCGCGCGCGCTGCCAGGCATCTCCGACGCGCAGATCGACGAGCTGCTCGCACCCTCAGGGCTCGTCATCCCGACCGAGCTGCGGGAGTGGTGGCGCTGGCACCACGGCTCCCGCACCGACGCCGTCACGCCGTTCGCGCACCAGTTCGGCCCTGGGTCGTGGGGACTCATGACGATCCCCGACGCTCTCGACGACGCCGCGCAGTGGGTCTCAGACGCCACCGGAGACGAGGGTGACTGGTCGTCGCCCTCGTGGCTCCCCTTCGCCGAACGCTCCTCCCACCACCACCGACTCGTTGCCCGCCTCGACGAGTCGGGACCGGACCTCGTCTGCGTCGGGCACTGGTACGTGTTCGACGCCCCACCCGTCGCACCGATCGCGCACAGCATCGCCGACATCGTCGAGACCTGGCTCACCGTGCTGCAGCAGGGATCGGTCCACTGGGATGGCGACGCCTGGATCACCAGGGACTACCGAGCGCCCATCCCCCTCTACGCCCAGAGCTAGGTCCACGCGACCCGAAGTCATGCCGCCACTCCCCCGAGGGCTGTCAGGGGAACGTGAGGTGCTCGGGCGGGACGGCGTCGACGAGCCACACCCCGTTGCCCGTGACGAAGAACTCGTGCCCGGCAGCGGCCATCGCGGCCGCGGCGACCTCCAGGACGACGAACCGGCCACGGCGTGCGCCGACACGCGCCGCGGTCTCCGGGTCCGGCGACAGGTGCACGTGGTGCCGCGCGCCCCGGACCAGCCCCTGCTCGCGGATCGCCGGCACGTTGCTGACGGGCGTGCCGTGGAACAGCACCGTGGGCGGCGCCTGCGGCAGCAGGCCGAGGTCGACGGGGACGCTGTGGCCCTGCCGGGCACGGATGCGGTCCGCGACCAGCTCGAACCGCTGCTTGTCGCTGCCGGCGACGACCTCCTCGAGGTCTGCGCGCGAGAGCACGAGTCCGTGCTCGGCCAGCGCGGCCAGCAGGTCGGGGACGTCCACCCACCCGGCCTGGTCCAGCGTCACACCGACCGACCCGGGCGCGTGCCGCAGGACGAGGGTCAGCCGTCGGGAGGTGCGCACCGGGTCCACCCCCGCATCGTGCACCACGCGCTGGCCGTCGGGACGCCTCCGGTCAGCCCGGCTCGACCGGGAGCCAGAGCTCGACGGTGGCGGTGCTGAGGTCGTCGGCGCGGTCGAGCACGGCGACGACCTCGGGGCCGGGGCGCAGACGCCACGGGTTGGAGGGGAACCACTCGGTCGCCGTCGCGGCCCAGAGGGTCTGGAGGGCGTCCGGGTAGGGGCCGGACACCCGGAACACGGCCCACGTCCCGGGCGCGACGTCGAGGACGTCCAGGTCGTCGGGGACCGCGGCGGTGTCGGTGACGGCGACGCCGTGCAGGTACGTCAGCCCGGTGCCCTCGCGGCGGTCCGGGTCGAGGTCGTCGCTGACGGCGAGCAGGCCGTGCGGCTCGGTGCCCGAGAGGTCCTTGAGCCGCTGGTGCTCCTCGGGGGCGATGCTCGCGACGTGCTGCTGCACGGCGGGGTTGACGCCCTCGTGCACGAGCGGGACACGGGCGGCGTGCCCGACGAGTCGGAACGCGGGGCGGGTGGTGAGGCGGACGTCCACGGGGACTGCTCCTTCGACGGTGAGGCGGAACCGCAGCTGCGGCTGGGTGCGGAGGGGGCCGCCGTCGCGCCGGGCCTGCCCGGGGCTGACGCCGTGCACGGAACGGAACGCGCGGCCGAACGCCTCGGCCGACCCGTACCCGTGGCGCACCGCGATCCCCAGCAGGTCCCCGGCCCCGGAGACGACGTCCGCCGCCGCGACGGTCATGCGCCGGCGGCGCACGTACTCCGACAGCGGCATGCCCGCCAACGACGAGAACATCCGTCGCAGGTGGTACTCGCTGGTGCCGAGCGCGGCGGCGAGCCGGGCGACGTCGAGCTCGTCGTCCAGGTGCTCCTCGACGACGTCGGCGAGCTGGTTGAGCCAGGTGATCACGGTGCCTCCCTCCGCGGACCACCCTGCTGCCCGCGCCGTCCGTCGCACCCGATCATCCCTGCCCGGTCCGGTCGGTCATCCACCAGATCGACGCCGGCGACGACGAGGGCAGTGCGCGTGCACCCGGCTGCTCGACGCGCCGCCGGACAGGTGGGACGCGCGTTTCGCGCGCCCGCAGCACCTGCGAGAGGCATGCTGGTCACCTGGGCTTTCACACGTGACGGGAGACGTGCATGACCGACGAGGCACCGGCACCCCGCCCGCGGGCGTCGGCCGTGAGCACGGCCGGGCGCCGCGTCGCCGGCGGGCGCCGCAACCCGTCGGTCACCGGGGTCGACGAGACCGCACCCCGCTGGCTGCGCCAGGCCGCCGGGGTGTCCTGGCGGCTGCTCGTCCTCGTCGCCGCGATCAGCCTCGTCTTCGTCGCCACCGCCCGCGTCCAGCTCGTGTTCGTCGCGGTGTTCCTCGCGTTCGTCATCGCCGCCGTGCTGCGCCCCCTCGTCGAGCTCATGGCCAAGGTCATGCCCCGCCCGCTCGCGACCGCGCTGTCGCTGCTCGTGGCGCTGCTGTTCGTCGCCGGGATGTTCACCTACGTCGGCTACTCCATCGCCAACCAGTGGAACGACCTGAGCGAGCAGTTCGAGACCGGCATCCGGCAGATCACCGACTACCTCGAGAGCGGCTCCCTGCCGTTCGTCATCACCAGCGAGCAGATCGCGCAGTGGCTCGACATGGCCCTGACGTGGATCCAGGAGCACGCCGGCGACCTCGCCGGGCAGGCCGCCGCCAGCGCCGGCTCCGTCGTCATCGCCTTCACCGCGATCGCGCTCGCGGTGTTCTGCTCGATCTTCTTCCTCGCCCGCGGCGCGCAGATGTGGACCTGGTTCCTCAACCAGCTGCCCGCGCGGGCCCGCAGCACCTGGGTCGTGGTCGGCGAGGCCGGCTGGTACACGTTCTCCGGCTACACCCGCGGCACCGTGATCATCGCGATCATCGACGGGCTCCTGGCGTTCGTCGTCCTCTCGATCGTCGGCGTCCCGCTGGCCGCACCCCTGTCGGTGCTGGTGTTCATCGGCGCGTTCATCCCCCTGATCGGGGCGCCCGCGTCGATGATCGTCGCGATGATCGTCGCGCTCGCCGCCAACGGGTTCTGGAGCGCGGTGGTCGTCGGCATCGCCATCGCCCTCATCGGCCAGCTCGAGGGCCACGTGCTCCAGCCCCTCATCATGGGCAAACAGGTGTCCCTGCACCCGGTGGTCGTCGCGCTCGCGGTCACCACGGGCACCCTCGTCGCCGGGATCCTCGGCGCCGTCATCGCGGTGCCGCTGGTCTCGGTGGCGTGGACGGTGTTCTCCCGGCTGCGCACCCTCGACCCGCCGATGAGCGACGAGGAGGACCCCGCCGTCGACGCCGACGACGACCAGGCGTCCGCCCCCGCCGACGCCACCTGACGCCCCGAACCGACCCTCCTGGAGCACCCCGCATGACGACGCAGCCCGCCACGACCGCCCCCGGGCTCACCGACGTCGGGGTGCTGGTCGCCGCCGTCGTCGGCGCCCTCGGCTCCCTGGTGACGCCGTGGGGCGGAGCGCTCGTGCTGGCCGCCCTGCTCACCGCGCTGCGGATGCTCGTCGGCGCACCCCGGCGCCGCCGCCTGCTCTGGTCCGCCGTCGTGGTGTGCGTGCTCTCCCTGGCGTTCATGACCCTGGTCACGGTCGCCGTCTGGACCGTCGGGACGTAGCCCGCTCCACCGTCCACGGCCTCACTGGAAGTCGCGGGAGGTGCTGCGGATGCGCAGGGACAGCGGGCTCAGGTGCTCGGCGACGAGGTTGGTGGCGTCGTCGGCCTTCTCCAGGCGGCCGCGCACGACCATCGCCCGGGCGGTGCGGGCGGTGCGGCGGTGGCGCTGCCACAGGCCGGCGGAGCAGACGACGTTGAGCAGGCCCGTCTCGTCCTCCAGGGACAGGAACGTCACCCCCTGCGCGGTGCCGGGGCGCTGCCGGTGGGTGACCACGCCGGCGACGGCGACACGACCCTCGGCGGCGGTGAACGCGTCCGCGACGCGCAGCACCCCGGCGGCGTCGAGGCCCGCGCGGACGAACTGCGTGGGGTAGGAGTCCACGGACACCCCGGTGGCCCACACGTCGGCGGTGGCGACCTCGACGTCGGACAGGCCCGGCAGGGTCGGGGCCCGGACGCCCACGGACACCCCGGGCAGGGTGTCGGGGCCCTCCTGGGCGAGCGCCCCGGCGGCCCACAGGCCCTCGCGGCGGTCGACGCCGAGGCCGTCGAGCGCCCCGGCGGTGGCGAGGGCCTCGAGCTGGGCGGTGCTCAGCCGGACCCGGCGGGCCAGGTCCCGCAGGTCGACGAACGGGCCGTGGGCGGTGCGCTCGGCGACGAGCGCGGCGGCCACGTCCTGACCGATCGTGCGGACCTGCGTCAGGCCCTGCCGCACGGCCAACGACCGGGGCCGGGCGGCGCCGGCGCCCGTGCGGACGCCGGGCGCGGCGACGGGTCCGGTGCCGCTCGGGCGCGGCTCCAGGGGCGGCTCCCCGCCGGGCGGTGGCGGGGCGGTGCGCTCGACGACCGCGAGCACGTCGGAGGCCTGCACGTCGGGGCGCAGCACCTCGACGCCGTGCCGGCGGGCGTCGGCCGCCAGGGACTGCGGGGAGTAGAACCCCATGGGCTGGGCGGCCAGCAGCCCGGCGTAGAAGGCGGCGGGGTGGTGCACCTTGAGCCACGCGCTGGCGTACACGAGGAACGCGAACGAGTACGCGTGCGACTCCGGGAACCCGAAGTCCGCGAACGCCTTGAGCTTGTCGTAGATCTGCTCGCGGACCCGCGGACCGATGCCCTTGCGGGCCATGCCGTCCATGAGGCGGGCGCGCATCGCCTCCATCCGTTCCATCGAGCGCTTGGACCCCATGGCACGGCGCAGCTGGTCGGCCTCGGCGGGCGTGAAGTCCGCGACGTCGATGGCCATCTGCATGAGCTGCTCCTGGAACAGCGGCACCCCGAGGGTCTTGCCCAGCGACGGCTCGAGCAGCGGGTGCAGGTACGTGACCTTCTCGCGCTCGCGGGAGCGCTCGATGTACGGGTGCACGGACTGCCCCTGGATGGGCCCGGGACGGATCAGGGCGACCTCGACGACGATGTCGTAGAACTTCTCCGGCCGCAGCCGCGGCAGGGTGCCCATCTGCGCGCGGGACTCCACCTGGAACACCCCGACCGTGTCGGCGGCCTGCAGCAGCGCGTACACCCCGGGGTCCTCGTGCGGCAGCCCGTGCAGGTCGAGCGTGACGCCCTCGTGCCGCTCGACCTGCGTGAACGCCAGCCGCAGCGCCGTGAGCATGCCCAGGCCCAGCAGGTCGAACTTCACCAGCCCGGCGTCCGCGCAGTCCTCCTTGTCCCACTGCAGGACGGTGCGCCCCTCCATGCGCGCCCACTCCACGGGGCACACCTCGATGACGGGCCGGTCGCACATGACCATGCCGCCGGAGTGGATGCCCAGGTGCCGCGGCAGCCGCAGGAACCGCTCGGCCAGGTCGACGACGTGCTCGGGGACGTCCTGCGCCTCGCTCGCCGACGGCGGCCGCACCCGCGGGACGACGTCGTGACCGCCCGCCGACGCCTCCCCGGCGCGCTCGGGCGTCGGCCCCAGGGGGCCGCTGCGCGTCAGCGTCCACCACGGGCTCGGCGCCTCCTCCCCCCGCAGCGACCCCCACCGTTCGATCGTGCGGCTCCACGCGTCCTGCTGCCCCGCGTCGTACCCCAGGGCGCGGGCCGCGTCCCGCACCGCCGAGCGCGGCCGGTAGGTGATGACGTTCGCGACCTGCGCGGCGTGCGTGCGCCCGTGCGTGGCGTAGACGTGCTGGATGACCTCCTCGCGGCGCGCGGACTCGATGTCGACGTCGATGTCCGGCGGGCCGTCGCGCTCCGGGGCGAGGAACCGCTCGAACAGCAGCCCGTGCCGCACCGGGTCCACGGCGGTGACGCGCAGCACGTAGCAGACCGCGGAGTTCGCGGCCGAGCCCCGACCCTGGGCGAGGATCTGGTTCCGGCGGCAGAAGTCCACCAGGTCGTACACGACGAGGAAGTACCCGCAGAACCCGAGGTCCTCGATGACGCGCAGCTCGTGCTCGAGCTGCGCCCACGCCCCGGGCACCCGCTCGGCCTCCGGCGGGCCGTACAGGTCCAGCGCGCCGCGACGCACCAGCTCGCGCAGCCACGTCGCCTCCGTGTGCCCGGCCGGCACCGGGTACGGCGGCAGGCTGGGCGCCACCAGCGCCAGGTCGAACGCGCACTGCGCCCCCAGGTCCGCGGCCGCGGCCACGGCGTGCGGGTGGCGGCGGTGCAGCGCGAGCATCTCCGCCGCGGAGCGCAGGTGCGCCGTCGGCGGGGGCAGCCACCCGTCCAGGTCCTCCACCGACGAGCGCGCACGCACCGCGGCGAGCGCCTGCGCGAGGTCCGCGTCGCGCGGCGTGGCCTGGTGCACCCCGCCCGTGGCGACCAGCGGCAGCCCGGCCGACGCCGCGAGGGCCGCGAGCGCGTCGCCCCGGTCGGTGTCGTACGCGTCGCCGACGACCGTCGTCTCGACCACCACGTTGTCCCGCCCGAACAGCGCGACGAGCCGGTCGAGCTCGGTGCGGGCGGCCTCGAACCCGCCCGGCGCCACCCCGTGCAGGCCGGACGGGTCGCCGCCTGCCAGCGCACGGCGCACGGCCCCCTTGCGGCACCCGGTGAGCACCAGCCACTGCCCCGCCGCGGCCTCGGCGAGGACCTCCAGCCGGTGGTCGGCGGCACCCTTGCGCCCCGTGCGCAGGTGCGCCTCGCCGATGGCGCGCGACAGCGCCCGGTACCCGTCGGGGCCGCGGGCCAGCACCAGCAGGTGCTCCGCGCGCGGGTCGGGCACCCCCGTCGGCGGGTCGAGGACCGGCGGCCCCGGTGCGGGGGCGCGCTCGCGGCCGTGACGACGGGCGTCCGGGGCCGGCAGGTGCAGCTCGGCGCCGAACACCGTCGGCAGGCCGACCGCGCGGGCCGCCTGCGCGAACCGCACGACCCCGTACAGCCCGTCGTGGTCGGTCAGCGCGAGCGCCTCCAGGCCGAGCCGGGCCGCCTCGGCGGCGAGCTCCTCGGGCTGGCTCGCCCCGTCGAGGAAGCTGAACGCCGAGTGCGCGTGCAGCTCGGCGTACCGGGGCCGGTCAGTCATAGCCGCCCTCGTACGTCCAGGTGCGCCCGGTGCAGGTGAGCAGCACCGCACCGCCGTCGTCGAACGCGACCTGCAGGTGCGCGCGCACCTGCAGCACCCGCCCCGGGCGCGACCACCACCGGTCCGTCAGCAGCCACGGGCCCGCCCACCCCGCGACGGTCCGGGCCCGGCCCTCGACGACGACGGTGGCCGGTGCCCCGCTCAGCCGCCCGCGCGCGTCGAGCTCGACCGGCCGCCCGTCACCGGCCCGGACGTCGACGGGCTGCGGGGCGGACGGCACCGTCGCCGGCGGCGGGTCAGGCAGCCGCCCCGGCCAGGGCCGGTCCAGGTCCCGCGGCGCCGGCCCCTGCTCGCCCCACGGGCGCACGTGCAGCTGGTCGCGCACGTCCCGCCCGCCCTGCAGGCTCACCGTGAGCACCCCGGCGCCGCCGACGATGCTCTGCGCCCGCTCCAGCGCCCGGTGCGCGCGCAGGTCCCCGCCCGACGCCCCGCCCCACAGACGCCCCTGCTCGGCGCCCGCCGGCGTCACGTCCAGCGCCGTGAGCGTCAGCCGCACCAGCGCGACCGCCCGCGCGTCGTCGTCCGGGCCGAGGTCGAGCCCGTCGTCGAACCCGTCCCCGTGCGACCGTCGGCCGCCCGCGGGCACCCGGCCGGTGCGCACCTGCTCCGCCCGCCGGTCACGGGCCGTGGCCACCGCCCCCGCGGTCAGCCACCCCTCGAGCTGCCAGCGGATGCGGTCGGTGATGCGCGCCGGCGTCAGCCCGCCCCACCCGCCGAGGTCCGTGCGCCACGTGCGCACCAGGTCCTGCCCGTCGTCGGTGCGCGCCGCCACCTGCAGGCGCCCGCACGTGACGGCGTGGACCAGGAGCAGGTCGTGCAGGTCCTCCGCCAGGCGCCGCCCCGCGAACGCCGCGGTGTCGACCCGGTCCACCGGGGGGTCCAGATCGGCGACCACCTCGAGGTCCGCCTCGGGGCGACGCAGCGCGGGCGGGCGCTCGTCCAGGCCGCGGGCCAGCGTGCGCGCCCACGCGCCCAGCCGCCCGAACCGGGCGTGCACGTCGGGTGCCGGCAGCCCCGCGAGCGCCCCGAGGGTCCGCAGCCCCAGCCGGTTCAGCAGGTCGACCAGGCGGGCCACGTCCGCGGCCTGCTCCGGCGTGACCGTGGCGTGCACCAGCTCCCCGACCCCGTGCGGGGCCAGCAGCACCGCCGACGCCCCGGGCTCGACGACCGCGCCCGTCCGCGCGGCCAGCACCGCCGCGAGCAGCCCGTCGGCCGTCCCGACGCCGCACTCGTGCCCGGTGGCGCGCGCGACCTGGTCGACGATGCGCTCCGCGAGCGCCTCCTCGCCCCCGTGGTAGCGGGCCGCCCCGCCCGCGGGCAGCAGGAGCAGCCCGGCCCGCACCACCTCCACCCCGGCGACGACCTGCTCGACCGCGGCCGCGACGGGCTCGAACAGCCGCACGTCGCGCGCGTCGTCCGCGGGCAGCAGCACCAGCTCGGGGCAGCACGCCTGCGCCTGCCGGCGGCGCATGCCGCGGCGCACCCCCTCGGCACGGGCCAGCGCGGACGCCGCGGTCACCTGCCGCCCGTCGTGCACCGCCGCCGGTGCCATCCCCGGCACCCCCGCCGCCGCGGCCGCCGCGACCACCGGCCAGTCCGGCACCCACACCACCGTCGTCCGCGTGCTCATCCGACCAGCCGCAACGTGTCGGGCCGGCCCGTGCGCCGCGTCGGCGCCGTCCCGCGGCCGGGGCCGGACGGGGCGCCGTCGCCGGGTGCGGCCAGGGGCAGCACGACGTCCGCGACGAGCGGGGTCGCGGACGGGCCGCGCCCCGTGCGCCGCACCCGCAGCTCGCGCGTGCGCAGCCGCCCGTCACCGGCGCCCAGGCCGGTCCACCGCGCCTGCTGCACGGTCAGGACCGTCGCCGCACCGGGCCACGGGACGGTCGTCAGCAGCACGGCGCCGCGCTCGCGGGCCCGGGCCGTCAGGCGCCGGCGGTCGGCGTCGGCGAGCACGGCCCCGGGGCCGACGAGGACGACGCCGACACCGTCGAGGAGCGCGCCCAGGACGGTGAGCGCGTCGGGCCCGGGCTCGGGCACGAGCGCGAACCGGTCGAGCGCGACGCCGCACCGTGCGGCCGCGAGCAGCCCCAGGTCGGGCAGGCCGACGGCCACGGCCCAGTCCCCGCCGGCGCAGGCGTGCGCGAGGAGCGTGAGCGTCAGGGCGGTGGAGCCGAGCACGCTGGTGGTGGCGCCGCGACGCAGCCCGTCGGGCAGCAGCCGCTCGGTGCCGGGAGGCACGGGCAGCGGCGGGCGCTCGCTGGTGAGCAGCGAGGTGCGCGGCGTGCGCCGCTCGGGGGTGCGCGACGTGTCCGGCGTGCGTGCGGCGTCCGACGCCCGGCCGGTGCCCCGGGGGTGCGCGTCGTCCGGCGTCCGGACGGCGTCGGACCCGCCGGGGACGAGCACGGGGCGCGCGCCGGTGCGCATCTCGGCCGCGGCCAGCGCCGCACGCGCCCGTGCGGCCCGCTCGGCCGTGCCCGTCACGCCCACCGTCGACCTCCTTGCTCACGGCCGACAGACCGATCGAACACCTGTTCGATCAGTACACGTCCACAGGTCCGACGTGTCAATCCGCGCGGACCGGTTCACCCGCTCGGGCACCCGGCCGGGCGTACCATGTGATGAATCCATCAAGTCATCACACGCAGATCTGCGAGGAGCCCGTGCCCCTGCACGCCCTGGGCGTCGACCGCCCCCTGGCCGAGGTGAAGGCCGACCTGTTCAAGGCGCTCGCGCACCCCGTGCGCGTACGCACCCTGGAGCTCCTCGCCGAGCAGGACCGGCAGGTCAGCGAGCTGCTCGACGCCCTCGGCCTCGAGCCCTCCCACCTGTCCCAGCACCTGGCCGTGCTGCTCCGCGCCGGCGTCGTCACCGCCCGCCGCACCGGCAACGCCGTCCACTACACGCTCGCGCTGCCCGCGGTCGCCGACATGCTCGCCGCCGCCCGGGCCGTGCTCGTCGACGCCGCGACCCGGCACGCCGGCCTGCTCGACGAGACCAGCACCACACCGGCCGAGACCGCACCGGCGGACCGGTGAGCACCCCCGCCGCACCCCCGGTCCGCGAGCTGCTCGTCTCCGCCCGCCGCCGCGCCCTCGCCCTGGCGCCCCGCCGCAGCGACTACGCCGACCTGCCCCGCTCCTGGCGCCACGACCTCGTCGCCGGCCTCACCGTCGCGGTCGTCGCGCTTCCCCTCGCCCTCGGGTTCGGCGTCGCGTCCGGCCTCGGCGCCGGAGCCGGGCTCGTCACCGCGATCGTCGCCGGCGCGGTCGCCGCCGTCCTCGGCGGGTCGCACCTGCAGGTCAGCGGGCCCACCGGCGCCATGGCCGTCGTCCTGCTGCCCGTCGTGGCACGGCACGGCACGGAAGCCGTCCCCGTCGTGGCGATCATGGCCGGCGGGATCGTCGTGCTGGCCGGCGTGCTGGGCCTCGGCCGGCTCGTCGCGTACGTGCCGTGGCCCGTCGTCGAGGGCTTCACCGTCGGCATCGGCGTGGTCATCGCCCTCCAGCAGGTACCCCTGGCCCTGGACACCGCCCCCGGCCCGGGCGAGAACGCCGCGCTCGTCGCCTGGGGCACCCTCGCCGCCGTCGACTGGTCCGCCGCCGTCGCCCCGCTGGTCGTCGTCGCGCTCGCCGTCACCGTGATGCTCGTCCTGCCCCGCCTGCACCGCGGCCTGCCCGCGTCCCTGCTCGCCGTCGTCGCCGCGACGCTCCTCGCCGAGGCCGCGCACCTCGACGTCGCGCGCATCGGCCCCCTCCCGGACCTGCTGGCCGCCCCGTCGCTGCCCGTCGTCGACCTGGCCACCACGAGCGCCCTGTTCTCGTCCGCGCTGGCCGTGGCCGCCCTCGCCGCCCTGGAGTCCCTGCTGTCCGCGCGCGTCGCCGACGGCATGGCCGACGACATCGGCCGCACCTCCCCCAACCGCGAGCTGTTCGGCCAGGGCCTGGCCAACATCGCGTCCGGGCTGGTCGGCGGCCTGCCCGCCACCGGGGCCATCGCCCGCACCGCGGTCAACGTGCGCACCGGCGCCCGCACCCGCGTCGCCGCCCTCACCCACGCCGTCGTCCTGACCGCCGTCGTGCTGGTCGCCGCACCGCTGGTCGCCCGCATCCCCCTGAGCGCGCTCGCGGCCGTGCTGCTGGTCACCGCGGCCCGCATGATCGACGTCCGTACCGCCGTGCAGGTGTGCCGCTCGGGGCGCGCCGGGGCGCTCGTGCTGCTCGCGACGCTGGCCGTGACCGTCGCGTTCGACCTCGTCATGGCCGTCGAGGTGGGTGTCGCCGTGGCCGCGGTGCTCGCGCTGCGCGCCGTCGCCCGCAGCAGCGGCCTGCACCGCGAGCCCCTGCCCGGCGCGGACGGCGACACCCTCGGCGCCGACGCCGAGCACGCCCTGCTGCACGAGCACATCGCCGTCTACCGGGTCGACGGGGCGTTGTTCTTCGCCGACGTGCGCCGCTTCCTCGACGAGCTCGCGCTCGTCAGCGACGTCCGCGTCGTCGTCCTGCGCCTGGGCGCCGTGCGCGTGCTCGACGCCAGCGGGGCCCGCGCCCTGGCCGACGTCGTCACCGACCTGCGCCGGCGCGGCATCCACGTGCTGCTCAAGGGCCTGCGCCCCGAGCACCGTCGCCTCGCCGAGGGCGTCGGCGTCATCGACGCCCTGCAGGACCCGGACCACCTGTTCGACGACCTCGGCGCCGCGCTGGAGCACGCCCGCGCGCACGTGCGGGGCACGCTGCCCACCACCAGGATGGGGTGAGCCGCCCGGCGACCGGCGCCGGGCCGACCCGGAGGTCCCCGTGGCCGCGTCCCTGACCCGCCCCGTCGCACCCGACCCGTACGCGCTGCTGCCCGCGGTGCCCGCCTTCACGCTCACCAGCACCGACTGGGTGCACGGCGAGCGGATCCCCGACGTGCACACCCACACCGACGCCGGGTCCGACGTCTCGCCCCAGCTCGCGTGGTCGGGCTTCCCCGACGAGACCCGCGGCTTCACGGTCAGCGTGTTCGACCCCGACGCGCCCGGCGTCGCCGGCTGGTGGCACTGGACCGTCCTCGGGCTGCCCGCCACGGTCACCGCGCTCGACCGCGGCACCGGCACCCCTGACGGCGCCGCCCTGCCCGCCGGGGCGTTCCAGCTGCGCGGCGACGACGGCGTCGCCGGGTACGTCGGCTGCGCCCCGCCGCCCGGCGACCAGGTGCACCGCTACTTCGCGGTCGTGCACGCCCTCGACACCGACGACCTCGGCCTGGACGCCGGCACGACCCCGGGGGCGGCCGCCTGCGTCCTGACCTTCCACACCCTGGCCCGCGCGGTCCTCGTCGGCACCTACCAGCGCTGATCCGGCGGGCCCGCGGCGAATGAGCCTGACGTGGGCACCGTCCGTGCGGCACCATGCCGCCGTGACCACCGCAGCCGTCGTCGTCCGCGACGACGACCCCCGCCGCCCCGGGCTCGAGCGCGACGGCCTCGTCGTCGTCTCGACCTCGTGGGGAGCCCACCACGTCGACCACGGGCCTGCGCACCTCGACGCGCTCATCGCCCGGGCCGACGCCGACGTGGCCGAGCTGGGCCCGGCCGACGCGGACGACCTGCTCGCCCTCGACGCCGCCACCTGCGCGGACTTCCCCACCGGCCCGGCCACGTCGCACGAGCCGCTGACGCCCGTGACGGCACGGGCTGCCCTGACCCCGCCGTCGCGCACCTTCGGGGCTCGGGTCGACGGGCGTCTCGTCGCGGTGACGGTCGTCGACGTGGACGGCACGCACGCCGAGACCGCGTTCACCACGACGGACCGTGGGTACCGGGGTCGCGGCCTGGGTGCCGCGGTCAAGGCCCTCGCCGTCCGGACGCTGCGGGCCGAGGGCGTGGGGACCCTGCGCACGGGCGGTGCGGGCGAGAACGCCGCGAGCCTCGCGGTGAACCGTGCTGTGGGCTACGTCGTCGACGAGACGTGGCTGACCTACGGAAGGGGCGCGTGATGGCGCGGACGGTGGTGGTGACCGGGGGCGGGACGGGCATGGGGCGCGCGATCACGGAGCGGTTCGTCGCGAGCGGGGACCACGTCGTGGTCGTCGGCCGCCGCCAGGACGTGCTCGACCGCATCGTCGCCGCCCACCCCGACCGCGTGCGGGCGGTCCGCGCCGACCTGACCGACGACGACGACGTGCTGCACGCCGTCGACGCGCTGGACGGCGGGCAGGTCGACGTCCTCGTCAACAACGCCAGCGGGTTCCCCGCGGTGGACGGCGAGGGGCTGCCCGGCAGGTTCGCCCGGCTGCGCGCGACCCTGGACGCGAACCTGCTCTCGGCGGTGCTGCTCACCGAGGCGCTGTGGCCCTCGCTGGCCCGTCCCGGCGGTCGCGTGGTCAGCATCAGCTCCATCGCCGCGCAACGCGGGGGCGGTGGCGCGTACGCGGTGGCGAAGGCCGGTCTGGTGGGGTGGGGCTACGACCTGGCGGCGCGTGGCGGGCCTGAGGGCATCACGGCGAACACCGTCTCCCCCGGGTACGTCCAGGACACCGAGCTGTTCTCCCCGCAGGGCCGCTCGGGGCGCCACGACGCCCTCGTCGCCCAGACCCTGCTCGGGCGCGCGGGCGTCCCGGACGACGTCGCCGGCGCCGTGCACTGGCTGGCGTCGCCCGACGCGGCGTGGATCACGGGCCAGGTCCTGGCCGTCAACGGCGGTGCCCGTCTGGGCCCCTGACGCCGGGGCATCCGCTCGCACGAGCACGCTGCGGACCCGTGGGCCACGGGTCCGCAGCGTGTCTTCAGGTGCTCAGCCGACGTAGCGGATCTCGACCCGGCGGTTCGCGGCCCGGGCGTAGCTGTCGGCGGTGTCGCCGGGCGTCTCGGCCTGCGCGGGCTCGCTCTCGCCGCGACCCGCCACGGTCAGCACGAGGTCGGGTCGGGCCGTCGCGACCGCGTCGGCCACCGCCCGGGCCCGCTGCTCGGACAGCAGCTGGTTGCTCGCGTCGTCACCGACGGAGTCGGTGTGGCCGGTGATCGTGACCTCCGCGCCCCGTGGAGCGTCCTCGAGCACCTCGTCGAGGTTGTCCGGGGCCGTCGGCGGCAGCTCGGCCTTCGTGGGCTCGAAGAGGATGTCCGAGGAGAGCGTGACGACCGTCTCCTCGCCGTCCCTGCGCACCTCCTCCTCGATCACCTCGACAGAGCCGTCGGGCGAGAACGCCTCGACGGAGCCCTGCACCGCGAAGACCCGCACCGAGTCCGCGGCCAGCTGCGCGGTCACCTCGGGCAGGTCTGCCGGGTCGTGGAAGTCCTCCGCCTGGGCGGGGGCCACGAGCAGCACCGCACCGAGCGCGGCCGCGGTCATGGTCGCGGCTGCCCGGGCGGCGAGGCGGCTCGTCGGAGTGCTCATCGCGTGATCGGGATGTCGAGCAGCTCCGGCCAGTCCGGGTGCACGAGCAGGTCGATGGTCGCGATGTCGTCCTCCGGGGCGGCGAACGCGAACCACGCGAGCGTCGGGGTCCCGTTGGGCGTCTCCCGCGTGTACGGAGCGGCGAACGCCGTGCCGGCCTCGTTGATGACGGAGTACTCCTTGAGGTTCTCCCGGTCGATCAGGACCGGGTCGTACGTGTCGTCGAACGCGTCGTACAGCCGGATCTCGTCCGAGTTGCTCATGCTCGCGAAGTCCGGCGTCACGATCAGCCGCAGCACCATCGTCTTGCCCTCGACGGTCAGTGACTGCACACCGATCGTCGTGGTGTCGTCGGGGTTGCTGACGAGCGGGAACGTCTCGGAGATCAGCACGTCCTCGGCGTCGATCTCGTCGACACGCGCGTCCGAGCCCTCCCCCGACGCGGACTGCGCGGAGCCGCCCGACCCTCCGGTCGTGTCGTCGGCCGCTCCGAACGAGCAGCCGGACAGCAGGGCGAGGGTCGCGAGGCCGGCGACAGCAGCGGCGGATCGCGTCCGCAGGACAGGGGGGCGCACAGGTGCTCCAAACGACATCGGGGGCAAAACGGACACAGTGTGGCATGGGCCCTCGGACGGCCCGACCGCCCCATCCCTCGATCAGGTGACGCCCGAGCGGCTCAGCGCACCGGTCAGCACCGATGCCACCCGATCGAGGGACACGACCACGCCTGGGACGCGTCGACCTGCGGAGCCCCGACGCACGAGCAGGTCCGCCTGCCAGCTCCCCGGCCTCGCGCTGCACCGCCACCGGTCGACCGGTCACGGCCGGCACGCGGTCAGCGGGGCGTCACGTCGGGCTCGGAGGTGCTGTCGGGCGCGACCGGGAAGCGCTCGGCGTCGGGCAGGAATTCGGTCAGGTCGGCCTCGCCGAACGGCGTGCCCTCCACGAGCTGGCGGGCCTGGGTCCCGGTGTCCAGGACGATCCCCTGCGGGTTCGTCGTCTGGAACAGCGGCTGCCCCTCGGGACGGCCGGCGGTGCTGTCCTGGATCGGCGTGATCTCGCCCGGCTCGCCCGCCGGGACGAGATAGAACACCCCGGCGAGGTCCGCGGGGAGGTGCTCCTCGTACACCTGGGCCCCGACCCCGCCCGGGGACGGCAGCTCCACGTAGACGACCCCGTCCGCACCGTCGGGAAGTGTCCCGACGTGCACGTCGGTGACCGTGACGTTGAGGACGACCGATCGGTTCGCGGCGGGGTCGTCCTCGCCCCGCCCCCACAGGCGACCGTCGGTCACCGCGGTGACGGTCCCCTCCACGACGAGGTCGGACATCTCGGCCAGCACCTCGCGCGAGTCCACGGGGTCGTAGTCGGCCGTCGAGCCGGCGAACATCCCGACGAACACGTCGGGGTCCGCGGCTGTCGTGCTCGTCGAGGCGCACGACGCCAGCACGAGCGCGACAAGCACAGCCAGGACGCACGTCCGGGCCGCGGACGGACGTCGTCGGCGCAGTCCCACGGGCCACCTGCTCCTGCCGCTCCCTGGGCGGCACGACGTGGCGCCCCTACCCGGGCAGTGTGCCGACGACCGGCGACCTTGCTCCTGCGGCCCGGCCGCCGTGCCCTAGCCTTGCGAGCCGTGACCACCTCGCACCTGGGCTCCCTGACGTGGGAGCGTGCCGTCGACCGTCCGGACCTGCTCGCGGAGCGCACGCACGCGATGATCAGCGGGTGGGCCGTCGTCGAGCCCGAGGTCGCGGACGCCGTCCTCGTCGCCGCGATCGACCCGGACCTGGCCGACACGGCGGCCATGACCGAGGCCTACGACCTGCCGCTGGCGGCGTCCGTGAACTGCGTGCTCGTGGCCGGGCGGCGCGAGGGCGTCGAGCGGGTCGCGGCGTGCCTCGTGCGTGCCACCACGCGCGCCGACGTCAACAACGCCGTCAAGCGGCTGCTCGACGTGCGCAAGGCGTCGTTCCTGCCGATGGAGCGGGCGACCGAGGAGTCGACGATGGAGTACGGCGGGATCACGCCGCTCGGGCTCCCCGACGGGTACCGGATGCTGGCCGACGCGCGCGTGGGGACCGACGTCACCGATGCCGGCGGCACGGTGGTCATCGGCTCGGGCGTGCGACGCTCGAAGATCAGCCTGCCGGGCGCGCTGCTGCTGCGCGCACCCGGCGTCGAGGTCGTCGAAGGGCTGGCGCTGGCGTAGCCGCCGCAGGGTCGACGCCCTCCTGGACCCCGGTCAGCGGGCGGCGGGGCGCAGCACCGCCCCGACCTGACGGCGGATGTCCGCGACGAGGTCGTCGACGCCGGCGTCGACGGAGACGCTCGCGGCCATCGCCAGGAACATCACCGCGGACACGACGCGGGCCAGGCTGGCCGCGTCGTCGTCGTGCACGCCCCCGTGGCGGCGCAGCACGTCCGCGACGGCCTCCTCGGTCTGCCCGGCGATGGTGAGGGCCTCGCGGTGGTGCGGCTCCTCGGGGTCGCCGAACACCATCTCGCGCAGGTACGTGCGCCCGTTGTCGACCTGCCTGCGGTTGCACTCGACGACGGGTCGCACGATGGCGAGCACGGCGTCGACGACGTCCGTGGCCGACCCGGCGGCCTGCACCCCGCGGGCCAGCGCCTCGCCGTAGGCGGCGTTCTGCACGAGCAGGAGCAGCTCACCCTTGCTCCTGGCGTAGAGGAACAGGGTCCCGGCGCCGATGTCGGCGCGCTCGGCGATCTCCTGGGTGGTGACGTCGTCGACCCCGCGCTCGGCGAAGAGCTCGCGCGCGGCAGCGGTGATCCGCTCGAGCTTGTCCTGCTTGTTGCGCTCGCGCCGACCCTGGGGACGAGGGGTGCCGGGCATGGGATCCTCCGGGAATAGAGTGTGAGCACGCTCAGTTCCGAGTGAAGTCACTACCGCGTGGGCTCAGATGTGCGACTGCTGATTGTTCCACGCGGCGGCGGCGCACCGCCGCCCGGACCTGCGACCCCGCAGGCGCCGGACGGCTCCTCCCGCGCCCCACCCGGGACGCACCTGAGCTGAAGGAGCACCCATGCCCACCCTCGACGGAGCAGTCGTCCTGGTCACCGGCGCGAACGGCGGGATCGGCACGCAGTTCGTGCACCAGTTCCTCGCCCGCGGCGCGGCGAAGGTCTACGCCACCGCCCGCACGCCCCGCACCTGGGACGACGAGCGCATCGTCCCGCTGACCCTGGACGTCACCGACCCGGAGTCGATCCGCGCCGCCGCACAGGCCGCCCCGGACGTCACCGTGCTGGTGAACAACGCCGGCGTCGCGGTCTCCAGCGCCGGCATCCTCACGCACACCGACGAGGAGATCCGGACGAGCGTCGAGACCAACCTCGTCGGCCCGCTGCTCCTCGCCCGCGCCTTCGCCCCGCAGCTCGTGGCGGCGCAGGACGCGGCGATCGTCGACGTGCACTCGGCGATGAGCTGGTACGCCGTCGCCGGGATCTACAGCGCGACGAAGGCGGCGCTCTGGTCGGCGACGAACTCGCTGCGGCTGGAGCTCGCACCGCAGGGCGTGCACGTCGTGGGGGTGCACGTCGGATGGGTGGACACCGCCATGGCGGCGGGCGCCGACGGCCCGAAGACCGACCCGGCCGACCTCGTCACGACGGTGCTCGACGCGGTCGAGGCCGACGAGTACGAGGTGCTCGGCGACGAGACGTCCGTCCAGGTCAAGGCCGGGCTCAGCGCCCCGCTCGAGGTCGTCTACCCCGAGCTGGCACGCACCCGTCCCTGACGCGCCGGGCGAGGATGTCGCAGCGGCTTCCGCCGCGACACCCTCGCCCCGGCATCGCCGGCGCGGCCGGGGCAGCCGTGCAGCGGCGCGAGGTGGCACGGCGCCTGTTTCCGTTATTGACGCCTGGCGCGATCGCTCAGGACGGGGCGCAGACGACGCCGACGCACTGCGGGGAGCTGCCGTTGCCGCGGGCGGTGTTGCCGCCGAGGTCCGTGGCCCCCGGCACATGGATCCCCCGCCCCGTGCTCCCCCGCACGTCGTTGCCGCCCACGCCGGTCGCGGCGTCGACCGGCTCGAGGACGATCCCCTCGCCGTTGCGCCGCAGCACGTTGTCCTGCACCGTCGCGCCGTCGAGCCACTCCCCGTCCAGCGCGATCGCCTCCCCGTTGGACCGCAGCACGTTGCCCGCGACGGTCCCGCCCCACGTGCCGAGCACCACGGCACGCCCGTTGGCGGTGAAGGTCGAGGCGCTGACGTCGACCACGGCGCCACCGCCGTGCACCGCCACGTCGGACCCGACGAACCGGCTGCCGTGCACGACCGTCGATCCGGTGCCGTACGTGACCACGGCCTGCGGGTTGTCGCGGAACGACGACCTGTCCACGCCGACGGACGCCTCGGTGCCGATGACCGCGCGCGCGTTGCGGTCGAACCGGGACCGGGTGATCGTCGCGTCCCCCTCGCTCCACAGGCCGACCGCGTTGTCGGCGACGGTCGTGCGGTCCACGGTGATCTCGGCGAACCACCCGCCGTCGACGCCGATCGCGGTGTGCCCGACGACGCTCGACCGCGTGATCGTGGTGGGCTTGCGGAACCGGCCGGTGCCGTCCTCCCCCGACGCGTCGACGCCGGTCGCGTTGCCGCGCAGCCGGACGCGGTCCACGGTCAGCGGGCCGACGTCGGCGTCCTCGACGCCCAGCGTGTCGACGGCCGTGCCCCAGCCGGTGAGCGTGCCGTTGCGGATCTCGGCCTCCCCCGCGGAGCTGACCAGCAGCCCGACGCCGGCCCCGGAGCCGCGCAGGGTGTGCCCGCGCAGGTCGAGCGTGACGTCGGGCCCGAGGACGAGCCCGTCACCGACGCAGGTCAGGTCGCGGCGCAGCGCGGTGTCGACCGTGAGCGTCGCCCCGCACGCGAGCGGCGGCGGGGCCGCGGCGGCGACGGACGGCGCGACCAGCACCGCGACGCACGTGGCGACGGCGAGAAGAGCAGGACGACGAGACATGGTTCCCCCTGGTGTCACGCCCGGGCCGCCCGGGCGCACATCAGAGTGACGCGTGTCACAGAGCGTTTCCCACGGTTTCGTCCGCTTTCGCCCGGGTGAAGGTCACAGCCGGACGAGGGCCTCGTCGACCATCCGCAGCCCCTGCGCCTCGAACGGCGCGTCCCCGACCATCCGCGCCCACCCCGCCGTGCAGACGCCCTCGCGCAGGCACGTGACCCACCACGTCGCCGGGTCGCGCGGGTCGCGGCCGTACCCCTCGACGAACGCGTCCGCCAGCGCGGGGTCCCGGCGCCACTCCTGGGCGGACATGCGGACGAGGTCGCTCGCCGCGGGGCGCAGCGCGGCCCGGCCCAGGTCGATGACGCGCACGACGCCGTCGGCGACCACCCAGTTGCGGGGCTGGAAGTCCCCGTGCGTCGGCACGATCGGCACCGGTCCCGGCTCCCACGCCGCCAGCACGTCGCGCACCCGGCGCACGACGTCGGGAGCCAGCCCGTGCGGGCGGTCCAGCCACGCGAGCGCGCGGGTGTTCTCGCGCGCCTCGATCCGGGCGTCGACCACCCGCTCCTGGGCGTGCAGGGCAGCGAGCAGGGCCCCGGCCTGGCGGTGCACGTCGGGGTCGTGCTGCGCGGGCGTCCCCGCGGCGAGGTCGCCGGGCACCCACCGCGTGACCAGCAGCCGGGCGTCCGGGTCGGCGTGCACGAGCTCCGGGCCGCGACCGGCGCGGACCCACGGGCCGGTCCACCGGCGGTGCGCCTCGAGCTCGCGGGGCAGGTGGGTGTCGTCCGGGCCCGCAGCCTTGACGGCGTACCGCTCCCCCGCGTGCTCGACCTCCAGCACGCGGGTCGGGACCAACCCCCACGAGTGGTCGGCGCGCACGACAGCACCGGGCAGCCACGCGTCCAGCAGGGCGCGCTGCCGGGCGTCGAGCCGGGCCAGCGGGTCGTCCACCGGCCCGGGACCCACGGAGGGCACCGTCACGCAGGCACCCGCGTGGCCCAGAACGCGACCGCCGCGGCCGCCGCCACGTTGAGCGAGTCGACCCCGCCGGCCATGGGGATCCGCACGGTCAGGTCGCCGGCGGCCACGGTCGCGGGCTTGAGCCCGTCGCCCTCGGCACCCAGCACGAGCGCGAGACGCTCGGGCACGTCCGCGACGAGCGCGTCGAGGTCCACCGCGTCGTCGGACAGCGCGAGCGACGCGACCACGAACCCGGCCGCGCGCAGCGCGTCCATGCCGCCGGGCCACGGGTTGACGCGCGTCCACGGCACCTGGAAGACCGTCCCCATGGACACCCGCACGCTGCGCCGGTACAGCGGGTCGGCGCACCGCGGCGTGACCAGCACGGCGTCGACGCCGAGCGCAGCCGCCGAGCGGAACGCCGCACCGACGTTGGTGTGGTCGACGAGGTCCTCGAGCACCGCCACCCGCCGGGCGCCCGCTCCCCCGCGCGCGCCCGCCAGGACGTCGGCGACCGAGGGCAGCACGGGCCGGTGCATGGCCGCGAGCGCGCCGCGGTGCACGTGGAAGCCGGTGATGGACTCCAGGACGGGCTCGTCGGCGACGTACACGGGTACCGCGTCGTCGCCGGGGACGTCGACGAGCATGGCCTCGACGTCGGGCAGCCAGCGCGGCGCCAGGAGCACCGACCGGGGCCGGTGGCCGGCGCGCAGCGCACGGCCCAGCACGGTCGAGCTCTCCGCGACGTACAGGCCCTGCGCCGGCTCGAGGCGGGTGCGCAGGGCGACGTCGGTCAGGCTGACGTAGTCGGCGAGGCGGGGGTCGTCGGACCCGGTGACGGGTCGGAGGTCGGGTCGGGCCACGGGTCCGATCCTTCCAGGCGCCGGGCCGTGGCCCGGACCGCGCTCCCCCCGACGACGGCCCCGACCAGGCCCAGCGCGGCCAGGGCGGGCACGACGAGGAACGCGGTGTGCGTGCCGACTGCGTCGGCCAGCGCCCCGAGCACGAACGGCGCGACGCCGATGGCCAGCGCACCGGTCAGGGTGGCCTGGGCCTGGGCGCGGTCGGTGCGGCCGGGCGAGGCGGCGAGCAGCAGGACCACCGCGAGGGGGTACTGGGCGCCGTAGCCGAGGCCGGCCACGACGAGGCCGGCGAGCGCGACGGCGGGCGTGGTCGCGGTCCACAGCACGGCCCAGCCGACGGTGGCGAGGACGAACGAGCCGGCGAGCAGCCGGGCGGGGGCCACGCGCAGCGAGAGCGGTCCGACGACGAAGCGCATCGCGGCCATGCCGGCGACCAGGCCGGCGGTGGTGGCGGCGCCGATGCCGGGGTCGGCTCCGGTGCGCTCGACGACGAGCCCGGTGGCCCAGTACGTGGTGGCGTTCTCCAGGGCGAGGGCGGCGAGCAGGGCGAGCAGCAGCCACGGGGTGGCTCTCCGGACCCGCGCGAGGGGGGCGTCGGTCGGTGCCGCTGCGGCAGGGGCCGGGTCCGCGAGGGCGGGTGCGACGGCCGAAGCGGCCTGGGCGGCCACGGCCTGCGGGGTGCGTCGGGCCGGTCGGCCGGTCAGTGCCGGTCCCGTGGGCAGCCGCGCGACGAGCAGCGCGGACACGACGGCCAGGACGGCGGTCACGACGACGCCCGCACGCCAGCCGATCCCCGCCGTGACGGCCGCGCCGACGGCCAGCGGGCCGAGCAGGCCGACGGCCGCACCGACGCCGTTGGCCTCGGTGACCGCGGCGGAGGCGGCGCGCCCGTGCTGCAGGGCGAGCCCGACCTGCGCGGCGGAGATGAGCACGTTGCCGCCGACGGACGTCACGAGCATGCCCGCCAGGGTCCACGGCAGGGCGGTGCCCGTGACGAGCGCGCCGATGCCGAGGGCGACGACGAGCGCCGACAGCACGATCGTGGTGCGGCGCCCGAGCGTGCGGACCGCCCGCGGGGTGAGGACGGCGGCGGTCAGCCCGCCCGCGGCCATCGCGGTGCCGTGCAGCCCCGCCTGCGCGCTGGTCACGCCGAGCTCGTCGGCGAGCAGCGGCACGCTGGGGTTGAAGCTGTAGAGCAGCCAGCCCCACACGACGAACGGGCCGTACAGGGTCAGCGTCGTCCGGTCGCGGACGAGCCGGGCCGGGGCAGGGTCAGGGGCGGTCAACGTCGTCCTCGCACACCCCCAGCATGACGGTGCGCGGGCGCTGCCCCGGGCACCCGGCCCGGGCCGCAGGGGTGACGTGCTCCACACCGGTGGCCGGACGTCCCGCGGGTGGGACGTCCGGCCCGGTGGTGGGCGACCGCCCGACGGGTCGGGCGGGGGTCCGGCGGCGGACCGCTGGTCAGTCCACGGGTGTGGACGCGGCGGCGAACTGGCTGCGGTACAGGCGGGCGTACGGCCCGTCGGCGGCCAGCAGGTCCTCGTGCGCGCCCTTCTCGACGATGGAGCCGTGCTCCATGACGAGGATCACGTCCGCGTCGCGGATCGTGGACAGGCGGTGCGCGATGACGAACGCGGTGCGCCCGGCGCGCAGCCGGTTCATCGCGTGCTGCACGAGCACCTCGGTGCGGGTGTCCACCGAGGACGTCGCCTCGTCGAGGATGAGGATGGCGGGGTCGGCGAGGAACGCGCGGGCGATGGTGATGAGCTGCTTCTCGCCGGCCGACAGCGACCCGCCCTCGTCGTCGACGACCGTGTCGTACCCCTCGGGCAGGGTCCGCACGAACCGGTCCACGTGGGTGGCGACGGCGGCCTCGACGACCTGCTCGCGCGTGGCGCCGTCGACGCCGTACGCGATGTTGTCGGCGATGGACCCCTCGTACATCCACGTGTCCTGCAGGACCATGCCCATCTGGCCGCGCAGGTCGTCGCGGGTCAGGCGGCGGGTGTCGACGCCGTCGAGGGTGATGCGCCCGCCGTCGACCTCGTAGAACCGCATGAGGAGGTTGACCAGGGTCGTCTTGCCGGCGCCGGTGGGTCCGACGATCGCGACGGTCTGCCCGGGCTCGGCGACGACCGAGAGGTCCTCGATGAGGGGGACGTCGGCCTCGTACCGGAAGTGCACGCCCTCGAACGCGACCCGGCCCTGCACGGGCTGCGGCAGCGTGGCGGGCTGCGCGGGGTCGGGCTCCTGCTCGTCGGCGTCGAGGAGCTCGAACACCCGCTCGGCGGACGCGACGCCGGACTGCAGCAGGTTCGCCATCGACGCGATCTGCGTGAGCGGCTGCGTGAACTGCCGCGAGTACTGGATGAACGCCTGCACGTCGCCGAGCGTCATCGCGCCCGACGCCACCCGCAGGCCCCCGACCACCGCGATGACGAGGTAGTTGAGGTTCGAGATGAAGCCGAGCGCGGGCTGGATGGTGCCGGAGATGAACTGCGCCTTGAAGCTCGCCGCGTAGAGCTTCTCGTTCTGCTCGGCGAACGTGGCCGCGGACTCCCGCTGCCGCCCGAACACCGTCACGAGCGCGTGGCCGGTGAACATCTCCTCGATGTGCGCGTTCAGCCGCCCGGTCGCGGCCCACTGCTCCACGAACTGCGGCTGCGAGCGCTTCGCGATCAGGGCCGCGACGACCACCGAGAGCGGGACCGTGACGAGGGCGACGACGGCCAGCAGGGGCGAGATCCAGAACATCATCGCGAGCACGCCCACCACGGTGAGCAGCGACGTCACGAGCTGGGACAGGGTCTGCTGCATGGTCTGGGCGACGTTGTCGATGTCGTTGGTGACCCGGCTGAGCAGCTCCCCGCGCGGCTGACGGTCGTAGTACGCCAGCGGCAGGCGCGACAGCTTGGCCTCCACGTCGGTACGCATCCGCAGGACGGTCCGCTGCACGGCGTGCGCGGTGATGCGCCCCTGCAGCCAGCCGAAGACGAAGGCCGCGACGTACACGGCGAGCACGACGAGCAGGATCTGCCCCAGCCGCGTGAAGTCCACGCCGGCGCCCGGCACGACCCCGGACATCCCGCCGACCATGTCGGCGAACGTGCCCTGCCCGGCGGCACGCAGCGCCTCGACGGCCTGCTCCTGGGTGCCGCCCGCGGGCAGCACGTCGCCCAGGGCGCGGGACACGACGCCGCTGAACAGCACGTCGGTGGCCTGCCCCAGCAGCTTGGGCCCGGTGACCGCGGCGGCCACGGACAGGACGCCGAGCACGAGCACCGCCACGAGCCGGGGCCGCTCCGGCCGCAGCACGCCGAGCAGGCGCCGCAGCGACCCGCGGAAGTCCATGGAGCGCTGGACGGGCATGCCCGCGCCCATGGCCATCGGCCCGTGGCGGGGGCCGCCGGGGGGCGGGCCGGCGGGCCGCCGGTCGGTCGTGGTGCTCATGCCGCCTCCTGCGCGCTCAGCTGCGAGTACACGATCTCCTGGTACGTGGCGTTGTCCGCCAGGAGCTCGTCGTGGGTGCCGTCGCCGACGACGCGGCCGTCGTCGAGGACGAGGATGCGGTCGGCGTCCCGGATCGTCGCGACCCGCTGCGCCACCACCAGCACGGTCGCGTCGCGGGTCCACGGCACGAGCGCCGCGCGCAGGGCCGCGTCGGTCGCGTAGTCCAGGGCGGAGAACGAGTCGTCGAACAGGTACACCCGCGGCCGGCGGACCAGGGCCCGGGCGATCGCCAGGCGCTGGCGCTGCCCGCCGGACAGGTTCGTGCCGCCCTGGGCGACGGGAGCCTCGAGCTGCTCGGCGAGCGCCTCGACGAAGTCGCGCGCCTGCGCGACCTCCAAGGCCTCCCACAGCTCGTCGTCGGTCGCCCCGGGCCGCCCGAACCGCAGGTTGCTGGCCACCGTGCCGGAGAACAGGTAGGGGCGCTGCGGGACGAGACCGACCCGCGACCACAGCGCGTCGGCGTCCGCGTCGCGCACGTCGACGCCGTCGACGAGGACCCGCCCGCCGGTCACGTCGTAGAGCCGCGGCACGAGGTTGAGCAGGGTGCTCTTGCCCGAGCCGGTGGACCCGATGATCGCGGTGGTGCGCCCCGGCTCGGCGACGAACGACACGCCCTGCAGCACCGGCTCCTCCGCACCGGGGTACCGGAACTCCACGTCCCGCAGCTCGAGCCGCCCGCCGGCGGTCGGGTCGGTGGGGAACGCGACGGGCTGCTGCGGGGGCAGCACCGTGGGCTCGGCGTCGAGGACCTCGCCGATGCGCTCGGCGGAGACCATGGCCCGCGGGACCATGACGACCATCATCGAGCTCATCATCACGGCCATGAGCACGAACATGATGTAGCTGAGGAACGCGATGAGCGCCCCGATCTGCATCTCGCCGGCGTCGACGCGACGGGCGCCGAACCACACGACACCCACGCTGGACACGTTCATCACGAGCATGACCAGCGGGAACATCAGCGCCATGAGCAGGCCCGTGCTCAGCGACGCCGTGTACAGGTCACGGTTGGCGACGTCGAACCGCGCGGCCTCGGCCCGCTCGCGCACGAACGCCCGCACCACCCGCACGCCCGTGAGCTGCTCGCGCATCACCCGGTTCACGGCGTCGATGCGCTGCTGCATGCGCCGGAACCACGGCACCATCCGCGACACGATCAGCCCGATCGCGACCACGAGGACCGGCACCACGACGAGCAGCAGCCCGGACAGCGGCACGTCCTCGCGCAGCGACATGATCACGCCGCCGACGAGCATGAGCGGCGCCATGACGAGGAACACGAAGGTCATGAGCACCACCATCTGCACCTGCTGGACGTCGTTCGTGGTGCGGGTGATGAGCGTCGGCGCGCCGAAGCCGCCCATCTCCTGCTGCGAGAACGCCTGCACGCGGTCGAACAGCCGGCCCCGCACGTCACGGCCGAAGGCCATGGCCGTGCGGGCGCCGATCCCGACCGCGGCGATCGCGGCGACGACCTGCACGAGGCTCACGGCGAGCATGACCCCGCCGATCCGCCAGATGGTGGCGGTGTCGCCCTGGGCGACCCCGTCGTCGATGATGTCGGCGTTGAGGCTGGGCAGCCACAGCGTCGCGAGGGTCTGCACGAGCTGCAGGACGAGGACCGCGACGACGGCGCCACGGTAGGGGCGCAGGTGCTCGCGGAGCAGGCGCATCAGCATGGGTCGGCGCCGTCCTTCCGGTCGGGGGCGGGGGGTGCGTCGGTCACGGCGGGACGGGCGTCGGCGAGGACGCCGTGCAGGAGCAGGTCCACCAGGCGGGCAGGCGTCAGGGGCTGGGCCTGGACGCCGCGGCGACGGTCCTGCTCGCCGCGCACGACGACACCCAGCAGCAGCGCGTCGAGCAGCTCGACGGCGTCGGTCACCGGCATCCGCAGCCGGGCGGCGTCGGGGGCGAGGAGGCGCGCGAGCTCGTCGTGGACGGCGGCGCGCGCGTCACGCTGCCGCGCGGCCCACGCCTGGTGGGCCTGCGCGGCGTCGGCCTGGCCGGAGTCGTCGGGGCCGAGGCGGTGCACGAGCGACATCCAGACCATGACCCGCTCGACGCGAGCCACGGTGACCTCGACGACCTGGTGCAGCCGACGGTCGAGCGGCGCGGTCACGTCGATCGCGGCGAGCTCGGCGACGGCCTCGGACGCGTCGGCGGCGTCGAGCGCGGCCTCACGGAGCAGCGCGCGCTTGTCGGCGAACACCCGGAAGAGCGTGCCTTCGGCGACGCCCGCGGCCTCGGCGAGCTCACGGGTCGTGACCTCCAGGCCGCGTTCGGCGACCACGGGACGGACGGCGCGCAGGATCGCGCGGCGGCGTTCGGCGGGAGGCAGGGGCGCGGCGCGCCCGGTGCGCTGGTCGGTGGGCACCCGCCGACAGTAAGTGAGTGAGCGCTCACTCAGCAACTGCTCAGGTGGCAGGACGCGGCCCGGGCGCACGGGCGGGCGCACCGGGACGACGACGGCGCCGGCACCCGTGGGGTGCCGGCGCCGTCAGGTCGCGCGTGGAGCAGGCGTCAGAGCGCCGGTCCCGTGGGCGGCGCGTCCTCGACCGGCGCCGACGTGGCCGGCGGGGCAGTCCGCGGCACCGGGCCGACACCCGGGCGCTGCCCGCGCTCGGCCGACGGGTCGAACGGCACGCCGCTGAGGTTGCCGGCGCTGGTGGCGTCCGCGGTGGCGGCGGCCGACTCGCGCCGCGCCTCCGCGAGGGCCTCGCTCGGGTCGGTCAGCGAGACCGGGGGCAGGTCGCCCTCGCCCAGCGGCGAGCTGCCGGCGGGCCGCGGGGTGTAGTCGGGACCGTCGCCGCCGCCCTGGAAGCCCTTGGAGAGCCAGCCCAGCGCACCGCTGAGCTCCGCCGGCAGGAACCACATCTTGTTCGACGGGCTCGAGGCGATCTTCGGCAGCGTCTGCAGGTACTGGTAGGCCAGCAGCTTGGGGTCCGCGTCGCCGCGGTGCACGGCGTCGAAGACCTGCAGGATCGCGCGGGACTCACCCTCGGCCCGCAGGATCGCCGACTGGGCCTCGCCCTCGGCCCGCAGGATCGCCGCCTGCTTCTCGCCCTCGGCCGTGAGGATCTGCGACTGCTTGACACCCTCGGCCGTGAGGATCGCCGCACGGCGGTCCCGCTCGGCGCGCATCTGCTGCTCCATCGAGCCCTGCACGGAGGCCGGCGGGTCGATCGCCTTGAGCTCGACCCGGTTGACGCGGATGCCCCAGCGCCCGGTCGCCTCGTCGAGCACGCCGCGCAGCTGGCCGTTGATCTGGTCGCGGCTGGTCAGCGTCTGCTCGAGGTCCATCGAGCCGATGACGTTGCGGAGCGTGGTCACCGTGAGCTGCTCGATGCCCATGATGTAGTTCGCGATCTCGTAGACCGCGTCCTTCGGCGAGGTCACCTGGAAGTAGATGACGGTGTCGATGCTCACCACGAGGTTGTCCGACGTGATCACCGGCTGCGGCGGGAACGACACGACCTGCTCGCGCAGGTCCACACGCGCGCGCACGCGGTCGATGAAGGGGATCAGCAGGTGCAGGCCGGCGTCCATGGTCCGCGAGTAGCGCCCCAGCCGCTCGACCAGCATCGCCTCGGCCTGCGGGACGACACGGACCGCACGGACGAGAGCGACGACGACGAAGATGACGACGAGTGCGAGGACGATGAACGCAG
Source organism: Cellulomonas oligotrophica (assembly GCF_013409875.1). Lineage (GTDB taxonomy): Bacteria > Actinomycetota > Actinomycetes > Actinomycetales > Cellulomonadaceae > Cellulomonas > Cellulomonas oligotrophica. The sequence continues at coordinate 567,596 of NZ_JACCBK010000001.1, forward strand.
CGATCTGACCCGGCTCGGATCCGGTCATGACACCTCCAGGTGGGGCCGCCGGCGGCGGCACGGTACGGCGACCCGGTGCCCCCGGGCCGAAGACGGTCGGACGGACGTGCTGTCGTGCACCGGCACCGTGCGGCCCTGCGTGGCACCGCGGGCCCTCACGGTCAGGCGGTCAGCGGACCTCGCACGGCGGCGTCACCGGCCGACGCCGGCGCGGGGCCGACCACGGCCGTCGCGCCGTCGATCCGCGCCACCACCACGGACGTGCCGGGCGCGAGCGTGGAGCCGTCGGCGGTGCGCGCGCTCCACACCTCGCCGGCGAGCTTGACCCGCCCGGTGACGCCGTCGACGCTCGCCACGGTGACCGCGTCCCGGCCGACGAGCGCGTGGACGTTCGTCTCCTGCAGCGGGACGCGCCGGCGCAGGTGGCCCAGCAGCCACGGCCGCAGCGTGAAGAGCAGCACCGCAGCGGTCACCGCCGCGACGACCACCTGGACGAGCACGGGTGCGCCCAGACCCGCCGCCACGGCACCGGCGAGCGCCCCGCCGGCGAACATGATGAGGACCAGGTCCAGCGAGATCATCTCGAGGACGCCCAGCGCGAGCGCTCCCCCGACCCACCAGAGCCACCCCATCGTGCCCACCTCCACCGGTCGACGGACCACCGCACGGATCCTGTGACGATCCTAGACGACTTCTTTGCCCGCGCGTGGTCGGACGAGCGGCTTCAGGGCACCCGACCGGCGCCCCTGCCGCCGGTCGGGTGCCGGCTGCGTCAGTGCGCGCCGCGGACCGCGGTACTCGTCACCGCATGGGCCGACCAGCGCCCGTCGGCGTGGTCGAGGCGCAGGCTCACGTCGAACGCCCCCGAGAGGTTCTCCGCGGTGAGGACGTCGACGATCGGCCCGGCGGCGTGGACGCGTCCCTGCCGCAGCAGCAGCAGGTGCGTGAAGCCCGGGGGGATCTCCTCGACGTGGTGCGTCACCAGCACGAGCGCGGGCGAGCGCGGGTCGCGGGCCAGCTCGGCCAGCGCCCCCACGAGCTCCTCGCGGCCGCCCAGGTCCAGGCCCGCGGCGGGCTCGTCGAGCAGCAGCAGCTCGGGGTCGCTCATGAGCGCCCTAGCGATCTGCACGCGCTTGCGCTCCCCCTCGGACAGGGTGCCGAAGAACCGGTCCGCGAGGTGGTCCACGCCGAAGGCCGCGAGCAGGTCGCCCGCACGGGACTCGTCGACCTCCTCGTACGCCTCCCGCCACCGGCCGGTGACCCCGTACGCCGCGGTGAGCACGACGTCACGGACGGTCTCCCCCGACGGGATCCGGTCCGCGAGCGCGGCGCTCGACAGCCCGATCCGCGGGCGCAGCTCGAACACGTCGGTCGCACCGAGGCGCGAGCCCAGCAGCTCCGCCGCGCCGCTCGTCGGGTGCATGCGGCCCGACGCCACCTGCAGCAGCGTGGTCTTGCCGGCGCCGTTGCGGCCGAGGACCACCCAGCGCTCCCCCTCACGGACCGTCCAGGAGAGGTCGTCGAGGATCGTCGTCGTCCCCCGGCGGATCGTCACGGCCTGCAGGTCGAGCACGTCGGTCATGGGCACAGACCCTAACCGGCGCAGGCCGCGCGCCGCGCCGCCCGACGGGGGTCGATCCGGTCCGGTGGCGTCGCGCCGGGCGCCGCGTGCGCCGGCCCGCGGACGATCAGACCTCGATGCTGAGCATCGTCGAGGAGTGCGCGACCTCGTACCCGAGGGCGGCGTACAGGCCGTGCGCGCCCGACGGGTTGGCGGTGTCGACGCCGAGCTCGGCGTAGGCCATGCCGTCGGTCGCGTACGCGCGCATCACCGTGGCGAGCAGCGCCACGGCGACCTTCCGACCCCGCCACGCGCGGCGCACCCCGAGCAGCTCGGTGTACCCCGAGCGGTACCCGGCGACGTCCCAGTCCTGCTCGAACCGGCCGGAGAGCGCGTAGCCGGCGACCTCGCCGGAGTCGTCGACCGCGACGAAGCTCCACGTCGGCGCGAACATCGAGCGGCCCTGCGCCCACTGCTCGGCCGTGCGCGGCTCGCTGCCCCAGTGGTCGGCGAAGGCCTCGTTGTGCGCCAGGCGCACGGCGTCGTCGAGCTCGGGGCTCCACGGCACGACCCGGAGGCCGTCGAGCGCGGGGACCGGCGGCAGCGGCCCGGACAGGGGGCGGCGCATCTCGGTGTAGTACCGGATCGGGGTCAGGCCGGCCGCGCGGTACAGGCGCACCGTGCCCGTCGCGACGTCCTCCGCGTGGGTCGCGATCCGCGCGGGCGCGTCCTTGCCGCACGTCGCCAGCACCTGGCGCGCCCGTCCCGTCGCCCACCGCACGAGCTCTCGACCGATGCCGCGTCCCCGCCACGCGGGGTCGACCCCGCCGCCGAGGAAGACGCGGACGACGGACTCGTCGCCGGGCGGGGCGTCGACGCTCATCCAGGCCCGCATGCGCCCCTCGGCGTCGACGCCGACCCGGGTGTCGAGGGACAGGTCGCGCCACGGGGCCTCGAGCTCGTCGACGACCTCCTCGACGGCCGTCCGGTACGGCACCCCGTCGGCGTCCTCGACCACGGCGACGAGCGCTGCGAGCTCGGCCGCGTCGGCGGTCGCGAGCGCGCGCCACGTCAGGCCCGACGCGGACGACGGCTCGTCGAGGACGGGCGGTGCGGCGGCCCGGACGGCCAGGGGTGCGGTGTCGGTGGTCCCGGTCATGGCACCAGCGTGGCCCGGGGCGGGCGCCCCGGGCCAGCGGATTGCGGCCGGAGGGACGTCAGGCGTCGATGCGCGAGCGGTCGAGGTCCTGCGCGCCGGCGACGATGAAGTCCTTGCGGGGGGCGACGTCGGAGCCCATCAGCAGCTCGAACACCTGCTCGGCGCGGGCGGCGGCGTCGACGGTCACCCGTCGCAGCGTGCGGAACCGGGGGTCCATGGTCGTCTCGGCGAGCTGGTCGGCGTCCATCTCGCCCAGGCCCTTGTACCGCTGGATGTCGTCCTTGTAGCGGCGACCGGCACGGTCGAGCTTCTTCAGCGTCGCGGCGAGCTCGGCCTCCGAGTACGTGTAGACGTACTCGCCCTTGCGCGACCCGGACCCCAGGACCTCGACGCGGTGCAGCGGCGGGACGGCGGCGTAGACCCGCCCGTCCTCGACGAGCGGGCGCATGTACCGGAAGAACAGCGTGAGCAGCAGCGTGCGGATGTGCGCGCCGTCGACGTCCGCGTCGGTCATCAGCACGATCTTCCCGTACCGCGCGGCCTCGAGGTCGAACGTGCGCCCCGACCCGGCGCCGACGACCTGGATGATCGAGGCGCACTCCGCGTTCTTCAGCATGTCGCTGATCGACGCCTTCTGGACGTTGAGGATCTTGCCGCGGATCGGCAGCAGCGCCTGGTAGTCCGAGCTGCGCGCGAGCTTGGCGGTGCCGAGGGCGCTGTCGCCCTCGACGATGAACAGCTCGCTGCGCGCGACGTCGTCGATGCGGCAGTCCGCGAGCTTGGCGGGCAGCGACGACGACTCGAGCGCGTTCTTGCGCCGCGAGATCTCCTTCTGCTTGCGGGCCGAGATGCGCGCCCGCATCTCCCCCACGACCTTGTCGAGCAGGAGCGCGGACTGGGCCTTGTGCTCGCGGCGCGTGGACGTCAGCAGCGCGGTGAGCTCCTTCTCCACGACCCGGGCCACGATCCCGCGCACGGGGCCCGTGCCGAGGACCTCCTTGGTCTGGCCCTCGAACTGCGGCTCGGCGAGCCGCACCGTCACCACCGCGGTGAGTCCGGCGAGGGCGTCGTCCTTCTCGATCCGCTCGGCGGTGTCCTTGGTCGAGACCTTCAGCCGGCGGGAGTTCGCGGTCACCTGCGTGCGGATCGTCTTGAGCAGGCCGGCCTCGAAGCCGGCCAGGTGCGTGCCGCCCTTGGGGGTGGCGATGATGTTGACGAAGCTGCGCACCTCGGTCGCGTAGCCCGTGCCCCAGCGCACCGCCACGTCGACCTCGCACCGGCGCTCGACCTCGCGGGGCGCCATGTGGCCGCGCTCGTCCAGCACCGGCACCGTCTCGGTGAACGAGCCCTCGCCCGTGAGGTGCCACACGTCGGTGACCTGCGCGTCGGGTGCGAGGTGGTCGACGAAGTCGACGACGCCGCCGGTGTGCAGGAAGGTCTCCTCGTGCGGGCCGTGCTCGCCGGGGGTGCCGGCGAGCCCCCGCTCGTCGCGCACCGTGATCGCCAGGCCCGGCACGAGGAAGCTCGTCTGCCGGGCGCGGGTCACCAGCTCGTCGTAGGAGAAGGTCGCGGACGGGGAGAAGATCTGCCGGTCGGCCCAGTACCGCACCCGGGTGCCCGTGCGCGCCCGCGGCACCTTGCCGACGACGGCGAGCTCGGAGCCGGAGACGAACGGCTCGAAGGGGGCGTCGGGCCCGACGCCGGCGCTGTCGTCGAAGACGCCGGGCTCACCGCGGTGGAACGTCATGCGGTGCGTGCGGCCCCCGCGGTCGACCTCCACGTCGAGCCGCGCGGACAGCGCGTTCACGACCGAGGCCCCGACGCCGTGCAGGCCGCCCGACGCCGCGTACGAGCCGCCGCCGAACTTCCCGCCCGCGTGGAGCTTGGTGAGCACGACCTCGACGCCGGTCAGGCCGGTCTTCGGCTCCACGTCGACGGGGATGCCGCGGCCGTTGTCGTGCACCTCGACCGAGGAGTCCGCGTGCAGGATCACCGCGATGCGGTCGCCGTGACCGCCGAGCGCCTCGTCGACCGAGTTGTCGATGATCTCCCAGAGGCAGTGCATGAGCCCGCGGCTGTCGGTGGTGCCGATGTACATGCCGGGGCGCTTGCGCACGGCCTCGAGGCCCTCGAGCACCGACAGGTGCCGGGCGGTGTAGCCGGTCGGGTCCGAGGTGGTCGTCACGGCCCCGATGGTAGTCGCGCCCGCCCACGCCCCCGCGGCGACGCCCGGCGCCGGCGCAGGCCCGCGGCGCGTGTCCGGCGACCGGCACGGCGGCGTCCACGTGTCGGACGTGTGACGGCGACGCCCGAGATGCCCGCGCCGGTGTCACGAACATGTTGTCGGGACGCAACGATCTTGTACGCAGAGAGCGAACCACCCGCCCCTGAGGGGAACGATCGCGCGAACCGATGGTTGTATGGAGGCGTGACTGGGACGACGACCGACTCGATGGCCCCGCTGACGACAGCCGACCGCTGCGACCGCTGCAACGCTCAGGCCTACGTCCGTGTCGTGCTGCCGGTGGGAGAGCTGCTGTTCTGCGCTCACCACGCGCGGGAGCACGCCCCGAAGTTCTCCTCCGTGGCGACGCACGTGCAGGACGAGACCGATCGTCTGCACGCCGAGCACGGGGCGGGAGCGACCGTCTGACGCCAGACCCGACACGCGCGCCCCGACGCGCACCGACCACGAGGCCCGGACCGTGAGGTCCGGGCCTCGTCGCGTCCCGCCGCACGGGCCGCCGCCGCGCCACCGGCGAGGAAGCAGAGGACCCCCACGACCTCGACGGTCGCGGGGGTCCTCTGCTCTGCGCGCGGCCGGGCGGACGCGCGTCGTGCTCAGTCGAGGTAGTCGCGCAGCACCTGCGAGCGCGACGGGTGCCGCAGCTTCGACATCGTCTTGGACTCGATCTGGCGGATGCGCTCGCGCGTCACGCCGTAGACCTTGCCGATCTCGTCGAGCGTCTTCGGCTGGCCGTCGGTGAGGCCGAACCGCATGGAGACGACCCCGGCCTCCCGCTCCGACAGCGTGTCCAGCACCTGGTGCAGCTGCTCCTGCAGCAGCGTGAAGCTCACCGCGTCCGCGGGGACGACCGCCTCGGAGTCCTCGATGAGGTCGCCGAACTCGCTGTCGCCGTCCTCGCCGAGGGGCGTGTGCAGGGAGATGGGCTCACGGCCGTACTTCTGGACCTCGACGACCTTCTCGGGCGTCATGTCGAGCTCCTTGGCCAGCTCCTCCGGCGTGGGCTCGCGGCCCAGGTCCTGGAGCATCTGGCGCTGCACACGGGCGAGCTTGTTGATGACCTCGACCATGTGCACCGGGATGCGGATGGTGCGGGCCTGGTCGGCCATGGCGCGCGTGATCGCCTGCCGGATCCACCAGGTGGCGTACGTGGAGAACTTGTAGCCCTTGGTGTAGTCGAACTTCTCGACCGCACGGATCAGGCCGAGGTTGCCCTCCTGGATGAGGTCGAGGAAGAGCATCCCGCGACCGGTGTACCGCTTGGCGAGGGAGACGACGAGGCGGAGGTTGGCCTCGAGCAGGTGGTTCTTGGCGCGGCGGCCGTCCTGCGCGATCCACTCGAGCTCGCGACGCAGGCGCGGCTCGAGCTGGTCGCGGGTCTCGGCGAGCTTCTCCTCGGCGAACAGGCCGGCCTCGATGCGCTTGGCGAGCTCGACCTCCTGCTCGGCGTTGAGGAGGGCGACCTTGCCGATCTGCTTGAGGTAGTCCTTGACGGGGTCCGCGGTGGCACCGGCGGTGACGACCTGCTGCGCGGGGGCGTCGTCGTCGTCGGCGTCGGAGTAGACGAACCCCTTGTCCTCGGTCTCGTCCTTGCCGGCGGCCTTGTCGGTCGACGCGGCGGGCTTGGCGTCGGTCTCCTCGTCGCCGTCCTCGACCTCGACCACGTCGACGACGTCGGTGACGTCGACGTCCTCGATCTCGACGTCCTCGATCTCGACCTCGTCGTCGCCGGGCGCGGCCTTGGCGGCCTTCGCTCCCTTCGCCGCCGGCTTCGCCGCGGCCTTCGTCGCCGTCTTGGCGCGGGCGGGGGCGCGGGTGGCGGGCGCGGCCTCGTCGGCTGCGGCGTCGGTCGTCGACGTCGTCGTCACGGCCGAGGCCCGCGGGGTCCGCGACACCGACGCCTTGGCGGACGGGCGGGTCTTCGCGCTCGTCGCGGCGACCGCGCGACCGGCGGAGCCGAGGTCACGGACGTCGATGCCGGCCGTGCCCAGCCCACGCACGACGGCCCGCAGGCGCTTGGGCCCCTCGACGCCGGCGGCCTCGCAGGCGAGACGGACCGACTGCGTGTCGACGGAGCCGTGCGTGCGGCCGCGCATCACCAGCTCCTGGAGAGCGGGGTGCTCGAACTCGCGCGGGAGTGCGGGATGGGGGGTCTGGGACGTCACGAAGGACCTTTCGGCAGCGCGGCAGCCGGATCTGCGGAGGATCCGAAGGACCGGGAGACTGACGGATATTGTACCGACCCCGCGGGCACCCGGCCGGAGGACCGGGCGGGTGACGGCAGCACGGGGCGACGGCAGCACGACGCCACCACGGCAGGCGTGGGAGTGCGGGGCTCTGAGCGTCCAACGGACGACGGGCCCGCAGGATTCCCCGCCGGTCCCGACCTGCGCGCCGCCGGTCGGGACGGCCGGCGCTCAGGCGGTGGGCTTGACCGTCAGCACCGGGCAGGGGGCGTCGAAGAGCACGCGCTGCGCGTTCGCCCCGAGGATCAGCTTGCCGACCGGGCTGCGCCGGCGCAGGCCCAGGACGATCAGGCACGCGTCGATCTGCTCCGCGGTCGTGATGAGGTCGTCCGCCGCGTCGCCGCCCTCCAGGCGTCGCACCTCGTGCTCGACGCCCTCGGCGGTGAGCTCGGCCGACGCCGCGGCCAGGGCCGCGTCCGTCTCCGCCCGACGCTCGGCGCTCTCGTCGGGCCGGGCGCTGAGCACCACGACCACGCGGGTGCCGCGGAGCCGGGCCTCCCCGACCGCTGCACCGAGCGCAGCCCGACCCTCCGGGGTCGCCAGGTACCCGACAACGATGCCCATCGACGTTGACCTCCTCGTGCCGGGCCGCAGTCCCGGCCCGCCTGACGCGACCGTACCGGAGTGCGGGCGCCCCGACGACCGGGACCGGTCCTGGTCGCCGCACGCGGCGGGACGCTCAGGCGTCGCGGCGCACCCATCCCGGTGCCAGCCCGGCGTCGAGCGTGCCCTCGAGAAGCAGCGCCAGCCGGTGGCCCGGCTCGTCCTCGAGCGCACGGCCGACGAGGACGGCGGCCCGCGCGCCGTCGCCGCGCCACCAGGCCAGCAGCCCGAGCAGCGTCAGGGCGGGGGCCTGCGCGCCCCGCGCGCCGTGGGCGACGACGCGCTCGAGCACGGCCTCGTGCAGCCCGGTGGTCGGCGGCGGCGGCACCGCCCGCGCAGGGTCGACGACGGCCGCGACCGCCTGCCCGATCGCGGCGTCGTCGGCGGGCTCCGGCCCCGTGCCCGCGAGCGACCGCTCGGCCAGCCGACCCGTCCCGGGCACGAAGGTCACGAGGACGGCGTCCCGGACGCGGCGGTCGACGAGGCCGGCCTCGATGCGGCCCAGGCACGCCAGGCCGGTCGGCCGTGCCGGCACCGCCGTCGGGTCGCCCGCCCGAGCGACCTCGGTCCGCCACGCGGCCAGCGACCCCGCACGCCAGGCCGCGAGATCCTCGGTGCCCGCCGCGTGCGCGTCACGGGCGGCCGCGGACCACCGGCCGCGGACGCGGGCGACCGAGCGTCGCGCCTCGGCGGGCGCGGGCGTGATCCGTCCCACGTCGGCCCGGCTGGGCGCGACCGCGACGCCCTCGAGGACCATCCGGGCGCCGACGGCGGTCGACTGCAGGTCGCGCAGCGGGCGGCCGCCCGGCGGGCAGCAGCCGTCGTCGCAGGCCAGGCAGCCGTACCCCTCGTCCCCCACGACGAGCACGTCGACGGGGCCCAGCGGGACGTCGGCGGCCTGGCGCACGTGCGCGACGGCCCGGTGCGCGGGTGCGTCGGCCGCCGCTCCGGGCCCCTGCGGGAGGTACAGCACGAGCACGGCCCGGCGGGCGCCGTCGCGGTCGAGGTGGCTGACGAGCGCGCGGGCGACCCGGGCGCCGTCGGCCGGGTCGAGCAGGTCGGCGAGGTCGACGCGCACGACGAGGCCGACCTCGTGGCGCGGTCCTCGCAGACTGACGAGGACGGCGCTGCGGGCGGGGACGAAGCCGAGCCGGTAGGGCACGTAGGCGAGCAGCTCGCGCGGCTCGGCGATGCGCAGCGTGGTGGCGGGTTCCATGCGACGAGCCCACCGCACGGGCGCCGGGCGCGGGGGCGCCGCGCACCGACGCCCGCGGCGGCGGCTCGACGGCACGGGCTGTGGTCGGCTCACGCGCAGCGCCGCCCGCTACCCTGCTGCGGTGCCCCGCCCGACCGATCGCACCCGCCGCGACGTCGGCCCCGCCGCGACCTGGCCGGCGCTGGTCGCGGCCTGCCTGCTGCTGGGTGCGTGCACGGGACCGTCGACCCCGGACCCGTCCGCCGCCACCGCCACGTCGCCCGCGACGGCACCGGCCGCCTCGCCCGAGCCGACGGAGTCGCTGATCACCGACGCGGTCGGCGAGCACACGGCCGTCGGCGAGCTCGTCGAGGGCTTCCCGACCGGCCTGGTGCCCGTGCCCGACGGCGCGGAGGTCCTCGTCTCGTCCGCCGAGCAGCTCGAGAACGGGCAGTGGCGGATCAGCCTGAACCTGCGCACCGACCAGGACGTGGCCGGCCTCGTGGCCGCGGTCCGCGCCCCCCTCGTGGCGGCGGGCTTCACCGAGCAGGCCGACACCCCCGAGGACGGGCTGGCCGCGCGGTCGACGTTCGCGCGCGGCGAGGCCGGCGAGCTGCTCGTCGTGGGCGTGCTCGACCGTGACGGGGTGCGCACGCTCACCCTCGGCGGCACGGTCGCCCCCTGAGGTCCGGCGTCGGGCGGTCGCGGGCGACGACGCCGCGCGCGGACCGGCGGGCCCGGCCGGGTCTCGCCTAGGGTGTCACCGTGCTCCCCCACACCCCCTCCCTCGTCGACGCCGAGAACGTGCGTGAGGGGGTGGACGCGGCCCTCGCCCGGCACGTCGCCGACCTCGGTGACACGGTCGCCCCCTTCGGCACGGACGCCGACCCGCTGCTCGACGCCGTGGCCCGCATGGTCGCGGGCGGCAAGCGCCTGCGGGCGGCGTTCTGCTGGTGGTCCTGGCGCGCGCACGGCGGTCGGCCGGGGACGCCGCAGGCGCAGGCGCTGCTGCGCGTCGGTGCCGCGCTGGAGCTGTTCCAGGCCGCCGCGCTCTTCCACGACGACGTGATGGACGGGTCGGACACGCGGCGCGGGCTGCCCGCCGCGCACCGCGCGTTCGCCGCGCGGCACCACGAGCACGCGTGGACCGGTGACGCCGACAGGTTCGGGGAGTCCGTGGCGATCCTGCTCGGCGACCTGTCGCTGGTCGCGAGCGAGCAGGAGCTCGCCGCCGCGCTGCGGGCGTTCGACGAGCCCGAGGCGACGGCCGCGCGCGCCGTGTTCGACCTCATGCGCACCGAGGTGACGGTCGGGCAGTACCTCGACGTGCTGGCCCAGGCCCTGCCGTGGGGCGAGGACCCGCTCGAGGACGAGGCCCGGGCCCGCCGGGTGATCCGGGCGAAGGCCGCCCGGTACAGCGTCGAGCACCCGCTCGTGCTGGGGGCGCTGCTGGCCGGGGCGGACGAGGCCGAGGTCGCGGCGTGCCGGGAGATCGGCCTGCCGCTCGGCGAGGCGTTCCAGCTCCGCGACGACCTCCTGGGCGTCTTCGGCGACCCCGTCACCACGGGCAAGCCCGCCGGGGACGACCTGCGGGAGGGCAAGCGCACGGTGCTCGTCGCGCGAGCCGCGGCCCTGGCCGCCGCCGCGGGCGACGACGAGGCGGTCGCCACGCTGACCGACCGGCTCGGCGCGCCGGACCTCGACGACGAGGAGGTCGCACGGCTGGCGGACCTGGTCCGGCGCACGGGGGCACCGGACCAGGTCGAGGCGCTCATCGCCGAGCTCGCGGGGCCCGCGTTCGCGCTCATGGAGGCCCGGCCGTGGCCCGAGCCGGCGCGGGGCCACCTGGTCGCGCTCGCGCACGCGGCGGTCGACCGCCGGGCCTGACCTTCCGCCGCTCCACCCGCACACCGGGCAGGGCCGCGCGAGCATCACCCGGCCTGGGCGTCGCCCGGCCCGGCGCAGGTGCTCAGAGCAGGGCCTGGGCCACCCGCCGGACCTCGGTCTTGCGGCCCGCACGCAGCGCGGCGATGGGCGTGGCGCCGAGCGACTCCTCGTCGGTGAAGAACCACCGGACGGCCTCGGCGTCGTCGAAGCCGGTGTCGCGCAGGACCGTGAGCGTCCCCTGCAGCGCGGACAGCACGGCGGAGCCGGCGGTCGCCGTGGGGTCCGGCGCCGCGGGGTTCGCCAGGTGCCCGGGCACGAGGAAGGCGGCCGGGACCGAGACGACGGGCGGGGTGCCGCGGCGCACGCCGAGCAGGCGACCCTCCTGCAGCAGGCGGCGCACGCGCCCGGCCTCGATGCCGAGGCGTTCGGCCACGTCGGGCACGGTCAACCAGTCCCCGACGATGTCGTCGAGGTCGCCGGGCAGGTCAGAAGCTCGTCCACTCACCCGGTCAGCCTACGGCCCCGAGCACGTCTCCCCGCGAATCGGACGCTCGGCTTCCCAAGCGTCCGGACCTCGTCTAGCGTCACTTTTTGTCACACCTGTCACACCAGTCACTTGCACCCCGTCTGCGGTGCACGACGTCCACAGCCTGGGGGGGCCATGTCGTCTCGAGCACACGCGCTGCGTGCGCGTCCTGTCCGCCGCGTCGCCACCGGGACGGGCGCCACGCTCGTCCTGGCGGGCGCCGCGATCGCCGCGAGCGCGACCGGGGCGCACGCCGACTCCGACTACCGCGTCCGCGACGGCGACACCGTCTCCGGGATCGCGCAGCGCACCGGCGCGACCGTCACGTCGATCACCTCGGCGAACCGGCTGGCCGACCCGGGGCGCATCTACGCCGGGCAGGTGCTCCGGATCCCGTCCGCCGGCTCGTCCTCCGCGGGGGGCACGTCGGCCTCGCCGGCGCCGTCCGCACCCGCCGCGCGCAGCCACACCGTGCGCGGCGGCGACACCGTCTCGGCCATCGCCCGGACGTACGGCAGCAGCGTGCCGGCGATCGTGCAGGCGAACGGGCTCGACCACCGGGCGTTCATCCGGATCGGCCAGCAGCTGACGATCCCCGCCCACGGGTCGGGCACCCCGGCGGCCGCGACCCCCACCCCGACGACGTCCGGCGGCTACACCGTGCGCACGGGCGACACCGTCTCGGCGATCGCCGCCCGCCACGGCACGACCGTCCAGGCCGTCGTGGCCGCCAACGGCCTCGACGCGCGTGCGTTCATCCGGGCCGGCCAGCGCCTGACCGTGCCGGGCGCGGCCGCGAGCACCACGGGCACGACGTCGACCGCGTCGACGGACAAGGTGGGGAACACGTTCGCCGGGCGCACCTACGCCGACGACGTCGTGGCCGCCGCGAACGCCAACAAGTCGACGCTCGTCGGGCAGTCCGCCCCCACCCGTGCGCAGATGCAGGAGAAGGTGCGGGCCACGGCGTCGCAGATGGGCGTCGACCCGGCGCTCGCCCTCGCGGTCGCGTACCAGGAGTCCGGCTTCAACCACACCGCCGTCTCCCCCGCCAACGCGATCGGCACGATGCAGGTCATCCCGACGTCAGGCGAGTGGGCGTCGCAGATGGTCGGCCGCGACCTCGACCTGCTCGACCCCGACGACAACGTCGTCGCGGGCGTGGCGATCCTGCGCACGCTGGTGCGCACGTCGCCCGACCTGCCCACCGCGATCGCGTCGTACTACCAGGGCGCAGGGTCCGTGCAGCGCAACGGCATGTACGCCGACACCCGTCGGTACGTGGCCAACGTCCAGACGCTCATGTCACGGTTCGGCTGAGACGCGCACGACGGCGCCGAGCCTCCCCCGTCCGGCCCATCGCGGACCGTAGACTCCCGCGCGTGGGAGCCACCGTCACCGATCCGCTCGTCGGCCGTCTCGTCGACGGCCGGTACGAGGTCGTCTCACGCATCGCGCGCGGCGGCATGGCCACGGTGTACCTCGCGGTCGACCGCCGGCTCGACCGCGAGGTCGCGCTGAAGGTCATGCACCCGCACCTCGCGGAGGGCACGTCGGGCGAGGCGTTCGTGGCGCGCTTCCGCCGCGAGGCACGCACGGCGGCCCGGCTGACCCACCCGGGGCTCGTCGCCGTGTTCGACCAGGGCGTCGACGGCGAGACGTCGTACCTGACGATGGAGTACGTCGACGGCCAGACCCTGCGACGCACGCTCGGCGAGCGCGGTGCGCTGCCCGTGGGCGAGGCGCTGCGCGTGCTCGAGCAGGTGCTCGACGCCGTCGCCACCGCCCACCGCGTCGGCCTCGTGCACCGCGACGTCAAGCCGGAGAACGTGCTCATCGGAACGGACGGACGGGTGCGGGTCGGGGACTTCGGCCTGGCGCGGGCCGTCACGGAGGTCACGTCGACGACGACGGGCACCGTGCTGGGCACCGTCGCCTACCTGGCACCAGAGCTGGTCGCGCAGGGCGCGAGCGACGTGCGCACCGACGTGTACGCGTGCGGCGTCATGCTGTTCGAGATGCTCACCGGTCGTCAGCCCTTCGTCGGCGAGACGCCGATCCAGGTCGCGTTCCAGCACGTCAACTCGCAGATCCCGGCGCCGTCGTCGCTGCAGGAGTGGCTGCCGTCGGAGGTCGACGAGCTCGTCGGCGCCCTGGCCGCCCGCGAGCCCGCGGACCGCCCGGTCGACGCGACCGCCGCGCTCCACCTGGTCCGCCGTACGCGGGCCAGCCTCGACGACGCGACGCTGGCGCGGGGCGCCGACGTGGTCCCGTCGATCGTGCTGCCGTCGGCCACCGATCCCGGCGCCGAGGACGACGCCCCCGCCGAGACGGACGACAGCGGCCGGACCACGGTGCTCGCGCTCGACGCCCGCGGCAGCACCGTCGCCCTGCCGATCGGTGCGGTCACGGCCCGTCCGCCGACCCCCGCTCCCGCGCGAGCCCGCCGCCCGTGGCGTGCCGTGGTCGTCGTGGCGCTCGTGCTGGCGCTGCTCGGCGGGGGCGGCGCCTGGTACGCGCTGGCCGGGCCGGGCGCCTACACCACCGTGCCGCCGCTGGTCGGCGCGAGCGCCGACGAGGCGGCCGAGACGCTCGCGCGCGCGAACCTCGACGCGTCGCCGACCGAGGCGTTCGACGACGTGGTTCCCGAAGGCACCGTCGTCTCGACCGATCCCGGCCCCGGGGAGGACGTCCGCAAGGACGGCACCGTGGCGTACGTCGTCTCGAAGGGCCCCGACCTGGTGACGGTGCCCGACGGCCTCGTCGGGGCCATGCAGGCCGACGCGGAGCAGGCCCTGGAGTCCGCCGACCTGGTCGCGGACTACGGCACGCCGGAGCACCACGACACCGCGCCGTCGGGGCAGGTGCTGTCGGCGACCCTCGAGGACGGCGCCGACGCGACGGCGGGCGCCGAGGTCGGCCGCGGGTCGACGGTCCGGCTCGTCGTCTCCTCCGGCCCGGCCCCGGTGACGATCACCTCGGTCGTCGGGATCAGCGTCGAGGACGCGACGGCACAGCTCGAGCCCGACGCCCTGAAGATCGAGGCGACGGAGCAGTACAGCGACGACGTCGCCGCGGGCCTGATCATCTCCCAGGAGCCGGCCGCCAACACCGAGGGCCGCCGCGGCGACACGGTGAAGGTCGTCGTCTCCCTGGGCCCCGAGAGCGTCGAGATGCCCGACCTGACCGGCAAGCAGTTCGCCGTCGCCAAGAAGGAGCTCGAGGACCTCGGGCTGTCGGCGAAGCGGGAGAACGTGCTCGGCGGGCTCTTCGGCACCGTGCGGCAGCAGAGCGTCCCTGCCGGGGAGCAGGTGCGCAAGGGCACCGAGGTCGTGCTCACCGTCGTCTGACCGGCGTCGGACGCGACGCCCGGAGCCGCGGACGACGCAGGCCCCGGACCGAACGGGTCCGGGGCCTGCGGCCGTGCTGCGGGTCAGGCGCGGCGGAGGAGCTCCACCACCTGGAACGCGAGCTCCAGCGACTGCTGGTGGTTCAGGCGCGGGTCGACGAGGGTCTCGTAGCGACGGGCCAGGCCCGCCTCGTCGATCTCCTCGCCGCCGCCGAGCACCTCGGTGACGTCGTCGCCGGTGAGCTCGATGTGCAGGCCGCCGGGGACGGTGCCGAGGCTGCGGTGCACCTCGAAGAAGCCGGCGACCTCGTCCATCACGTCGCTGAACCGGCGGGTCTTGTAGCCGCTCGGCGTCGTGATGCCGTTGCCGTGCATCGGGTCGCACACCCAGGTGACGGGCCGGCCGTCGGCGGTGACCTTCTCGACGAGCGCGGGCAGCAGGTCGCGGACCTTGCCGGCGCCCATGCGCGTGATGAACGTCAGGCGCCCGGGGGTGCCCGTCGGGTTGAGCCGGTCCATCAGCGCGATCGCGTCGTCGCCGGACGTGGTGGGTCCGAGCTTGACGCCGATCGGGTTCTGCACGCGCGAGAAGTAGTCGACGTGCGCGCCGTCGAGCTGGCGCGTGCGCTCCCCGACCCACAGGAAGTGGCCCGAGCAGTCGTACGGCAGGCCCGTGCGCGAGTCGATGCGCGTGAGGGGCCGCTCGTAGTCCAGCAGCAGGCCCTCGTGGCTGGCGAAGAAGTCGACGGTGCGCAGCGCGTCGACGTCGGCGCCGCACGCGGCCATGAAGCGGATGGCCCGGTCGATCTCGGCCGCGATCTCCTCGTACCGCGCGTACGCGGGGTTGGCCGTGAAGCCGCGGTTCCACTCGTGCACGCGCAGCAGGGACGCGAACCCGCCGGTCGTGAAGGCCCGGATGAGGTTCAGCGTCGAGGCGGACGTGTGGTACGCCTCCAGCAGCCGCTGCGGGTCGGGCGTGCGGGCCTGCTCGGTGAACGCGTGGTCGTTGATGATGTCGCCACGGAACGCCGGCAGCGTCACGCCGTCGCGCGTCTCGGCGTCCGAGGAGCGCGGCTTGGCGTACTGCCCGGCCATCCGCCCCATCTTGATCACCGGCAGGCTGGCGCCGTAGGTGAGGACGACCGCCATCTGCAGGATGGTCTTGACCTTGTTGCGGATGTTGTCCGCCGTGGCCTCGGCGAACGTCTCGGCGCAGTCACCGCCCTGCAGCAGGAACGCCTCGCCGCGCGAGGCGGCCGCCAGCTGCGCGCGCAGGGCGTCCGCCTCGCCGGCGAAGACGAGCGGGGGCAGGGTCGCGAGCCGGTCCCGCACCCGTCGGACCTCGACGGCGTCGGGCCAGCTCGGCTGCTGGGCCGCCTGCAGCTGCTCCCACGCGTCGAGGCCCGCGACCACCCGCGGGTCCGGCTCGACGCTCATGCGTGGCTCGCCGGGACGAGCTGCTGGCCGATGTCCTGCAGGAGCGCACCGAACCACGGCTGGGAGACGTCGAACGCCTTGCCGCCGGCGATCCGGGGGAACTCGATCGCGCGCAGCCGGTCGCCCTGCTCCTCGTCGTGGCCGATCACGCCGGCCTCGCCGCGCAGCGCGCACTCGACGGCCAGGTCGGTCATCGACTTGATGAGACGCAGGTCCTCGGCGTTGGCCGCCGCGGCGCGGGAGTAGTACCCGGACTTCTGGACCATGGTCTTCTCCGCGCCGAGCTTGGCCGCGAACTGCTTGGCGAACCACTGGCCGGGGTTGATCGTGTCGAGCTTGACGTGCCCGAACGGGTCGCGCTCGACGGTCTCGCCGGCGGCCTCGAGCTGCTCGACGATCTCGTGCATGCCCGCGCCCTCGGACAGGAAGATGTTCACGTTGCCCTGGCTGTCCATGATCGCCTTGAGGCGCTCGGCCTCGGCGTCGATGTCGAGCGCGAGCTCGGGCAGGAAGACCGCGTGCACGTCCCAGCGCTCGCGCGACAGGCCGATGCCCGGGACCCACTCCTGCTGGTCGAGCCACCGGCGGTACTCGGCCGCCGCGGCGGCCGTGAGCCACCCGCAGTGCCGGCCCATGACCTCGTGGACGATGAGCATGCGCGGGCCCGAGCGGTGCTCGCCGATGATGTTCGCCGCGAACCCGGCGGCCTCCTCGGCGGCGGTCCACGCACCCAGCGACTGCTTGATCGGGACGACGTCGTTGTCGATCGTCTTGGGCAGGCCGACGACCGTCAGGCCGTAGCCGTTGTCCGCGAGGTACGCCGCGAGGTCGGCCGCGGTGGTGTTGGTGTCGTCGCCGCCGATGGTGTGCAGCACGTCGACGCCGTCGGCCTGCAGCTGCTCGGCCGCGACCTGCAGCGGGTCCTGCCCCTCGGCGACCAGGCCGCGCTTGACGCAGTCCTTGGCGTTGGTGAGCTTGACGCGCGAGTTGCCGATGGGCGACCCGCCGAAGCGGTGCAGCACGCCGGCCTGGGCGCGGACCTCGGGCGTGATGACGATCTTGTCGCCCCGCAGCAGGCCGTGGTAGCCGTGCTGGTAGGCGATGATCTCGACCTCGGGTGCGATCTCGGTGTAGCGCTCGATGAGCCCGCCGACGGCGGACGACAGGCACGGAGCGAAACCGCCGGCGGTCAGGAGGGCGACGCGACGGACCGACATGGGGACACACCTCTCGTTGGACGAGCACAGGGAGCTGCCACGCCCGCGGCGCGGCGGGCCCAGCGTGCCGCGCGGTCCGGGGCCGGGGCCGGGACCGAGGTCCGGGTCCGCGACGAGATCGGACGGCGGTCACGTCGGGCACGCGCCCGACGGGCACGGCACGGGCCCGGAGCGCGTCCGGGACCTCGGTCATCCTACGCAGGCGCCGGGCCGTCCTCCGGCGGGACCGGAACCTGGACATCGGGCACCGGACGACCGCCCGGCGCGGCCGGCAGCCGCTCCTCGGCGGCGGCCGCCGCGGGGTGCCCCGTGGCGATCCTGGCCTTCTGCGTCGCGGCGTAGACGTCCGCGTACTCCTGGCCCGACAGGCTCATGATCGCGTACATGATCTCGTCGGTGACCGAGCGCAGGATGAACCGGTCGTTCTCCATGCCGCGGTAGCGGCTGAAGTCCATGGGCTCACCGATGACGATGCCGATCCGCATGACCTTGGGGATGCGTCGACCCATGGGCTGGGCCACCCCCGTGCCCACCATGGCCACCGGCACCACGGGCGCGCCGGACTCCAGCGCGAGCCGCGCGATGCCCGTCTTGCCGCGGTAGAGGCGCCCGTCGGGGCTGCGCGTGCCCTCGGGGTAGATGCCGAACAGCCCGCCCTCCTGCAGCCGGCGCAGGCCCGTGCGCAGCGCGGCCTCGCTGGCCTTGCCGCCGCCGCGGTCGACGGGGATCGTGCCGACGCCGCGCATGAACCCCGCGGTCATCCGGCCCTTGAGACCCCGACCGGTGAAGTACTCCTGCTTGCCGATGAAGACGATCTCGCGGTCGAGCACGAGGGGCAGGAAGAACGAGTCGATGACGGCGAGATGGTTGCTGGCCATGATCGCCGGCCCGTCGCCCGGGACGTGCTGCGCACCGCGCACCCACGGCCGGTAGACCAGCCGCAGCAGCGGCCCGACGAAGACCCGCTTCATCAACCAGTAGAACAACATCTCTCCTCACCGACGGCCCGGGGGGGCGCCCGTCCGCGTGCCAGCGTGCCGTCCGTCGCACCGACGGTGCGGGTGCACCGGGTCGGCACGTCCGGTCCGACTCTAGAGTGCTCACATGGCTGCTCGCCCCGACGACGCCCCCGGCGCCGACGACCGCTCGCCCGCCGAGGGGCCCGACGGCCCCGGCGAGGCCCCTCCCCCGCCTCCGGCGCACCCCGCACCGGGCGGGGAGCAGGACGCCGCGTGGGCGTCGATCGTCGCCCGGCTCGACGACCTGCGCGACCTCGACCTGGGGCTGGGCGACGACGCCGACCCCGCGTCGCGGCGCCCGGCGGAGGACGGCTCGCCGGCGGACGAGCCCGTCCTCGCGGCGGGCGCCGCCGGGCCCGTCGTCCTGTCGGGGCGCGACTGGGACGGCACCGCGCAGTACGACGAGGCCGAGGACGCCGTCGACGACCACGAGCACTTCGTGCCGCCGGACCCCGGCCCCGTGCTGGGCGGCGACCCGCTGCTGACGATGGCGTGGGTCGCCGTCGCGGCCGCCCCGCTGCTCCTGCTCGTGGTGGCGCTGGGCTGGCGCGACGCGCCGACCCTGCTCGTCCGCGGCGCCCTGGTCGTGTTCGTCGCCGCGGTGGGCCTGCTGGTGTGGCGGATGCCGCACCGGCGCGACCCGTCCGACGACGACACCGGCGCGGTCGTCTGACGGCCCTCAGTCCAGGACGCGGGCCAGGTCCGCGGCACCCACCATGCCCGCGTCGTTGCCCATCGCGGCGATGACGATCGACGCCTCCGGACGGTGCCCGCGGCCGGACAGCTGCTCGGCGAACGCCTGGCGCGCCGGCCCGAGCAGCAGGTCGCCCGCGGCGCTGACGCCGCCGCCGAGGACGAAGAGCTCGGGGTCGAGCAGCGCGGCCACGGTCGCGGCGCCCTCGCCCACCCACGTGGCCAGGCCGGTGAGGAGGTCGACCGCGAGCGCGTCGCCGGCCTGGGCCGCCGCCGTCACCATGGGCCCCGTGATCCCGGCCGAGGTGCCGCCGGCGAGGTCGAGCAGGTGCTGCGCGCGCGCCGGCTGG
The DNA here is from genome assembly GCF_013409875.1 of Cellulomonas oligotrophica. Classification (GTDB taxonomy): domain Bacteria; phylum Actinomycetota; class Actinomycetes; order Actinomycetales; family Cellulomonadaceae; genus Cellulomonas; species Cellulomonas oligotrophica. Next base: position 587,083 of record NZ_JACCBK010000001.1, read on the forward strand.
GAGATCGCCGCGGCCTGGGCGTCGCGCACGAGCGCCGACCCCGACACGTACTGCTCCCAGCACCCCTGGTGCCCGCAGCCGCAGTAGTGGCCGCCCGGCACGACACGCATGTGGCCGATCTCGGCCGCGACGCCCCAGGCCCCGCGCACGAGGCGACCGTTCGTGACGACGGCACCGCCCAGGCCGGTGCCGAGCGTGAGCAGGACCATGTCCTGCGCGTCGCGGCCGACGCCGTACCGGAACTCGGCCCAGCCGGCCGCGTTGGCGTCGTTCTCCACGACGATCCGGACGTCGGGCGCGTCGATGAGCGCGGCGACCTTGTCGCGCAGCGGGTAGTCGCGCCAGGCGATGTTCGGCGCGAAGAGCACGCCCGAGCGGTCCGCCGCCACGAACCCGGCCGCCGCCAGGCCCACCTCGCGCACCTCGAAGTCGGCGGTCAGCTCGCGGTAGACGTCGGCGATGGCCGCGTCGATGCTGGCCACGTCGTCGGGGTCGGTGTCGCGGCGCGTCTTGGCGAGGATGCGGCCCTCGTCGTCGACGACCCCGGCCGCGATCTTCGTCCCGCCGATGTCGACACCGATGGCGTGCATGAGGTTCCTCGCTCCTGACGTGGGGGGCGTGCGTCGCTCGCACGCACGCCCCCACGCTAGCGGGCCGCCGTGGGAGCGTGCGCACCCGACCGTCCCGGGTGGGCGGTGCCACCCCCGCAGGACCGGCCGGCCGGCCGGGGGCAGCACCCGGACGGGCGCCCTGGTCAAGGGCCCTGCGTCCCGTATCCTGTGACCTACCCCACCCCCTGCCGATGGAGTCAGACGATGGAGGAGTTCCGCACGCCGCAGCTGGTCGAGACCGACCCTGCGGACAACCTCAACGACCTGCTCGCCGCACGCGTGCGCGCCACCCCCGACAAGGCGGTCGTGGAGCGCAAGGCGTCCGACGACGCCCCGTGGGAGCCCCTGTCGGCGCGCGAGTACGACGCGCAGATCGTGGCCGTCGCCAAGGGGCTGGTCGCCCGCGGCGTCGGCGTCGGCGACCGCGTCGGCATCATGTCCCGCACGCGGTACGAGTGGTCGCTGCTCGACTGGGCGGCCTGGGCCGCCGGCGCCGTGCCGGTCCCCCTGTACGAGACGTCGTCGGCGGAGCAGGTCGAGTGGATCCTCACCGACGCGGACGTGAGCCTGCTCGTCGTCGAGACCGCCGCGCACGCCGCCGTCGTCGACGAGGTCCGGGCCCAGGCGCCGACCCTGCGCGAGGTGCTCGTCATCGACGACGGCGCCGTCGACGCCCTCGTGCGGGACGGGGCGGGCGTCGACGACGCCGAGATCGCCCGGCGCCGCCACGCGGCCCGGCGCGACGACGTCGCCACGATCATCTACACCTCGGGGACGACCGGCCGGCCCAAGGGCGTCGAGCTGACGCACGGCAACTTCGCCGAGCTGACGACGAACGCGGTCGAGAAGCTCGGCGTGGTCGTGAGCTCGCCGAACGCCCGGACGATGCTGTTCATGCCGCTCGCGCACGTCTTCGCGCGGTTCGTGCACGTCCTGACGATCCCCGCCGGGGCGGTCCTGGGGCACTGGCCCGACACCAAGACCCTCGTCCAGGGCATCGGCACGTTCCGCCCGACGTTCATCCTGTCGGTGCCGCGCGTGTTCGAGAAGGTCTACAACTCGGCCGAGCAGAAGGCCGCCGCGGGCGGCAAGGGCGCGATCTTCCAGCGCGCCGCCAAGACGGCGATCGTGTACTCGCGGGCGCTGGACACCCCGCGCGGGCCCAGCCCGTGGCTGCGGCTGCAGCACAAGGTCGCCGACGTGCTGGTCCTGTCGAAGATCCGGGCCGTGCTCGGCGGTCAGGTCGAGTGGGCGATCTCCGGCGGTGCGCCCCTCGGCGAACGGCTCGGCCACTTCTACCGCGGCGTCGGGCTCAAGGTGCTCGAGGGGTACGGGCTGACCGAGACCACCGCACCGGCCACCGTGAACCTGCCCGACCGCACGAAGATCGGCACCGTCGGCCCGCCGCTGCCCGGCACCGCCATCCGGATCGCCGCCGACGGCGAGGTCGAGATCCAGGGCATCCAGGTGTTCCGCGGGTACCACGCCAACCCGGCTGCGACCGCGGAGACCATGGACGGTCCCTGGTTCCGCACCGGCGACCTGGGCTCCCTGGACGAGGACGGCTTCCTGCGGATCACGGGCCGCAAGAAGGAGATCATCGTCACCGCGGCGGGCAAGAACGTCGCCCCGGCCGTGCTCGAGGACCGCCTGCGCGGGCACCCCCTGGTCAGCCAGGTCGTCGTGGTCGGCGACCAGCGCCCGTTCATCGGCGCGCTCATCACGCTCGACCCCGAGGGCGTGCCCGGCTGGCTCGCCGCGCACGGCAAGCCGGCCATGAGCGTCGAGGAGGCGGCCAAGGACCCGGACGTCCTCGCGTCGCTCGACAAGGCCGTCGAGCGCACCAACAAGGCCGTCTCGCGTGCCGAGTCCATCCGCAAGTACCGGATCCTCGACCGCGACCTGACGATCGCCGACGGGTACCTCACGCCCAAGCTCAGCGTGCGGCGCGCCGAGGTCCTCAAGGACTTCGCGGCGGACGTCGACGCCCTCTACGCGGACGCGCCCGTGCACTGACCCCCGCGTGCGGCGGCGTCACGGAGCGCTGCGCGGCGTCACGAGCGCTGCGCGCGGGCGACGAGCGTCGCGGACGGCACGGCCCACGCCCCCGCCGCCTCGACGTCGCGGACGACCTCCTGGTCGCTGGTCACCACGACCAGCACCCGGCCGGGGGGCTCCGCGGCGACGAGGCGGCGCAGCAGGTCGTCCGCGATCTCGCCCGTCGAGAACAGCACCCGCACGCCCCGCTGCGCCGCGGGCGGGCGGTGCCCCTCCTGCCCGTCGAAGCAGCACGTCACCTCGGCGCCCGTGAGCGCAGCCACCCGGGCGAGGGCGTCGACGAGCACCCGGCGCTGGTCGGCCAGCGGCAGACCCGGCCAGCCGGTCTTGGAGACGTTGTAGCCGTCGACGACCAGGTGCGCGTGCGGCAGCCGCAGCAGGTCGTCCAGGAGCGCGGGGTCGTCGACCTGCCGCCCCCGCGACGTGGGGCGCGCCGGGGTCGCGTCGCCGGCCTGCGCCTGCGCGACGAGCTCCGCCGGCGTCGCCGCGGCGGGCGGCAGGGCGAGCTCGTGCCGCAGGCCGGACGTGGCGTCGACGAGCGTGTCCAGCAGCAGCCGCACGCGGGCGTCCGCGAGGCGCCGGCCGGCCCGCTCGGCGTCGCGGGCCGCGCCCTGCTCGGCCCGCGAGGCCCGGCGCTCGTCCTGCACACGGCCGAGCAGGGCCTCGGCCTCGGCCCGTGCGGCCCGGGCGGCCTCGAGGTCCGCGGCGGCCCGCTCCCCGGCGCGGCGGGCCTCGCTGCGCGCCCGGTCGGCGTCCGAGCGCAGGCGGCGCAGCTCGCGCTGCAGCCCCGCCAGCTCCTCGCGCGCCAGCCGCTCGCCCTCCCGGGCGACGCCGAGGGCGGCCCGCAGGTCCTCGACCTGACGTCGCGACGACTCCAGGGCGCGGTCGTCGTCGGGCTCGACCGGGTCGGCGGCGGGCACCAGGACGCTCCAGTCCTGCCCCTGCAGCCACGCCCCCGCGGCGGCGGCCCACGACGGCGACGGCCGCTCGTCGCCCGCCAGCTGCTGCGCCGTGGCGGGGTCGCCGAGGGCCCACACCCGGGTCACCCGGGCGCGGAAGCCGTCGTCCTCGTGCAGCGCAGCCCACAGCGGCCCCGCGCCGGCCGCGGCCCGTCGGCGCGGCGCGAACCGGCGCACCGCCCGCAGCGAGGCCGGCACCTGGACCTCCTCGACCTCGCCGAGCACGTCGGCCGCCAGCCGCAGCACCGCCGCACGCAGGGGCGCGGGGACCGGTCGGACGTCCTGCTCGCTCATCCCCCCACCGTAGGTGCCCGCCGGTGTCGGACACGGTGGGTAGCGTGCGCGCCATGCCGAGCACCCGACGCCTGCGCCCCGCCCCCGCACCGGGGCAGGGGACGGGCGCCACCGCCGCTCCCCCGGGCACGGGCGTGCAGGTCGCCCTCGACGAGCTGGGCACGCCGCTGTCCGACGTCACGTTCGTGGTCGTCGACCTCGAGACGACGGGCGGACGCGCCACCGAGGACGCGATCACCGAGATCGGGGCGGTCAAGGTCCGCGGCGGCCAGGTGCTCGGCGAGTTCCAGACGCTCGTCGACCCCGGCGGCCCGGTGCCGCCCTTCATCCAGGTGCTCACCGGCATCACCACGTCCATGCTCGTCGGCGCCCCGCGCATCGAGGAGGTCCTGCCGAGCTTCCTGGAGTTCGCGCGCGGCAGCGTGCTGGTCGCGCACAACGCCCCTTTCGACGTCGGCTTCCTGCGAGCCGCTGCGGCGCGGTGCGAGCGCGCCTGGCCCGGGCACCAGGTCGTCGACACGGTCCGGCTGGCCCGTCGGGTCGTCACGCGCGACGAGGCGCCGAACCACAAGCTCGGCACGCTGGCGGCCCTGTTCGGCGCGACCGAGACGCCGAACCACCGCGCGCTCGCCGACGCGCGCGCCACGGTCGACGTGCTGCACGCGCTCCTCGGCCGGCTCGCGCCGCTCGGCGTCACGCACCTGGAGGACCTCGCGACCGCGGCCGACCCCGTCCCGCCCGACGTGCGTCGCCGCCGGACGCTGGCGGACGGGCTGCCCGACGCCCCCGGCGTCTACCTGTTCCGCGGCCCGCGCGAGGAGGTGCTCTACGTCGGGACCTCCACCACCTCGCTGCGCACGCGCGTGCGCAGCTACTTCACGTCGGCCGAACGACGCCCCCGGATGACCGAGATGGTGCGGCTGGCCACGCGCGTGGACCCGGTCGTGTGCGCGACGCCCCTCGAGGCGCGGGTCCGCGAGCTGCGCCTGATCGCGCAGCACGCCCCGGCGTACAACCGTCGCTCGCGCGCGCCCGAGCGCATGCCGTGGGTGCGGCTGACCGTCGAGCCGTACCCCCGGCTGACGCTCGTCCGCGAGGTCCGCGACGACCTCGGCCTCGCGCACGTCGGCCCGTTCACCTCGACCGGGGCCGCGCGGCTCGCGGTCGAGGCGCTGCACGAGACGTTCGCGCTGCGCCGGTGCGCCGGGCGGCTGCCGCTGGTCCCCCGTGCGGACGCCCACGGGTGCGCGCTGCTCGGCCTCGGGCGCTGCGGCGGTCCGTGCACGGGCGAGCAGGGACCGGACGGGTACGGCGCGGTCGTGGCCCAGGTGCGGGCCGCGCTCACCGGCGACCCGTCCGCCGTGGTGCACGCGCACGCCACGCGCATCCGGACGCTGGCCGCGCAGGAGCGGTACGAGGAGGCCGCGGGCGTGCGCGACCGCCTCCAGGCGTTCGTGCGGGGCGCGGCACGCGCCCAGCGGCACGGGTCGCTCGCCGGCCTCGCGGAGATGGTCGCCGCACGGCGCTCCGACGAGGGCGGGTGGGAGCTCGTCCTCGTGCGCCACGGGCGCCTGGCCGGGACCGCCGTCGTCGCGCGCGGCACCGACCCGCTGCCGGCGGTGCGGACCCTGCGCGCCACCGGCGAGCACGTGCCCGTCCCCACCGCACCGGCGACGTCTGCGCACCCGGAGGAGACCGACCTGCTGCTGACCTGGCTCGAGCAGCCCGGGACGCGGCTCGTGCACGCGTCCGCGGGCTGGTCGCTGCCCGTGCGGTCGGCGCACGCCGTGCAGGACGCCGCGACCGCCGTCGCCCTGGACCTGGCGGCGCCGGAGCTCACCGCCCCGGGGGCGCCGGGCGACGGGCTGCGGGACGCGACGGTGCGCAGCACGGCATGATGGCGAGCATGCTCACCGCCATCGTGCACATCGACTGCGACGCCGCACGCATCCCCGAGGTCGCCGCGCAGATCGCCGAGATCGAGGGCGTCAGCGAGGTCTACTCGGTCACCGGGGAGGTCGACCTCGTCGCCCTCGTGCGGGTGCGCGAGCACGACCGCCTCGCCGACGTCATCGCCGACCAGGTCAGCAAGGTCGAGGGGGTGCTGCGCACGCAGACGTACATCGCGTTCCGCGCCTACTCCCGGCTCGACCTGGAGTCGGCGTTCGCCCTGGGCATCGAGGACTGAACGACACCGCGCCGGTACCGCACCGACGCCGCGCCGCCGCGGCGTCGGTGCGCACCACGACGGGTGTCAGGCCGACGCCTCGCGCCAGCGCGCCAGGACGTCGGCCGCCGCACCGCCGTCGACCGCCGCGGCCGCCAGCGCCACGCCGGCGCGCAGCCGCTCGACGAGCGTGCCCTGCCCCGTCCCGGGCAGGGTGCCGTCGGCCACGATCGCCGCCGCCGCGTTGAGCAGCACGGTCTCGCGCACCGGCCCGGGCTCGCCCGCGAGCAGACGCTCCACGACACCGGCGTTGTAGGCCGCGTCGGCGCCGCGCAGCTCGTCGACCGTGACGGGGGCGAACCCCTCCGCGGCCCAGTCGACGACCTCCTCGCGGACCTCGCCGCCGCGGACCTCCCAGATCCGCGAGGGGCCGGTGGCCGCGAGCTCGTCCAGGCCGTCCCGCTCGCCGCGGAAGACGAGCGCGTCGGTCCTCCGCCGCGCCAGCACGCCCGCGAGGATCGGTGCCATACGGGCGTCCGCGACGCCGATCGCGGCCGCCGACGGCTGCGCCGGGTTGGTCAGCGGGCCGAGGAAGTTGAAGACCGTCGCGATCCCCAGGTCGCGGCGGACGGGCGCGACGTGCCGCATCGCAGGGTGGAAGACCAGGGCGAAGCAGAACGTGATGCCCACCTCCTCCGCCAGGGCGGCGACCCGCTCGACGGGCAGGTCGAGGCGGACCCCGAGGGTCTCGAGCACGTCGGCGGAGCCCGAGGACGACGACGCGGCCCGGTTGCCGTGCTTGACCACGCGCAGGCCGGTGCCGGCCACGACGAGCGCGGCCATGGTCGACACGTTCACCGTGTGCAGGCGGTCGCCGCCGGTGCCGACGATGTCGACGGACCTGCCGGGCACCGTGAAGCGCCGGGAGTGGGCGAGCATCTCGTCCGCGAGCCCGAGGACCTCCTCGGTCGTCTCGCCCTTGGCGCGCAGCGCGACGAGGAACCCCGCGACGTGGGCCGGCGCCGCCTCGCCGCTCATGATCCGGTCCATCGCCCAGCGCGTGCGCGCGGCGTCGACGTCCTGGCCCCGGACCAGCGTCGTGAGCAGGTCGGACCAGGTGGTGACCTCGTTCATCGGGCGTCGGCGCCCGAGCGCACCAGGTCCGCGACGGCCGTGTGCAGCAGCACCGGGTCGAGGGGCCGGCTGACCACCGCGTCGGCGTTCGACCAGGACGCCAGCCAGGCGTCCTGCGGGCGGCCCGTCAGGACGAGCACGGGCGGGCAGCGGTAGACCTCGTCCTTGAGCTGGCGCGCCAGGCCCATGCCCCCGACCTTGTCGGCCTCGCCGTCGAGCACGAGCACGTCCAGGCCGCCCGCGTCGGCGGCGGCGACGACCGCGGCGCCGGTGGCGACCTCGACCCACTCGATGTCCGGCTCGCCGCGCCCGAGGCGGCGGCCGACCGCGAGCCGCACCTGCTCACGGGTGTCGACGTCGTCGCTGTACAGCAGGATCCGGGGGCCGCGGGACGTGTCCGCGTCGGGGTTGCTCATGCTCGTCCCTCACTCGTCGTCGACGTGCTCCGGTGGCATCTTGGCACGTGCCGGGGCCTGCGCGGACGCCTGACGCCCCCACGCGCGCGAGAGCACGCGCACCTGCGTCGAACCTGAGCACGACCTGAGCCGGAGGTGACGATGTGACATATCCCCAGGGCTCACCCTGGGTCCTTGGACTCATGTGGGCCCTGCGTCGGCAATAATGGCCGACGTGACGACCGCAACGGCTGCCTCGCGCCCCGCGCCCCACGTGACCGTGAACCGCCCCAACCCGGTCTCGGTGGGGACGATCGTCTGGCTGGCCAGCGAGCTCATGTTCTTCGCCGGCCTGTTCGCCATGTACTTCACGGTACGGGCGGCCGTCCCCGCGGAGTGGGCGGTCCAGACGGAGAAGCTCAACCTGACCTTCGCCTTCATCAACACGACCATCCTGGTGCTGTCGTCGGTGACGTGCCAGATGGGCGTGTGGGCCGCCGAGCGGCTCCAGCCCGTGCGCTCCGGCGCGCTGTGGCAGGTCGGCCGCTGGGGCATGAACGAGTGGATGACCATGACGTACGTCATGGGCGCCGTGTTCATCGGCGGCCAGGTCTACGAGTACGCCGAGCTCGTCGAGCACGGGCTCACGATCTCCTCCAGCCCCTACGGCTCGGTCTTCTACCTGACGACCGGCTTCCACGGGCTGCACGTGATCGGTGGCCTCATCGCGTTCCTCTTCCTCCTCGGCCGCTCGTTCGCGGCCAAGCGCTTCACCCAGCACGAGGAGACGACGGCGATCGTCACCTCCTACTACTGGCACTTCGTCGACGTCGTGTGGATCGCGCTGTTCGCGGTCATCTACCTCGTCCGATGACTCCGCGGGCCCCCGCCCGCACCGCCCCCGCCCCTTCCCGACCCCCCAGCGAGACGAGGACCGATCCGTGAAGGCACTCGCAGCCCGCAGGCACGACCGGCGCGCGCCGGTCGTGCTGCTCCTGCTGGCGCTGCTGCTCACCGGCGCGCTCTACGCCGTCGTGGCACCGACCTCCGCCGACGCCGCCCCCGCGGCCGCGACCGGAGACGTCGAGACCGGTGAGAAGCTGTTCCAGGCCAACTGCGCGACCTGCCACGGGCCGGACGCGACCGGTACGCAGGACGTCCCCTCGCTCGTCGGCGTGGGTGCCGCCGCCGTCGACTTCCAGGTCGGCACGGGCCGCATGCCCATGCAGATGAACGGCCCGCAGGCCCAGGCCAAGCCGGTGCAGTTCGACGAGGAGCAGATCGCCGCGCTCGCCGCGTACGTCGCCTCCCTGGGCCCCGGCCCGGCGATCCCGACGGCCGAGCAGGTCGACCCCGCGCTGGGCGACGCGGCCAGCGGCATGGCCCTGTTCCGCACCAACTGCGCGATGTGCCACAACGCCGTCGGCGCCGGTGGTGCCCTCTCGCAGGGCAAGTGGGCACCGAACCTGTGGGAGACCACGCCCACGCACCTGTACGAGGCGATGGCCACCGGCCCGCAGTCCATGCCCGTCTTCAACGACGCGACGCTGACCCCCGACGAGAAGCGCGACATCATCGCGTTCCTCGACCTGCAGGGCGAGGCCACCCCCGGCGGCATCGACCTCGGCAGCCTCGGCCCCGTCAGCGAGGGCCTGTGGGCCTGGGTCGTCGGCATGGGCCTTCTCATCGGCGCGGCAGTCTGGATCGGAGCGAGGTCCTCGTGAGCACCACCCACGGCAACGCGGACGAGCCCCGCGACATCGGCGGCCAGGACCTGGTCCTGCGGCAGGGCGAGCACGGCCCGGACCGCTTCGAGAACCCCGGCTTCGGCCCGCACCGCCCCCGGCGCAGCGACGTCGAGCCGGAGGCGAACAAGCGCGCCGAGCGTCAGGTCGTCGCGCTGTTCGCGATCTCCGTCCTGGGCACGGTCGGCTTCGTGGTCGCGTACTTCGCGATCCCGCTCGACGGCACGGTCGGCTCGATCCGCGCGTCCAACCTCAGCCTCGGGCTCGGGCTGGCGTTCGCCCTCCTGGGCATCGGCACCGCGGCCGTGCACTGGGCCAAGTCGCTCATGAACGACCACGAGCAGGCCGAGGACCGCCACGCGCAGGCCTCGAACGCCCAGGAGCGGCAGGAGGCCGTGGCCGCCCTGCAGGACGGCGCCAAGGACTCCGCGATCGGCCGGCGGGGCGTGCTCAAGGGTGCGCTCGTGTCGTCTCTCGCGCTGTTCCCCCTGACGATCGTGCTGCCCCTGGTGGGCGAGGTCGGCGAGGACTGGAACGTCTCGAAGTTCAAGCGCACGATGTGGACGCGCGGCAAGAAGCTGACGACCGACCCCACCGGCCGCCCGATCAAGGCTGCTGACGTCACCATCGGCTCCGTCGTCCACGTCATCCCCGAGGGCCTCGAGGAGACCGAGGCACCGCTGGACGAGAAGGCCAAGGCCGTCGTCCTGCTGGTCCGCCTCGACCCCCGGGACATCAAGTCCGAGCAGCACGAGGGCTTCTCCTACGACGGCATCGTCGCGTTCTCCAAGATCTGCACGCACGTGGGGTGCCCCGTGGCCCTCTACGAGCAGCAGACCCACCACCTGCTGTGCCCGTGCCACCAGAGCACGTTCGACGTGGCCGACGGCGCCAAGGTCGTCTTCGGTCCCGCCAAGCGGCCGCTGCCCCAGCTGCCGATCACCGTGGACGACGAGGGCTACCTGGTCGCCCAGGGCGACTTCACCGAGCCCGTGGGACCGAGCTTCTGGGAGCGTCTGGCATGAGCACCACGACGACGACCGCCCCCTCGGGGGGCGCCCGCGCGGCGGCCGCGACCGCCGACTACCTCGACCAGCGCACCGGCGTCGGCAAGGCGGTCAAGGAGTTCGCGCGCAAGATCTTCCCCGACCACTGGTCGTTCCTGCTCGGGGAGATCGCGCTCTACAGCTTCGTGACGCTGCTGATCTCCGGCGTGTTCCTCACGATGTTCTTCGTGCCGAGCATGACCGAGGTGCACTACGACGGCCCCTGGCGCGAGCTGCAGGGCGTCGCGATGTCCGAGGCCTTCGCCTCCACCCTGCGCCTGTCGTTCGAGGTGCGCGGCGGCCTGCTCATGCGGCAGATCCACCACTGGGCCGCGCTCATCTTCATGGCCGCGATCGTCACGCACATGATGCGCGTGTTCTTCACCGGGGCGTTCCGCAAGCCGCGCGAGATCAACTGGGTCGTGGGCTTCGTGCTCATGATCCTCGGGCTCGCCGCCGGCTTCTCGGGCTACTCGCTCCCCGACGACGTCCTCTCGGGCAACGGTCTGCGCATCACCGACGGCGTCGTGAAGTCGATCCCGATCCTCGGCAGCTACCTGTCGTACTTCCTCTTCGGCGGCGAGTTCCCGGGCCACGACATCATCCCGCGCCTGTTCACGGTGCACATCCTGCTGGTGCCGGGCCTGATCCTCGCGCTCATCGCGCTGCACCTGTTCCTGGTGGTGCTGCACAAGCACACGCAGTACCCCGGATCGGGCCGCACGAACGCGAACGTCGTCGGCTTCCCGCTGTTCCCGGTGTACGTGGCCAAGGCCGGTGGCTACTTCTTCCTGGTCTTCGGCGTCATCGCCCTCATGGGTGCCACGATGTCGATCAACCCGGTCTGGAACTACGGCCCGTACGACCCGTCACCGGTGTCCGCGGGCGCCCAGCCCGACTGGTACATGCTGTTCCTCGAGGGGTCCCTGCGCATGATGCCGGGGCAGCTGGAGTACATGATCGGCGACTACACGCTGTCGCTGAACGTGCTCATCCCCGCGATGGTCGTGCCGGGCGTGCTGTTCATGCTGCTGGCCCTGTACCCGTTCGTCGAGGCCTTCGCCACGGGCGACAAGCGCGAGCACCACGTCCTCGACCGCCCGCGCAACCGCCCGTACCGCACCGCGTTCGGCGTCTCGGTCCTGGTGGCGTTCTTCATCCTGGTGCTGGCCGGTTCCAACGACCTCATCGCGACGCACTTCCACCTGTCGATCAACGACATCACGTGGGTCTTCCGGTTCCTGCTCTTCCTGGGGCCGTGGGCGTCGTTCGTCGTCACCAAGCGCATCTGCCTGGCGCTGCAGCGCAAGGACCGCGAGCTGGTCCTGCACGGGCACGAGACGGGCCAGATCGTCCGGTTCGCCTCGGGCGAGTACATCGAGGTGCACAAGCCGCTGGACGCGCACGAGCGCTGGCTGCGCGTGCAGCACGAGGCGATCCGTCCGCTCGAGATCGAGCCGGCCGAGGACTCGCGCGGCGTGCGGCGCAAGGGCTACCGCGCCGACGCCCTGCGCCAGCGTCTGTCCCGGGTGTTCTACGAGGACCGGATCGAGCCCGTGACCCCGGCCGAGCTCGAGGCGGCGCACTCGCACGGCGACCACGACGCGCTGGGCTCCGACCAGGAGAAGGCCCCGGCCGAGCTCCTGGCCGGCGGCGCACCGGTCGGCGGCGGGACGCACCTCGTCGCAGGTCCGAGCGATGAGACGGGACCCGACGCGCGGAACAGCTGATCCTGGGTGAGAGTTGACCAGGGATGACGGACCCCTTCGCGGTGTCCGCCCACCACGGTGGGTGGGCACCGCGAAGGCGTTTCAGGGATGCCGCGGCGCTCGTCTGCGGCCCGATGCAGGAGAGGCAACCAGATGGCTGACTACACGCTCCCCGACCTGCCCTACGACTATGCGGCGCTCGAGCCGCACATCTCGGGGCGGATCATGGAGCTGCACCACGACAAGCACCACGCCGCCTACGTGGCAGGGGCCAACGCCGCGCTGGAGAAGCTCGCGGAGGCACGCGAGTCCGGTGACTTCGCCACGGTCAACCTGCAGGAGAAGAACCTCGCGTTCAACCTCGGGGGGCACGTCAACCACTCGGTGTTCTGGCAGAACCTCTCCCCCGAGGGCGGTGACCGTCCCACCGGCGAGCTCGCCGCTGCGATCGACGAGTTCTTCGGCTCGTTCGAGGGCTTCCAGAAGCACTTCGCGGCCAACGCCCTCGGCATCCAGGGCTCGGGCTGGTCGATCCTCGGCTGGGACTCCGTCGGGCAGAAGCTCGCGATCTTCCAGCTCTACGACCAGCAGAGCAACTACCCCCTGGGCCTCGTCCCGATCGTCGTGCTCGACATGTGGGAGCACGCCTTCTACCTCGACTACGTCAACGTCAAGGCCGACTACGTCAAGGCCTGGTGGAACATCGTCAGCTGGGCCGACGCGGCCGAGCGCTTCGCGCGCGCCCGCACGCAGACGGCCGGGCTCATCGTCCCCGCCTGACGACGCACGCCGCGCTCCGTGCCGCCCGACGGCACGGGCCCGCCTCACCGACAGCCGCTCGCCCCTCGGGTGAGCGGCTGTCGGCGTCTGCGCGTGGGACGAGGCGGGCCCGGGTCGGCACGGTCTGCATGCCCGCCTCAGAGGGCGCGGCCAGCCCCTGCGCGCCTCTGAGGCAGGCTCTAGGAGCCGCGCACGACGGGCCGGCAGGAACCCGCCGCCAGGCGGTCCGAGGGACGCGACCAGAGGCACACAGCCGGGGCCCGGCACCATGTCGGTGCCGGGCCCCGGTGTGCATGCCCCGCAGGGGCGACGCCGTCCTGACGTCAGTGCGCGTGCTGGCCGCGGGAGTACTCGAACACCCAGCCGACGAGGCCGATGGCACCGAGCGCCGTCGCGGGGGCCATGAGCCACCAGCCCACGGCCAGCGCGACGAAGGCGATGGATGCCGCCAGTGCGATGACCAGGGGCCACCAGCTCCACGGGCTGAAGACGCCCTGGTTGCCGGCACCCTGCTCGATGTCGCCGAGCTCGTCGTCCTCGGGGCGAGGGTCGATGCGCCGCGCCAGGAGCGCGAAGTAGCCGCCGATCATGCCGACGAGGCCACCGACGAGCGGGATGCCCACGGTCCCGACGGGCTCGCCGTCCGACCAGAGGCCGTAGATGAGGCCGACCGGGAAGAAGAACAGGATCCCGTAGAGGAAGAGCTTCGCCTCGATCTTCATCGCTGGTCCTCCGGACGGTCCTCGGGGCGGTCATCGGCGATCGTGGTCGTCGACTGCTCCTGCTCGCCGGTGCCGTTCTCGACCCGGCGGTTGGCCTCGCTCACCTCACCGGTGCGCTGCGCCTCCCAGTCGAACGGGCCCGGGTCGGGCTCGACGTGGTCCATGGCGGCGACCTCGGGGTGGTGCAGGTCGAACGCGGGACGCTCCGAGCGGATGCGCGGCAGCGACGTGAAGTTGTGCCGCGGCGGTGGGCAGCTCGTCGCCCACTCGAGGGACGCGCCGTAGCCCCACGGGTCGTCCACGGTGACCTTCGGCGCCTTGCGCCACGTGATGTAGACGTTCCAGAGGAACGGCAGCGTCGAGGCCGCCAGGACGACCGAGCCGATCGTCGACAGCTGGTTCATCCACGTGAAGCCGTCCGCCGGCGAGTAGTCCACGTACCGGCGCGGCATGCCGATGACGCCGAGCCAGTGCTGCACGAGGAAGGTGGTGTGGAACCCGAAGAACAGGACCCAGAAGTGGATCTTCCCGAGGCGCTCGTCGAGCATGCGCCCCGTGAACTTGGGCCACCAGAAGTAGAACCCGGCGAACATGGCGAACACGACGGTGCCGAACACCACGTAGTGGAAGTGCGCCACGACGAAGTAGGTGTCGGACAGGTGGAAGTCGAGCGCCGGGCTCGACAGGATCACGCCGGTGAGCCCGCCGAAGAGGAAGGTCACGAGGAAGCCGATGGTCCACAGCATCGGCGTCTCGAACGTGATCTTCCCGCGCCACATCGTGCCGATCCAGTTGAAGAACTTCACCCCGGTGGGCACGGCGATGAGCATCGTCATGAAGGAGAAGAACGGCAGCAGGACCGCGCCGGTCACGTACATGTGGTGCGCCCACACGGTGACCGACAGCGCCGCGATCGCGATCGTCGCGTAGACCAGGCCCTTGTAGCCGAAGACCGGCTTGCGGCTGAACACCGGCAGGATCTCGGTGACGATGCCGAAGAACGGCAGGGCGATGATGTAGACCTCGGGGTGCCCGAAGAACCAGAACAGGTGCTGCCAGAGCAGCGCACCGCCGTTGTCGGGGTTGAACACCTGGGCGCCGAGCCGCCGGTCCGCGCCGAGGGCGAACAGCGCCGCGGCCAGGGGCGGGAACGCCATGAGCACGAGCAGCGACGTCACCAGCGTGTTCCAGGTGAAGATCGGCATCCGGAACATCGTCATGCCGGGCGCGCGCATCGTGACGATCGTGGTGATGAAGTTGACGGCCCCGAGGATGGTGCCGAACCCGCCGAGGGCGAGGCCGAACACCCACAGGTCTCCCCCGACCCCTGGTGAGTACACGGTGCTCGACAGCGGCGCGTAGGCGAACCACCCGAACGAGGCGGCGCCCTGCGGCGTGAGGAACCCGGCGGCGGCGATCAGACCGCCGAAGAGGTACAGCCAGTACGCGAACATGTTGAGCCGCGGGAACGCGACGTCGGGCGCGCCGATCTGCAGCGGCATGATGATGTTGGCGAAGCCGGCGAACAGCGGCGTCGCGAACAGCAGCAGCATGATCGTGCCGTGCATCGTGAACGCCTGGTTGTACTGCTCCTTGGACTGGAAGATGTCCACCCCGGGAGCGAAGAGCTCGGCGCGGATCAGCAGCGCCAGGATGCCGCCGATCGCGAACCACACGAACGACGTGATCAGGTACATGTACCCGATCGTCTTGTGGTCCGTCGACGTCATCCACTTGACGATCGTGCGGCCCAGGGTCTGGCGCTGGGGCGCCAGACCGGGGATCACCTCGGTGTGCGCTGCCATCAGTCCTCGACCTCCGCGACGTCGTTCAGGTCCTGCTGACGGCTGTACTCCAGGCCGAGGGCGCCCGTCTGGCCCTGGTCCCGCAGCTCCTGCATGTGGGCGTCGTACTCCTCGCGGGAGACGACCTCGACGTTGAACAGCATCGCCGAGTGCTCCTCGCCGCAGAGCTCGGCGCACTTGCCGACGTAGCTGCCCTCACGCGTCGGGGTGACCTGGAAGGTGTTGGTGTGCCCGGGGATCATGTCCATCTTGAACAGGAACGCCGGCACCCAGAAGGAGTGGATGACGTCGCGCGAGTCGACGGTGAACTCCACCCGCTCGTCGACGGGCAGGTACAGCGTGACCTGCTCGCCCAGGACCGACTCGTCGGAGCCGATGTCCTGCGCGTGCTGGCCCGTCTCGTAGACGTCCTCGTCGAGGTAGTTGAAGTCCCAGCTCCACTGCTTGCCGATGACCTGGATGTTCACGTCGGGCTCGGCGGACGTGTCCGTCAACGCCATGGTGTCGCGGTTCGTGTAGTAGAAGAGCACGCCGACCATGACGATCGGCAGGATCACGTACATGACCTCGAGCGGCACGTGGTAGCGCAGCTGGACGGGGAGCGTGTCGTCGTCCTTGCGCTTGCGGTAGACCGCGACGCACCACAGGATCAGCCCCCACGTGATGGCGCCGACCGCGAGGGCGGCGATCCACGAGCCGACCCACAGGGAGACGACGCGACCGGTCTGGTCGGTGACCTCCTGGTCGGAGTAGCCGGGGAGCCAGCCACGCTGGACCACGTCGGAGCAGCCGCTGAGCACGAGCGCGGCGACCGTGACCAGCACGGCGGCGGCCACGGCTCGGCGTGTGCGGCGGGGGGAATCCGGGTGCACGGGGGGCCTTCCACTCTCGTCCCGCTGACCTGGCGCCCATCTCCGGGCGCGGGGCCGTTGGGACCTTCGTCCTCGACCCGTGCAGCGTAGCGCGCCGTGCCGCGGATCACGTCCTCCGGGGCGCGGATGACGACGCCGTGTCAGCACCGTCACACCCGAGGCCCGGCGCAGGACGACGAGCGGCACCCGACCGGGGCGACGCGCTAGCGTGCCGAGGTGAGCGACGCACCCCCTCCTCCGCGCACCGTCCTGGACGTCGCCGGGCACGCTCCCCTGCGCCCGGGCGCCCGGCAGGCGCTGCTCGAGGCCGTCGAGCAGGGCTGGGCCGACCCGCGCCGCCTGTTCGCCGAGGCGCGCCGCGCCCGGATGCTCCTCGACGGCGCCCGCGAGGCCGTCGCCGGCGTGCTCGGCGTGCGGACGTCGGAGGTCGACCTCGCCCCGTCGCACACGGCCGCGCTGCACTCGGCGGTCCGCACCGTCGCCCGGGGGCGGCGCCGGGTCGGCACCGACGTCGTGGTCAGCGCGGTCGAGCGCGCGTCCGTGCACGCCGCCGCCGCGCACGCGACCGCGGCGCACGGGGGTCAGGTGCGCACCGTCGGCGTCGACGGGTCCGGCCGGGTCGACCTCGACGCGTTCACCCGCGCGCTGCAGGGGCCCGTCGCCCTGGCCGCGCTGCAGCACGCCAACGGCGAGGTCGGCACCCTCCAGCCCGTCGAGGCCGCCCACGACGCGGCCCGCGCCGCCGGTGTGCCGCTGCTCGTCGACGCGGGCGCGAGCGTCGGGCACGTCGCGGTGGGACCCTGCGGCGACCTGGTCGCCGCGGACGCCGGCGACTGGGGCGGGCCCGCCGGCGTCGGCGTCCTCGTCACCCGCACCGGGGTGCGCCGCTCCCCGGACGGTCCTGAGGACGAGGACCGGTGGTTCCCGGGCGGCACGTGGGTCCCGCTCGCGCTGGCCGCGGCGGTCGCGCTGCAGGAGGCCGAGGCGGGGCGGGCGGACGCCGACGCGCACCGCCGGGCCCTGGTCGCCCGTGTGCGCGATCACGTCGCGGCGCACGTCCCCGACGTGGAGGTCGTCGGCGACGCCGTGGACCGGCTCCCGCACGTCGTGACGTTCTCGTGCCTGTTCGTCGACGGCGAGGCGCTCGTGACGCGCCTGGACCAGGAGGGGATCGGCGTGGGTTCCGGGTCGGCGTGCACGTCGAGCGCGCTCGAGCCCAGCCACGTGCTGGCGGCGATGGGCGTGCTCACGCACGGCAACGTCCGGCTCTCGCTGCCCGTCGACGTGCGCGCCGGCGACGTGGACCGGTTCCTCGACGTCCTGCCCCGGGCCGTCGCCGACGTGCGGTCGACGCTCGGGGCGCAGGGCCTGTGACCCCCGCCGGGACGGACACCGACGCACCCGTGGTGGTCGACGCACGGGGTCTGCGCTGCCCGCTGCCCGTCGTGCGCGCCGCTGCCGCCGCCCGCGACCGGCCGGGGGGCACGGTCCTCACCGTCCTGGCGACGGACCCGGCGGCCGCCCTGGACCTGCCCGCGTGGGCGCGCATGCGGGGTCACGCGCTGCTGGACGTGCGCGAGCCCGGCCCGGGGCGCGCGGCGTGGGAGGTCGACGTCCGGCTCGCAGCGCCACCGTCACCCTGACGTCCCGGCAGCGTTCCCGCACCGGTCGACGACCTCCGCGTGCCGCGCCCCGGGGACGACGACGGCCCACGACCGAGGGTCGTGGGCCGTCGAGCACCGCCCGCGCGGGCGGGGGCGGTCAGCTGAACGAGCCGCCGCACGCGCAGGCCGAGCCCGCGTTCGGGTTGTCGATCGTGAAGCCCTGCTTCTCGATCGTGTCGGCGAAGTCGATCGTCGCCCCCTCGAGGTACGGCACGCTCATGCGGTCCACGACGACCTCGACACCGTCGTAGTCGCGGGTCGCGTCGCCGTCGAGCAGACGCTCGTCGAAGTACAGCTGGTAGATCAGGCCGGAGCACCCGCCGGGCTGCACGGCCACGCGCAGGCGCAGGTCGTCACGGCCCTCCTGCTCGAGCAGGCTGCGCACCTTGTCGGCAGCCACGTCGGTCAGCTGGACGCCGTGCGTCGTGGTGGTGGTCTCGCTCATGTCACTCCCGAGTTCGCCGGTCACGGTCCTCGACGATCCAGCAACACCGCCGGCGGGGCCGTTGTTCCCCACCAGCGTACGCGCGCGCACGGGGTGCCCCGCGGGACGCGGTCACGGTGCGGGGGACCAGGTCCGGGCGACCCGCGCGGCACGGACGGCGAGCGTGGTGGCGGGGTCGGCCAGGGCGCGGGCGACGGCCTCGGGGCCCTCGGCCACGGCATAGGCGGCGGCGACGCCCGCGGCGGCCAGCTCGCGACGGCCGACGGTGACCTCGCCCGAGACGACCACCGTCGGCACCGCCTGCGGCAGCGCCCGCGCCGCGACCTCGGCGACGACCTTGCCGTGCAGCGACTGCCAGTCGGTGCGCCCCTCCCCCGTGACGACGAGGTCGTGCGCGGCGACCCGCCCGGCGAGCCCGACGGCGTCGGCCACCAGCGCGGCGCCCGGCAGCAGGCGCGCGCCCAGCAGCGCGAGCGCGAAGCCGAGCCCCCCGGCGGCGCCCGCGCCCGGCAGACCCGCGAGCCGTGCGGCGGCCGAGCGTCCCCGCGGCCGGTCCGACGAGCCGCCCAGCAGGTCGGGCCGCACGTCGGCGCCCGCGGCGGCGGCGGCCGCGTGCGCGAACGCGCCCAGCGCCCGTTCGAGGTCCTGCGCCTGCTGCGGCGAGGCGCCCTTCTGCTCCGAGAACCCGGCCGAGGCGCCGTGCAGCCCCAGCAGCGGCACGTCGACGTCCACCGCGGCGACCAGGTCCAGGTGGCGCAGGGCGGCGCGCAGCGGGCCCAGCCACGCGAGGTCCAGCGCCGGGACGTCCGCGAGCGCGAGCCCGCCGTGCGCGAGCACCGCCGCACCGGGCGGGACGAGGCCGGGGACCAGGGCCCGCCCGAGCGCCAGGAGCATGCCGGCGCCGGCGTCGTTGGTCGCGGACCCGCCGAGCCCGACGACGACCCGGGTGGCGCCGGCCGCCACGGAGGCGGCCACGAGCTCGCCGACGCCCGTGGTCGTGGTCCGGGTGGGGTCGCGGCGGTCGGCGGGCACGAGCGCCAGGCCCGCGGCCTGCGCGGACTCCACCCACGCGCCCGACCCGGCGCGCAGCACCACGGCGGGTGCGGGCCGGCCGAGCGGGTCGGTGACGGTCGCGGGGACGAGGTCGCCGCCGAGCGACGCGTGCAGGGTGGCGACGAAGCCGGGCCCGCCGTCGGCGAGGGGGCAGGTGGTGACCGTGTCGTGGGGGGCGCCCTCGAGCCAGCCCGCACGCAGGGCGTCCGCCGCCCGGGCGGCGGTGAGGCGGTCGCCGAAGGAGTCGGGGGCGAGGAGGACGCGCACGCCCCGATCGTGGCACGCGCGCAGGCGGCCGACGTCACGGGGCCGACGTGCGACGCTGTGCGAGGATCTTCCCTGTGAGCGTCTCCACGTCCGCACCGGGCCCCGCCTCCCCCGCCGGCTTCGCCGAGCCCGCGCCGTCGGCGCTGCTGCTGCTCGGGCGGGGCGTCGACCTGGCCTCCGAGCGGGGCGTCGAGTGCGTCGGCGACCTGCCGGCCGCGTCGGACCCGGACCTGGTCGAGCGTGCACGCGTGGCGCGGGCGGCGCTGGGCGACCGGGCGTTCGTGCTGGGGCACCACTACCAGCGCGACGAGGTCATCGCGTTCGCCGACGTCACGGGCGACTCGTTCAAGCTCGCGCGCGAGGCGGCCGCGCGGCCCGACGCCGAGCACGTCGTGTTCTGCGGCGTGCACTTCATGGCGGAGTCCGCGGACATCCTCACCTCGGACGCCCAGCAGGTCGTGCTGCCGGACCTGGCCGCGGGCTGCTCGATGGCGGACATGGCGGCGATCGACCAGGTCGAGGACGCGTGGGACGTGCTCGTCGACGCGGGCGTCGCGCAGGACACCGTGCCCGTCACGTACATGAACTCGACCGCGGCGATCAAGGCCTTCACGGGTCGGCACGGCGGGACGGTGTGCACGTCGTCCAACGCGCACGTGGCGCTGCGGTGGGCCTTCGACCGGGTCGGGGGCGTCGGCGGCCGCGGCAAGGTGCTGTTCATGCCCGACCAGCACCTGGGGCGCAACACGGCCGTCCTCGGCCTGGGGCTGAGCCTGGACGACTGCGTCGTGTACGACCCGCGGCGGCCCGGCGGCGGGCTGACGACCCAGCAGCTGCGGGACGCGCGGATGATCCTGTGGCGCGGTCACTGCTCGGTGCACGGGCGGTTCTCGGCCCGCAACGTCGAGCAGGTGCGCGAGCGGGTCCCGGGCGTGAACGTGCTGGTGCACCCCGAGTGCACGCACGACGTCGTCACGGCGGCCGACATGGTCGGCTCGACGGAGTACATCATCAAGGCCCTCGACGCGGCCGAGCCCGGCTCGTCGTGGGCGGTCGGCACCGAGCTGAACCTCGTGCGGCGGCTCGCGGCGGCGCACCCCGAGCTGACGGTGCACTACCTGGACAGCACGGTGTGCTTCTGCTCGACGATGAACCGCATCGACCTGCCGCACCTGGTGTGGACGCTCGAGCAGCTCGTCGCCGGTCGTGTGCCGAACCGGATCGTGGTGGACCCGGACGACGCGCACTGGGCCCGCGTGGCCCTGGACCAGATGCTGGCCCTGCCGGGGCACTGACGGGGGAACCGGAGCGCGACCGGGGCGTGCCGGCGCGCAGGAGGGGGACGACGATGTCCACGCAGGCACCGCTGCGGATCGGCGTGCTGGTGTTCGACGACGCCGAAGAGCTCGACGTCGTTGGCCCGTTCGAGGTGCTCGCGTCGTGGGCGGCGCACAGCGCGCTGCACCCGGAGGTCGTGACGTTCTCGCCCGACGGCAGCGGGGTGCGGTGCGCGAAGGGCCTGTCCCTGGTGCCGGACACCGCCGCCGCCGACGTCGGTCCCCTGCACGTGCTGGTCCACCCGGGCGGGCGCGGCACACGCCGGCTCATGGTCGACGCGGAGCACCTGGCGTGGGTCCGGGCGATGCGGGCGACCACGCCCCTGATGACGAGCGTGTGCACGGGCGCGCTGGTGTACGCGGCGGCAGGGCTGCTCGCGGGGCGGCCCGCCACGACGCACCACGGCGCCGTCGACGAGCTCGTGCAGGCCGACCCGAGCGTGCTGGTCGACACCGAGGCCCGGTTCGTCGACGACGGGGACGTCGTGACGTCCGCGGGGGTGTCGGCGGGCATCGACATGGCGCTGCACCTCGTGGCGCGCCTGGAGTCGGTCGAGGCCGCGCGGGCGACGCGCCGCGGCATCCAGTACGACCCCGCCCCGCCCGTCTGACGCTGCGGCGGCCCGCTAGCCTCGGCGCCGTGACGCGCGCCCTCCACCTCGCCCTGGCCACCCTGCGACCCCGCCGCCCGGTCCCCGGGCAGCACGTCCTCGACCCGTCGGTGACGCGCCTGCGTGTGCGGCCCGGGGACCTCGACCTGTACCGGCACGTCAACAACGGCGTGTACCTGCAGATGATGGACGTCGCGCGCAGCAACTTCCTCGCGGACCTCGGGGCGACCCAGCTGCTGGCGGCGCGCGGCTGGTACCCCGTCGTGGCCGCGTCGACCATGACCTACCGCCGGTCGCTCACGCTGGGCCAGCGCTTCGAGATCACCACCCGTGTGCTCGGCTGGGACCCCCGGGTGGTGTTCCTGGAGCAGGTGTTCACGCGCGGCGGCGAGCACGTGGCGCGCGGGTGGGTCGCCGGGCGGTTCCTGTCCCGCGACGGCGGGCGGGTGCCCGCACCGGACGTCGTCGCGGTGCTGGAGCACGCACCCGCGACCAGCCCGGAGCTGCCGGCCGAGGTCGCCGCGTGGGCGGCCGCGGTGGACGTCGCCCACCGCTGACCGGCCCCGGCCGACCGTCGGCCGGTGCGGCGGGTCAGCACGTCGCCGCGACCGCCTCCAGCAGGAGCGCCTCGGCGAGGACGACCTTCTCCAGCTCGCCCAGGTGCACGGACTCGTCGGCACCGTGGGCGCGCGAGTCGGGGTCCTCGACGCCCGTGACGAGGATCGCGGCCCCGGGGAGCTCCTCGAGCAGGTCGCTGATGAACGGGATCGACCCGCCGATGCCGATGTCGACCGGGTCGGTGCCCCACGCCTGGGCGAACGCCCAGCGTGCGGAGCGCATCGCGGGCGAGTCGGCGGGCGCCTGGAACGGCCGGCCCTGCTCGCCCTCGGTGACCGTGACCCGCGCCCCGAAGGGGGCGTGGCCCTCCAGGTGCGCGCGCACGGCCGCCATCGCGGCGGCGGGGTCCTGCCCGGGTGCCACCCGCACGGAGAGCTTGGCCGTGGCGCTCGGGGCGATCGTGTTGGAGGCGCTGGCGGTGCGCGGGGCGTCGAAGCCGATCACGGAGATCGCCGGCCGGGTCCACATCCGCGCGGTCAGCGGCCCCGTGCCGGCGAGGCGGACGCCGGGCAGCACGCCCGCGTCGGCGCGCAGGTCGGCCTCGTCGAGGTCGACCGCCGGGTCGGGCGCGTGCACGAGCCCGGCCACGGCGACGTCGCCGTGCTCGTCGTGCAGGGTGGCGACCAGCCGGGCGAGGAGCGTCGGCGCGTCCAGCACCGGACCGCCGAACATGCCCGAGTGCACGGCGTGGTCGAGCACCGCGACCTCGACGGTGAGGTCGACCAGCCCGCGCAGCGACGTCGTCAGGCCGGGCACCCCGACCTTCCAGTTGGAGGAGTCGGCGACGACGATGACGTCGGCGGCGAGCAGGTCGCGGTGGGTGCGCAGGAAGTCGACGAAGGTCGGCGAGCCGATCTCCTCCTCGCCCTCGACGAACACCGTCACGCCGACGCCGAGCTCGTCGCCGAGCGCGCGCAGCGCGCCGAGGTGCGCGACGACGCCGGCCTTGTCGTCGGCGGCGCCGCGCCCGAAGAGCCGCTCGCCGCGGGCCGTGGGCTCGAAGGGGGCGCTGGACCAGGAGGCGTCGTCGCCCGGCGGCTGGACGTCGTGGTGGGCGTACAGCAGCACGGTGGGCGCTCCCGCGGGCGCGGGCCGGCGGGCCACGACGGCCGGCGCCCCGACCCGCCCGTCCGCACCGGTGACCCGCAGCACCTGCACGTCGGGCATCCCGGCGCCCGTGAGCAGCGCCGCGACCGCGTCGGCGGAGGCCTGCACGTGCGCCTGGTCGAACTCCGGGTTCGACACCGACGGGATCCGCACGAGGTCCTCGAGGTCGGCGCGCACGCCGGGGAACAGGTCGCGGACCCGGGTGCGCAGCTCCTCGACGCGGCCGGGGGCGAGGGCGGGCGGGACGGGCGCGGGGTGCGGGGCGGAGGTCACGGCCGATCACCGTACTCGACTACCCTGGACCCGTGTTCGGACGCAGCAAGACCACCCAGACCACCGACGCCCCGGTGGAGGAGTCCTCGACCCCCGGTGCCGCCGGCCAGGGCAAGGGACGTCCGACGCCTTCGCGCAAGGAGGCCGAGGCCCGCAACCGCCGGCCCCTGGTGCCGACCGACCGCCGCGCCGCGGCCCGCGAGGAGCGGGCCCGTGCCCGGGCCCAGCGCGAGCTGGAGTACCAGGCCATGCGCACCGGCGACGAGCGTCACATGCCGCCTCGGGACCGCGGGCCGGTGCGCCGGTTCATCCGCGACCACGTCGACTCGCGGTGGAACCTCGGCGAGCTGTTCCTGCCGCTCGCCGCGGTCCTGCTGGTGCTGCAGATGGTGCTGCTCAACACCCAGCCCGAGATCGCCTTCGTCATCCTCGTCGTGCTGTACGTCTACGTGCTGGCCGCGGTGGTCGACGCGTGGTTCCTGTGGCGCGGCACCAAGAAGCGCGTCGCGGCGAAGTTCGGGCCGGACGCGCTGCCGCAGGGCGCGACCATGTACACCGTGATGCGGGCGTTCCAGGTGCGGCCCTCGCGCCTGCCCAAGCCGCAGGTCAAGCACGGCCAGCGCCCGTCCTGAGCCCCTGCGGCCCGCCCAGGGCGCAGGTCCGGGCCGCTGCCGTCCTCAGCCGCCGGTGCAGGCCCGCAGGACGACGAACCCGATCGCCGCGAGCACCACGAGCCCGCCGAACGGGTTGCCCGAGGTCCGGGTCGACGGTTGCGGCGCCGGGTCCTGCCCGCGGGGTGCCGCGACCGCGCGGCCGACGGGCTCCCACCGCATGTCCGGCGTCAGGACGTGCCCGTTGACCACGTCACCGACCTCGTAGCGGGGCCTGGCCGGGGCGGCACCTGCTGCGGCCTGCCGCACGGCCGGCTGCTGCACGGTGGGCTGCCGCATGGCGGCGGTGCGCTGGGCCGCGGACGTCGTCGTCGACCCGGCGGCCGTGGCGCGCTGCGGGGCGGGCCGGGGCGCGGGCGTCGTGGTCGAGACGGCCGCACCGGGGACGGTCGCGCGGGGTGCGGGTGCGGGCCGCGTCGTGGTCGTGGGGCCGGTGCGTGCCGACGCGGTCCGCGCCGCCCGCGCCGCGTCGGCGGGCGGCGTGCGCTCCCGCTGCGCGAGGTGCACCCAGTCCCCGTCCGGGGTGAGCACGTGCTCCTCGACGACGTCGCCCACCGCGTAGGGGGCCAGCGGCGCGCGCCGCAGCGGCACCCAGCGCAGGCCGGCACCGGGGTCCGCGACGAGCATGTGCCCGTTGACGACGTCCCCGAGGTCGTAGGGCGACCCGGCCGTCGGCGACGGGCGCTCCCACGTGCCGTCGGGGGTCAGCTCGTACCCGTCGACGACGTCACCGACCCTGTGCATGCTGCCTCCGCCTCGCCGTGCTCGCGCTGGTGAGGCTACCGCTCCGGGACGGTCAGCCGGGGCAGCAGCACGTGCACGAGCGGACCGATCGCGAGCGCGTACACCAGCGTGCCGACCCCGACGGTCCCGCCGAGCAGCCAGCCGACGGTGACGACGGCGACCTCGATGCCGCCCCGGACGAGGCGGACGGGCCAGCCGGTGCGCGCGACGAGGCCCGTCATGAGCCCGTCGCGGGGCCCCGGGCCGAGGCGGGCACCCACGTACAGCGCGGTCGCGAGCCCGTTGCCCGCGACGCCGAGCACGAGCAGGGCGGCGCGCGCCACCACGGGGAGCGCCTCGGGCAGCTGGTCGACGAGGGCGAGGAACGGGTCGACCAGCACACCGATGACCGCGATGTTGGCGAGGGTCCCGACGCCGGGCCGTTGGCGCAGCGGCACCCAGCAGGCGATGACGACGACGGACGTGGCGACGGTGACCGCCCCGAACGACCAGCCCGACTGCCGCACGACACCCTGCGTGAGGACGTCCCAGGGCATGGCGCCCAGCCCGGCGCGCACGACCAGGGCGATCGACGCGGCGTAGAGCACGAGGCCGACGAGGAGCTGGGCCGTGCGACGGGCCGGCGCGCGCCACCCCCGGTCGCGGGTCTCGAGCCGGGGCGCCGGTGCCGGGGTCACGGCGGGGGGCGGGGGCACGGCGCTCACCGCGCGCCCCGCTCGTCGGCGGCCGCACGGCTCGGCGGCGGGGGGCGGTGTCCCAGACCGTCCCGCGGGACGGCCACCACCAGAGCGACAACAGACGCCAGGAGCGCCACAAGGAGGAACCAGATCGCCAGCACGACCCCAGCATGCGGATCCAGTGGCCTTGTCATCCAGAGCCACCTGATCGATAGTGGCCCACATGATCGACGGCCTCCCCCAGCCCGACCGCCGCCTCGGCGGGCCCCGGCTGCGTACCCTGCTCGGGGCGTGGCAGCACGGCGGCCCGACGTACCGCGCGCTGGCCGACGGCGTCCGGGGCCTCGTGCGCGCGGGCGCCCTCCCCCTGGGCACGCGGATGCCCAGCGAGCGGGAGGTCGCCGACGCCCTCGGCGTGTCCCGCACCACCGTCACCGCCGCGTACGACCTGCTGCGCGAGGAGCGGTTCCTCGTCAGCCGCCGCGGGTCCGGCACCGTGACGACGACACCGGCGGGCGCGGGCACGCAGCCCTCCGCCCTCGTGGGTTCCGTCCACGACGGCGTCGTCGACCTGACGGCCGCGGCACCGAGCGCACCGGCCGCGCTGCACGAGGCGTGCGTCGACGCCCTCGACCGGCTCCCCCACCTCCTGGGCGGCACGGGGTACGTGCCGCTGGGCCTGCCCGTGCTGCGCGCCGCGATCGCCGCGCGGTACACCCGGCGTGGCGTGCCCACGACGGCGGACCAGGTGCTCGTCACCTCGGGCGCGCAGCAGGCGCTGCACCTGCTGATGACGGCCTTCGTCGGTCCCGGCGACCGGGTCGTCGTGGAGCACCCCACCTACCCGCACGCCATCGAGGCCGCGCGCGACGCCGGCGCACGACCGGTCCCGGTGCCCGTGGGCCCCGACGGGCTGGACCTGGACCTGCTGGAGTCGACCGTGCGCCAGACCGCGCCGCGCCTGGTCTACCTGGTCCCCGACCACCACAACCCGACCGGGACGAGCCTGGACGCTGCGGGTCGCGCGCGCGTGCGCGACCTCGCACGCCGCTACCGCACCACCGTCGTGGGCGACGAGACGCTGACCGACCTGACGCTGCACGGGCCCGAGCCCGTGCCGTTCGCGGGCGACGGCACCGACGCCCTGGTGGTGTGCGTCGGCTCGGCGTCGAAGACGTTCTGGGGCGGCCTGCGGATCGGCTGGGTGCGCGCGCACCGCGACCTCGTGGGGCGCCTGGCCCAGCGGCGCGGCAGCGTGGACATCGCGACGTCGGTGCTCGACCAGCTCGTCACGACCGAGCTGCTGGACCGGTTCGACGAGCTGCTGCCCGCACGCCGGGACCTGCTGCGCACCCAGCGCGACGCGCTCGTGGCGATGCTCGGCGAGTCCCTGCCCGGGTGGCGGGTCCCGGTGCCCGCCGGCGGCCTGTCGACGTGGGTCGACCTGGGCGCACCGGTGTCGACCACGCTCGCGGCGCTCGCGCACCGGCACGGCGTGCAGGTGCCGCCGGGGCCGCGGTTCGGCGTGGACGGCTCGCTCGACGACCACCTGCGCGTGCCGTTCTCGGCACCCGTGGACGCGCTGCGCCGGGCGGTGGACGGCCTGGCCGCGACGTGGGCCGGCCTCGAGCCGGGATCGGCCTCACCGGCCGGGCGGGGCGAGTCGCTGCTCGTGTAGACCGGTCAGCCCGCGACGAGGTCGAGCGGCGCCCCGGTGTCCGCGCCGTCGTGCTGCAGGACCGCCGTGCGCACGCCCTGGCCGGCCAGCGCGCGCCAGTGCTCGCCGAGCCACTGCTCGGCCTCGAACCGGGCGAGGAACACCGGGCTGCCGGGCCGCTCGACGGGCAGCGCGGCGGCGTCCAGCAGCCGCCACTGCCACCGGGGCCGGGGGGCGCTCACGCGTCCTGCCCCGTCCGTGCGAGCGCCGCGTCGGCGGCCAGGGCGCGGGCGATGCGGGTCGCGTACGCCGGGCCCTCGTAGATGAACCCCGTGTACCCCTGCACGAGCGTGGCCCCCACGGCGAGGTACTCGCGCGCGTCCGCGGGCGTGCTGATCCCGCCGACGCCGACGACCACGACGTCGTCGCCGAGCCGGGCGCGCAGGCGGGCCACGACGTCGATGCCGCGGGCGCGCACGGGCGGCCCGGAGAGCCCGCCGGGGCCGAGGTCGTGGGCGATCGTGGTGTTGACCGCGACCACGCCGTCGAGCCCGAGGTCGAGCACGAGGTCGGCGACCGCGTCGACGTCGGCGTCGGTCAGGTCGGGGGCGATCTTCACCAGCACGGGGACCCGCGGGCGCCCGGCACCCGCCGTGGCCTCGTCGGCGGCGGCGCGGGTCGCCTCGAGGAGCGGCCGGAGCTGCTCGACGGCCTGCAGGTCCCGCAGGCCCGGCGTGTTCGGGGACGACACGTTGACGACGAGGTAGTCCGCCCAGGGGGCGAGGAGCCGGGCGCAGGCGGCGTAGTCGGCGGCGGCGTCCTGCGCGGCCGTCGTCCGGTTCTTGCCGATGTTGACGCCGACGACGAGCGACCGCCCGCGGGGCGTGGCCCGCAGACGACGCAGGCGCCGGGCGACGACCTCGGCGCCCTCGTTGTTGAAGCCCATCCGGTTGCGCAGGCCGTGCTGGTCGAGCACGCGCCACAGCCGGGGACGCTCGTTGCCGGGCTGGGGGCGCGGGGTGACCGTGCCGACCTCGACGAACCCGAAGCCGAGCATCGTCAGGCCCTCGACGCCGTGGGCGTCCTTGTCGAACCCCGCGGCCACGCCCATCGCGGACGGGAACCGGCGCCCCCAGACCTCGACGGCGGCGCCCGGCGGCGGCGCGAACGGCAGCGCCACGAGCCGGCGCAGCCCGGGGACGGCCGCGACGGCCCGGATCAGGCCGAAGGCGAGCCCGTGCGCGCGCTCGGGGTCCAGGCGGCGCAGGGCGAGGTCGAAGAGCAGCCGGTACACGCGTCCAACCTAGCGGCGCGCGGGGCCCGCGGGGGCGCCCGTCCGGCGCAGCCACCACACGCCGAGGAACGGCAGGACGAGCGGCACGTAGCCGTACCCGCGGCCGAACGCCGACCACACCGTCTCGTCGGGGAAGTCGCCCACGTCGACCACCGAGAGCGTGCCGACCACGAGGACGCCGACCATCTCGACGAGCACGGTCGCCCAGGCGAGGCGGCGGCGGCCGGTCGCGAGCGCGACGGTGGCCACGACGTACACCAGGCCGGCCAGCAGGGACAGGACGTACGCGACCGGGGCCTCGGCGAGCTTCGTGCCCACCTGGTAGGCGCCCCGGGCGGTCGCGGCGAGCGCGAGGACCCCGTAGACGGCCACGAGCAGCCGCCCGGGGCCGGCGCCGGTCGGGCGCACGGCGGCGGCCCGGTCGTCGCGCTGCGGCCCCGGGGTCACGCCGCGCCCCAGATCTGCAGCAGCCGGTACTCCAGGAACGCGACGGTCAGGGCGGCGACCAGCAGCACGACCGAGCTCCACCGGGTGCGCTCGGCGAAGGCCCAGGCGGCCGCCAGCGGCAGGACGATCATCTGCGTGACGACGTAGCCCCAGAAGAGCACGCCGTCGACGTCGACCCCGCCGGTCACGGCCAGCACGCCGGCGACGACGGCCTGGAGCACGAGCAGCGCCTCGACGACGGCCGCGGCCCACAGCTGGCGCAGCACGACGGCACGGTCCCGCACGACGAACCACGTCGACCAGCCCGCGACGGCGGCGCACGCGACCACCACGGTCCACACCAGGGGCATCACCACGGGGCCACACGGTACCCGCGGTCCCGTGCCCGGGGCGCCGCGCGGTCTACGATCGGGGCGTGATCACGCTGACCAGCAAGGACCCCGCCCACCTGGCCGTGGACGCCGTCGTCGTGGGCGTCGGCACCCGCGACGGCTCCCCCGAGCTGCTCGACGCCGCGTGGCTGCCCGCCGACCTGCAGGCCGCGCTCGTGCGCGACGCCCGTGCGCTGGCCGTCACCGGCGGCGCCGACGAGGTCCGGCGCGTGCCGGCCACGGGCCTGCCCGCGACGGTGCTCGTGCTGACCGGCGTCGGACCGCTCGACGCGGTCACCCCCGAGACGCTGCGCCGCGCCGCGGGCGCCGCCACCCGCGAGCTCGCCGGGCTCGGCTCGGTGGCCCTGGCCCTGCCCGCCGGCGACGAGGAGGAGGTCGCCGCGGTCGTCGAGGGCGCGCTGCTCGGCGCCTACACCTACACGCGGTACCGCACGGGCGACGGCCCGGAGACGGCGGGGCCGGTCGGGAGCATCGAGGTCGTCACCCCGCTGGCCCGCGACAAGCGCGCCAAGGCGGCCCTGGCCCGGGCCGAGGTCGTGGCCGCCGCGGTGCACGCGACCCGCGACCTGGTCAACGCCGCGCCGAACGACCTGTACCCCGCCGCGTTCGCGGACGTGGCGCGCGCCGCGGTCAAGGACGCGGGCGTGCGCGGGCTGAAGATCAGCGTGCTGGACGAGAAGGCGCTCGCCGCGGGCGGCTACGGCGGCCTCGTCGGCGTCGGCCAGGGCTCGGCCCGCGGGCCCCGCCTGGTCCGCGTCGCGTGGGCGCCGGCGCGCCCGAAGGCCACGGTGGCGCTCGTCGGCAAGGGCATCACGTTCGACTCCGGCGGCATCTCCATCAAGCCGGCCGCGGGCATGGAGGCGATGAAGTCGGACATGGCCGGTGCGGCGGCCGTGCTGCACACGGTGCTGGCCGCGGCGCGCCTCGGGCTGCCGGTCGCCGTCACCGGGTGGCTCTGCCTCGCCGAGAACATGCCGTCCGGCACGGCGCAGCGCCCCTCGGACGTCATCACGATCCGCGGCGGCAAGACCGTCGAGGTGCTCAACACCGACGCCGAGGGCCGCCTGGTCATGGCCGACGGCCTCGTCGCGGCCGTCGAGGAGAACCCCGACCTGGTCGTCGACGTCGCGACGCTCACGGGCGCGCAGCTCGTCGCCCTGGGCGCGCGCGTCTCGGCCGTCATGGGCACCGACGACGCGCGGGACGCGGTCGTGCGGGCGGCGGGTGCCGCCGGCGAGCAGTTCTGGCCCATGCCGCTGCCGGCCGACCTGCGCGCGGGCCTGAAGTCGAAGGTCGCGGACATCGCGAACATCGCCGACCGCTTCGGCGGGATGCTCACGGCCGGGATCTTCCTGCAGGAGTTCGTCGGGACGACGCCCTGGGCGCACCTCGACGTGGCCGGCCCCGCGTTCAACGAGCGCGCACCGTTCGGGTACACCCCCGTGGGCGGCACCGGCGTGGCCGTGCGCACGCTGGTGCGCCTGCTGGAGGACCGGGCCTGACGTCCCGACCCGCACCGACCGCCCGAGGGCCCCGGCACGTGCCGGGGCCCTCGGGCGTCGTCAGACCGCGTCGGACGCGCGCTGCTGGCGGCGCCGCTCGAGGCGGCGGCGGGCGTTGAAGTCGCGGACCCGCTGCGGGTAGCCCGTGCGCTGCACGTCGTACACCGGGATGTCGAGCTCGCGGGCCAGCCGCGCGGCGGCCTGCCCGTCGGGCACCTTGCGGCGCGTCCACTCCCCGTCGGTGGCCACGAGCATGACCGTGGTCGGCGTGACGTTCGTGGCCGGTTCGACGTAGGCCTCGACGCCGACGCGCGTGCGGACGAAGTCGCGCAGGTACTCGACGGTCGCGGTACGTGCCTCGCGGTCGGTCGGCGCGTCGGCGGCCGGCCGGCGACGGCGGGAGAAGAGCCCCATGGGCGGCAACACTACGACCCGTCCCTGGACGTCCGCTGGACGTCCGGGGACCGACGGCCGAGGACCACCCGGGTGCCGCGCCCGCGCCCCCGGCGCCCGCGACACATGGGACGACTGTCGGCGGGCTCACACCGGCGCGCGACCCGGCCGGTTCGTCCGGGCGCAGGTGGGATGACAAGATGGGTCGGAAGCCCCAGACCCCACCGCCTGCGAGGAGTGTGCACGTGGCCGAGACCGGCACCGCTTTCGACATCGTCGTCCTGGGCGGAGGCAGCGGCGGGTACGCCGCAGCGCTGCGCGCCGCAGAGCTCGGCAAGACCGTCGCCCTCGTCGAGGCCGACAAGGTGGGCGGGACCTGCCTGCACCGCGGGTGCATCCCCACCAAGGCGCTGCTGCACGCGGCCGAGGTCGCCGACACCGCCCGCGAGGGCGCGAGCTTCGGCGTCCACACGCACCTCGAGCGCGTCGACATGGCCGGGGTGAACCAGTACAAGGACTCGGTGATCGGCCGGCTCTACAAGGGCCTGCAGGGGCTCATCAAGTCCCGCAAGATCGAGGTCGTCGAGGGCTGGGGCACGCTGACCGGGCCGCACACCGTCCAGGTCGGCGACCGCACCCTGACCGGCGAGCACATCGTGCTCGGCACCGGCTCCTACGCGCGCTCGCTGCCGGGCCTGGAGATCGGCGGCCGGGTCATCACGTCCGACCAGGCCCTGCAGATGGACTGGGTGCCGCGCTCCGCGATCATCCTCGGCGGCGGCGTCATCGGCTCGGAGTTCGCGAGCGTCTGGAAGTCGTTCGGCGCCGACGTCACGATCATCGAGGCGCTCCCCCACCTCGTGCCCAACGAGGACGAGGCCCTGTCGAAGGCCTTCGAGCGTGCCTTCCGCAAGCGGGGCATCGCGTTCAACCTCGGCGTGCGGTTCCAGGGCGTCACCCAGGACGACGACGGGGTGCACGTCACCCTCGAGGACGGCAAGACGTTCGACGCCGACGTCCTGCTCGTCGCCGTGGGTCGCGGCCCCAGCACCTCGGGCCTCGGCTACGAGGAGCAGGGCATCACGCTCGACCGGGGGTTCGTCATCACGAACGAGCGCCTGCACACGGGCGTCGCGAACATCTACGCGGTCGGCGACATCGTCCCCGGCCTGCAGCTCGCGCACCGCGGCTTCCAGCAGGGCATCTTCGTCGCCGAGGAGATCGCCGGGCTCAACCCGCCGGCCATCGTCGAGTCCGGCATCCCGCGCGTCACGTACTCCGAGCCCGAGGTCGCGTCCGTCGGTGTCACCGAGGCGAAGGCCAAGGAGATCTACGGCGCCGACGGCGTCGAGACCCTCGAGTACAACCTCGGCGGCAACGGCAAGAGCCAGATCCTGGCCACGCAGGGCTTCGTCAAGCTGGTCCGGCAGAAGGACGGCCCCGTCGTCGGCGTCCACATGATCGGGGCACGCGTCGGCGAGCTCATCGGCGAGGGGCAGCTCATCGTGAACTGGGAGGCCTACCCCGAGGACGTCGCCGCCCTCGTGCACGCGCACCCCACGCAGAACGAGGCCCTCGGCGAGGCGTTCCTCGCCCTCGCGGGCAAGCCGCTGCACGCCCACAACTGACCTGAAGACGAAGGAGAGACGAGCGGCCATGTCCGAGAACGTGCAGCTTCCCGCCCTCGGTGAGTCCGTCACCGAGGGGACCGTCACCCGCTGGCTCAAGGCCGTGGGGGACCGCGTCGAGGTCGACGAGCCCCTGCTGGAGATCTCGACCGACAAGGTCGACACCGAGGTGCCCTCGCCCGTCGCGGGCGTCCTCGAGCAGATCCTCGTCCAGGAGGACGAGACCGTCGAGGTCGGCGCCGTGCTGGCCGTCGTCGGCGACGGCTCCGGCGCGGGTGCGGCCGACGCCGCACCGCAGGAGGCGCCCGCGCAGGAGCAGGCCCCCGAGCCCGCCGCCGCGGAGGAGCCCGCAGCAGAGGAGCCCGCGCAGCAGCCCGCCGCGCAGCAGGAGCAGGCCCCCGCGGGCGCGTCGGGCGGCCAGGAGGTCACCCTCCCGGCGCTGGGCGAGTCCGTCACCGAGGGGACGGTCACGCGCTGGCTCAAGGCCGTCGGCGACACCGTCGAGGTCGACGAGCCCCTCCTGGAGATCTCGACCGACAAGGTCGACACCGAGGTGCCCTCCCCCGTCGCCGGGACGCTGCAGGAGATCCGGGTCCAGGAGGACGAGACCGTCGAGGTCGGCGCCGTGCTGGCAGTGGTCGGC
This sequence comes from Cellulomonas oligotrophica, assembly GCF_013409875.1. GTDB lineage: Bacteria > Actinomycetota > Actinomycetes > Actinomycetales > Cellulomonadaceae > Cellulomonas > Cellulomonas oligotrophica. The sequence continues at coordinate 620,803 of NZ_JACCBK010000001.1, forward strand.
TCCGGCGCCGCCGCGAGCAGCACCTCGGCCGCCCCGGCTCCCGCACCGCAGACGGCTCCCGAGCCGGCCCCGGCGCAGGAGAAGGCCCCGGAGCAGGCAGCGCCCGCGCCGTCCGCCCCGGCACCGTCCGCGCCGGCAGCTCCGGCGGCACCCGCGGCGTCGAAGGCGCCCGCCGCCCCGGCGGCCGGCGGCTCGTACCTGACCCCGCTGGTCCGCAAGCTGGCCGCGGAGAAGGGCGTGGACGTGTCCACGCTCACCGGCACGGGCGTCGGCGGACGGATCCGCAAGGAGGACGTGCTCGAGGCCGCCGCGAAGGCCGAGGCCGCCAAGGCCGCGGCAGCCGCCCCGACGCCGTCCGCGCCGTCCGCCCCGAAGCGCGCCGCCGTGGCCGAGGTCTCGCCGCTGCGCGGCACCACCGAGAAGGCGAGCCGGCTGCGGCAGATCATCGCCGAGCGCATGGTCGAGGCCCTGCACACGCAGGCCCAGCTGACCACCGTGGTCGAGGTCGACGTCACCAAGGTCGCCCGTCTGCGTGCGCGTGCGAAGGACGACTTCAAGGCGCGCGAGGGCGTCAACCTCACGTTCCTGCCGTTCTTCATCCAGGCGGCGGTCGAGGCGCTCAAGACCTACCCCAAGGTCAACGGCGTGCTCGAGGGCAGCACGATCACGTACCACGGCCAGGAGAACGTCGGCATCGCCGTCGACACCGAGCGCGGCCTCGTCGTGCCGGTGATCCGTGACGCCGGCGACCTGAACCTCGCCGGCATCGCCCGCAAGGTCGCCGACCTCGCCGGCCGCACGCGCGCCAACAAGGTCACGCCGGACGAGCTCAGCGGTGCCACGTTCACCGTGACGAACACCGGCTCGGGCGGGGCGATCATCGACACCCCGATCGTCCCCGGCGGCACGTCGGCGATCCTCGGCACCGGCACGATCGTCAAGCGGCCCGTCGTGGTCAAGGACGCGGACGGCGAGGAGGTCATCGCCATCCGGTCGATGTGCTACCTGTGCCTGTCGTACGACCACCGTCTGGTCGACGGCGCGGACGCCTCGCGGTACCTCATGGCCGTGAAGAACCGCATCGAGGAGGGGGCGTTCGAGGCCGAGGTCGGCCTCTGACACCCGCTCCCCCGCAGCCGACGGGCCGCGCCCCTGACCAGGGGCGCGGCCCGTCGCGCGTCCGGCACCGCCGCGTCGGGCGGGACGACGGCCGCACGGTTACCGTGTGGCATGCGCGTCGTCGTCGCCGGCTCCTCCGGCCTCATCGGGACGGCCCTGTGCCGCCACCTGACCACCTCCGGGCACGACGTCGTCCGCCTCGTGCGGCGGGCGCCCTCGTCCCCGTCCGAGATCCGCTGGGACCCTGCCCGCGACGAGCTCGACCCCGCGGCCCTCGCGGGCGCCGACGCGGTGGTGGACCTCGCGGGCGTCAACGTCGGGACCCGACCCCTCACGCGGTCCCGCAAGCGCGAGGTCGTGGACTCTCGCGTGCAGACCGCCGGGCTGCTGGCGCGCACGATGGCGCGTCTGCCGGACGGACCGGCGGTGCTGCTGCAGGGCTCGGGCATCGGCGCCTACGGCGACCGCGGCGAGGACCTGCTCACCGAGGACGAGCCCATCGGCACGACGTTCTTCGCCGAGGTCGTCCGCGAGTGGGAGGCCGCCACCCGACCCGCGCAGGACGCGGGGGCGCGCGTGGCCCTGCTGCGCACCTCGATCGTGCTCAGCCCGCACGGCGGCGCCCTGTCGCGGCTGCTGCTGCCCCTGCGGGCGGGCGTCGCCGCACGGCTGGGATCGGGCCGCCAGTGGTGGTCGTGGATCACGCTCGAGGACGAGGTGCGCGCCATCGAGCACCTCCTGACCGCCGACGTGCACGGACCGGTGAACCTGCTCGCCGCCGCGGACCGTCACGCGGACGTGCTCGACGCGCTCGCCCGCGAGTGGGGCGCCCGCCTCACGGTGCCCGCCCCCGAGGCCGTGCTGCGGCTCGTCCTGCAGGACTTCGCGTCCGAGGTCGTCGGCTCGATCCGGGCCGTGCCGCAGGTGCTGACGGCGAGCGGGTTCACCCCCCGGCACGCGGACGTCCGGGCCGCCGCAGCGTGGGTCAGGGAGCAGTCGCGCCGGACGCCCTGACGTCCTGCACCCGCCACCCGTCCGCGGTCCAGCGCAGCAGCAGGTCCACGGTGGCGGGGCCGGCGGCGGGGACCGCGGTGCGGGTCCCGTCGCGCGCGACGCGCGTGTGCGCGCCCGTCGTGGACGTCACCGCGACCCGCACGTCGTCGGCGCCGTCGGCCCCGTCGGCGACCCCGTCGACGGCCGGGACGACGTGGGCGTCGGCGACGTCCACCGTCAGCCCCTCCGAGCGCGCGCCGTCCAGCTGCTCGAGCAGCTCGACGTCTGCCGCCAGCGCCGGCGAGCCGGCGACGTGCACGCCCGCGACGCCCGTGGCCGACGCCGCGGCGAGCGCGTCGGCCCGCAGCCGGGTCAGCGCCGCGGCGGCGGCCGCGGGGTCGTCGCGGTCCTGCACGGCGCCGACGTCGGCACGCGCCGCCGCGGTCGTGCCGGCCGCTGCGGGCACTCCCGCGGCGACCGTCGCCGTCCGGTCACCCGCGGCGGCCGCAGCGGTCCGGTGCTGGAGGCCCCACGTGCCCGCGCCCACGACGAGCACCCCGGCGACGGCTGCCGCCACGAGCACGGCAGGACGACGGGTGCGGCGCGCACGGTCCGTGCGCCCTCCCTGCGTGCGGCTGCCTCCGGGGCGCGGGAGCGGGGCGCCGGCGCCCCGGGTGCCGCCCGTGCGGGCCGAGACCTCCGCCCGCAGCACGGACGCTCCCGCGAGGGCTCCCGCGTCGGGCATCTGCACGCCGTCGGGCGTGACGGCCGCGAAGCACGTGTCCACCACGCGCGCCCCGGTGAGGTCCTCGGCGCGCAGGAGCGCCTCGAGGTCGTCGCGCAGGGACGGCCCCTCGTCGAGGGCGGCGGCGAGGTAGGCCTCGGCGGGCGCCATCACGGCGAGGACGGCGACGACGAGCCGGCGCAGGTCGCCGGCGGGCGAGCCCTGGCCCACGAGCCCGGCACGGGGGTCGACCAGGACGGGGAACCCGTCGGGGCGCAGGACGACGCGGTCGGCGCCGACGGCCCCGTGCACCGCGCCGGCGGCGTGCAGGGCGTCGAGCGCCTGGGCGAGCGGGATCGCGACGGTCGCGGCCTCGGCGTCGGACAGCGGGGCGCGGGCGGCGCGGACGTCGGCGAGGGTCGTGCCCTCCACGTGCTCGACGAGCAGGGCCGTGCGCCCCTCGCCGAGCGCGACCGCGTCCCAGGTGGCGGCGACGTGGGGGTGCTCGACGCCGAGCGCCACGGCGGCACGGGCGGCGAGCGCGTCGTCGAGGGGTGCGGCGAGGAGCTGGACCTCGACGTCGGGCTGCTCGGGGTCGTGCGCGGCCGTGGCGACCCAGCGGGAGCCGTCGTCGCCGAGGGCGCGGGCCACGCGGTAGCCGCGGGCGGCGAGCAGGTCGACGACGTCCTGGGGGGCGGGGGGCGCGTGCACGTCACGCATCTCACCCCACGGGGCACCTTGCGCGTGCGTCTCGTCCACAGGTCCCCGCACCGGCCGCGGGCCGGGGGGGTGGCTCAGCCGTCCAGGTGGACCGCGTCCCCGCTGGTCGCGGCGGCCCGGGCGGCGTCGAGCACGCGGGCGGTGGTGACGGCGTCGCGGGGGTCGACGGGCACGGGGCCGTCCTCGCGCAGCCAACGGGCCACGGCGCGGTAGACGTCGGCGTGCCCGCCGGGGGCGCGGGGCACGGGGGTGCGCTCGGCGCCGCGGACCAGCCAGCCCTCGTGGGGGGTCTCGCCAGGGCGCCGGTCCCCGTCGTGGGCGTCGTCGAACGCCGCGAAGGGGGTGGGCTCGCCCTCGAAGCTCGTCACGAGGTAGGCGCCGCGCTCGCCCAGCACCCGGGTGCGCGGGCCGGGGGCGCCGACGAGCCCGCCGGCCCACAGGTGGCTGACGACGTGGTGACCGGGCTCGGAGGGTGCGTGGTCGAGGGCGAGGAAGACGTCGTCGGGGGCGGGTGTCGTCAGGGAGCGGATCTCGGCGCGCACGCGGCGCACGGGCCCGAAGAGCTGGGTGGCGGAGTCGACGAGGTGGGCGCCGAGGTCGAGCAGGAGGCCGCCCGCGGTGACGTCCTGCTCCTTCCAGCGGTGCTGCGGCTCGGGCCGGAACCTCTCCCAGCGGCGCTCGAACCGGTGGACGCGGCCGAGCGCACCGGCGTCGAGCAGCGCGCGCAGCGTGAGCTGCTCGGGGTCCCAGCGCCGGTTGTGGAACACGGTCAGGCGCCCGTCGAGGCTCGTGGCGAGGTCGACGAGGCGCTGCGCGGCCTCGGTGCCGGGGGCGAGGGGCTTGTCGACGAGCACGGGCACCCCGGCGCGCAGGGCGGCGGACGCGTGCGTCTCGTGCTCGCCGGTGGGGCTGGCCACGACGACGAGGTCGAGGGCGTCGGCGCCGGCCAGGAGGGCGTCGACGTCGGGGACGACGAGGGCGTCGGGCCAGTCCTGGCGGACCTGGTCCCCGCGGCTACCGGTGACGACCGCGGTGACGCGGTGGCCCGCCTCGCGCAGCAGGCGGGAGTGGATGCCCCGTCCCGCTCCCCCGTACCCGACCAGCCCGACGCGCAACGGTTCCATGCGGGTCACTCTAGGAGCAGCCCGGCCCGACGGGGGCACCGTCGGGCCGGGCCGGGTCTCACGCGGACGTGCTCGCCGCGCCGGTGGCGGTCCCGGCGGACGGCGCGGGGGTCTCGGGCGCGGCGTGCGTGCCGTGCTCGGGCCGGCGCGACAGGACGCCCGGCCACCAGGTGCGCCGACCCAGGTCGTGGACGAGCCCGGGCACCAGGAGCGAGCGGACGACGAAGGTGTCGAGGAGCACGCCGAACGCGACGATGAACGCGAGCTGGGCGAGGAACAGCAGCGGGATGACCGCGAGGGCGGCGAACGTGGTGGCGAGCACCAGCCCGGCGGAGGTGATGACCCCGCCGGTGACGGCGAGGCCGCGGACGACCCCGGCGCGGGTCCCGACGTGGAACGACTCCTCGCGCACCCGGGTCATGAGGAAGATCGAGTAGTCGACGCCGAGGGCGACGAGGAACACGAACCCGTACAGCGGGACGACGGGGTCGGCGTCGGGCAGGTCGAGGACGTGGTCGAACACGAGCGCGGAGATGCCGATCGCGGCGGCGAACGAGAGCACGTTGGCGCCCATGAGCAGCAGACCCGCGGCCACGGAGCGAAGGAGCACGATGAGGATGAGCAGGATGACCAGCAGGACGACGGGGACGATGACGCGCAGGTCGCGCACGCTGGCGTCCTGCGTGTCGAGGGTCTGCGCGGCGGGGCCGCCGACGAGGGCGTCGGGGGCGACGTCCTGCAGGGCGGTGCGCAGGTCGGCGACCGTGTCGACCGACTCCTGGCTGTCGGACGCGGCGTCGGTGACGACGTCGATGCGCACGCTGCCGTCGACGACGACGGGCTCGGCCTGGTCGGCGCCGGGGACGCCGGCGGGGACGCCGGTGTAGGGCGCGGCGGACGAGACGCCGGGCACGTCCTGCGCGGCGGCCACGACGTCGGCGGCGAGGTCCTCGTCGACGAAGACGGTGGCGGGCTGGACTGCTCCGGCCGGGAAGTGGGCGGCGAGCACCTCCTCGCCGGCGACGGAGTCGACGTCGGTGAGGAAGACGTCGGTCTGGCTGGTGCCGCCGGCGCGGAACGTCGGGGCGAACGCGGCGGCGGCGACGAGCACGAGCGCGGTGACGACCCAGACGGGGCGGGCGCGGCGGGCGACGAACCGGGCCCAGCGGGCCCACAGCCCGGTGGCCTCGGCGGGGTCCGCGGCGACGGCCGAGGCGTGGGCGCCGTGCGTGGCGGGCGCGGCGGCGTCGACCACCAGGCGTGGTGCACGCGGCCAGAACAGCACGCGCGAGCGGCGGCCGGCGACGAGCAGGATCGCGGGCAGCAGGGTGAGCGCGGCCAGCAGGGCGGCGACGATGCCGATGGCGGCGACCGGGCCGAGGCTGCGGTTGGACCCGAGCTGGGACAGCAGGAGGCACAGCAGGCCGGCCACGACGGTGCCGGCGCTGGCGAGCACGGGCTCGAGGGACCGGCGCCAGGCGCGCTGCATCGCGGTCCAGGGGTGCTCGGCGTGCCGCAGCTCCTCGCGGTAGCGGGCGACGAGCAGCAGCGAGTAGTCGACGGCGGCACCGACGACGAGGATCGACAGGATGCCCTGGGACTGGCCGTTGAGGACGAGGACGCCCGCGTCGGCGAGCTGGTAGACGACGAGCCCGGCCAGGGACAGCGCGAACACGGCGGTGAGGATGACGACGAACGGCAGGAACGGGGAGCGGTAGACGGCCACGAGGATGAGCAGGACCGCGCCGAGCGCGACGAGCAGCAGCAGCCCGTCGATGCCGGCGAACGCGGTGCCGAGGTCGGCGATGAACCCGGCGGCGCCGGTGACCCAGGCGTTGAGGCCGGCCTCGCCCGCGGTGGTGGCGGTGGCGCCGAGGTCCTCGTCGAGCGCGGCGCGCAGGTCCTCGACGAGGAGGGTGGAGACCCGCTCCTCCTCGACGAGCCGCTCGGCGGCGGTGGCGTCGAGCGGGACGGTCACGAGGAGGGCCTGGCCGTCCTCGGACGGGATGACCGCGAGGTCGCCGTCCAGGTCGTCCGCCCAGGTGCCCTCGCCGCCCGGCCCGGGGCGGTCGACGAAGGCGGCGGCGAGCGCGGCGACGTCGGCGGTCTGCTCGGGCGTGACGTCACCGCCGTCGGCGGGGGTGAGCACGACCAGCGCGGGTAGGGTCTGGGCGTCGGTGAAGTCGGCGTCCAGCTCCGAGGCGAGCGTCGACTCCGCCGACGAGGGCAGGAACGCCGCCACGTCGTTCGTCTGCACCTGGGACAGACGACCCTGGGCCATCCCCCCGACGCCGCCCAGCCCCAGCCAGACGACCAGCACGGCGGCGACCGCCAACGCGCGCACCCACGAATTCCTCAGCATGCTGAGCATGATGGGGTGCGGCGGTCGTCGAGGCAAGCGGAGGCAGGGATGAGCACGTCCGGAGGACCAGCGGGGCCCGGCCCCGACCACTGGCCGGTGGGCCGTCTGCTGTCGGCCGCCGCCCGGCAGATCGAGCGCCGGTGGAACACGCACCTGGCGGCCTGGGACCTCAACCACGCGAGCCACCCGGTCCTGGTGCACCTGTCGAGGCGGCCGATGTCGCAGCGCGAGCTGGCCGCGTCGTGCGGCGTCACCGAGCAGACCATGAGCCGGGTCCTGGCCCGCCTGGAGCGCACGGGCTACGTCGACCGCTCCCCCGCCCCCGACGACCGGCGACGGCACGTGATCGCCATCACCGAGGCCGGGCGCGAGGCCTTCCTCGCGTCGGCCGACCCGCGGCCCGCGGAGGAGTCCGTGCTCGGCGTCCTGTCGCCCGACGAGCTCGAGGACCTGCGTCGCATCCTCGTCACCGTGGTCCTGGGCGACGAGCAGGGCACGCCCGACGGCCCGGCGCCGGGGGCCGACGCCCCCGGCGCCCCGCCAGGGGCCGACCGCGGGCGGGGTTAGCCTGCCCCCATGCGCTTCGAGCCTCTCGACCTCGGCACCCGGCTGCTGCCGTACGAGCCCACCTGGCAGCAGCAGCGCGACGTGCACGCCGCCGTGGTGGCGGGCACGCGCGAGGACACCGTGCTGCTCGTCGAGCACGAGCCGGTGTACACGGCCGGCCGGCGGACCGCGTCGTGGGACCGGCCGACCGACGGGACGCCGGTGGTCGACGTCGACCGCGGCGGGCGGATCACCTGGCACGGACCGGGGCAGCTCGTCGGCTACCCGATCGTGCGGCTCGGCACCCCGGTCGACGTGGTGCGGTACGTCCGGGCGCTCGAGGAGGCGCTGATCCGCACGTGCGCCGACGTGGGCGTCGTCGCCGGGCGCGTCGAGGGCCGCAGCGGGGTGTGGCTGCCCGCGGACACCGCCACGGGCCGCCGGGCCCGCAAGGTCGCCGCGATCGGCGTGCGGGTGGCGCGCGGGGTCACGATGCACGGCTTCGCGCTCAACTGCACCGCGGACGTGGCCCAGTTCGACCGCATCGTGCCGTGCGGCATCACCGACGCAGACGTGACCACGCTCAGCCTCGAGACGGGTCGCGAGGTCACCATCGCCGACGTGGTGCCGCTCGTGCGCGAGCACCTGGCCGCGACGCTGGCACCGCTGCTGGCCGCCGCGCCGGTCGGCTGACCGGACGGCGCCTCAGGCCTCCAGGGCCGACCGCGCGAGGTCCCGTGCGACCCCCTGCGCCCACGTGCCCACCGCGTCCATGTCGCGGAAGTCCCCGGGCTCGGCCCGCACGAGCGCGACGAGCGCCCGCTCGCTGATGTTGAGCTCGGACCGCTCCAGACGCCCCGGGAACACCGCGACGTCCCGCGCCTCGACGGCCTGCGCGATCTCGGTCACGTCGTCCGGGACCGTGGCCGGCACCGGCGGGTCCCCGATCGGGCCCGACCAGAACAGCCACACGGGCCGGGCCCGCAGCTGACCGGCCTGGCGGTCCACGAGGTCGCGCAGGCCGAGCGCGAGCCGGCCCACGTACACCGCGGAGCCGAGGACGACCGCGTCGAACGCGTCCACGCGCTCGACCTCGTCGGGGTCGACCTGCTCGACCTCGTGACCCGCGTCGCGCAGCACCTGCGCGACCACGTCACCCATCTCCCGCGTCGCACCGTGCCGCGACGCGACGCTCACCAGGACGCGCATGCCCCACCTCCTCGCGGTCGCACGCCGGGGGCTGCTCTGCCCCCGCGCGGTCGACACCTGACCCCAGGATCACCCGTCCGGCGCATGTCGTGCACGGGACGGAGGTCCCCGTCACACCGTCCCACCGCGTCGGGCGCACCCGGCCCGGGTTACGCTGACGCGGTGACACTCGCGCCCGAAGGCCGCCGGATGCTGCGCATCGAGGCCCGCAACGCCGCCACCCCCATCGAGCGCAAGCCCGAGTGGATCCGCACCCGAGCCACGACGGGGCCGGAGTACTCCGAGCTCAAGGGTCTCGTGCGCCGCGAGGGCCTGCACACCGTGTGCGAGGAGGCGGGCTGCCCCAACATCTTCGAGTGCTGGGAGGACCGCGAGGCGACGTTCCTCATCGGCGGCGACCAGTGCACGCGGCGGTGCGACTTCTGCCAGATCGACACCGGGCGTCCCGCCGACCTCGACACCGACGAGCCGCGCCGCGTCGCCTCCTCGGTGCAGGCGATGGGTCTGAAGTACGCGACGATCACCGGCGTCGCCCGCGACGACCTGCCCGACGGCGGCGCGTGGCTGTACGCCGAGACCGTCCGGCAGATCCACGACGTGAACCCCGGCACCGGCGTCGAGCTGCTGATCCCCGACTTCAACGCGGTCCCCGACCAGCTCGCCGAGGTGTTCTCCTCCCGCCCGGAGGTCCTCGCGCACAACGTCGAGACGGTGCCGCGGATCTTCAAGAAGATCCGGCCCGCGTTCCGCTACGAGCGGTCCCTGTCCGTCATCACGGCCGCCCGCGAGGCCGGGCTGGTGACGAAGTCGAACCTCATCCTCGGCATGGGCGAGACCACCGAGGAGATCAAGGACGCCCTGGCGCACCTGCACGACGCGGGGTGCGACATCATCACCATCACGCAGTACCTGCGGCCGTCCGTGCGCCACCACCCCGTGGAGCGCTGGGTGCGCCCCGAGGAGTTCGTCGAGCTGTCGCAGGAGGCCGAGCGCCTCGGCTTCCTCGGCGTGATGTCCGGCCCGCTGGTGCGCTCCTCGTACCGCGCCGGGCGCCTCTGGGGCCAGGCCATGCGCCACCGCGGCCAGGAGCTGCCCGCCGCGCTCGCCCACCTGGGCGAGCCGACCACCGCGCGCCAGGAGGCGTCGGCCCTGCTGGCCCGTTCCGCCACCCGCTGAACGAGCACCGCCCGGCGGTCGGGGCAGGGCTCCGGCGGTAGACTCCCGGCCCATGGCACGCGAGCGCTCCACCGCCGGACCGGCCCCCGCAGGCGGCGGCAAGGTCAAGAAGGTCCGCTGGTACCACCAGGTCTGGCAGGCGTACCTCATGACGCGCCGGCACGACCCGGCGGCGACGTGGATCATCCTCGCCGCGTTCGTCGGGACGCTCGCGCTGGGCGTGATCATCGGCGTGCTGATCAGCCAGGTCGTGTACGTGACGCTGCTGAGCCTGCCGTTCGCGGTGCTGGCGGCCATGTTCGTGCTCGCCCGCCGTGCGGAGACCGCCGCGTACTCCCAGATCGAGGGTCAGGCCGGTGCCGCGCGCGCCGCGCTCGGCTCGCTGCGCCGCGGCTGGACCTTCGCCGAGGAGCCCGTCGCGATCGACCCCCGCACGCAGGACATGGTGTTCCGCGGCGTCGGGCGTCCCGGCGTGGTCCTGGTCAGCGAGGGTCCCGCGCACCGCGTCGGCAAGCTGCTCGAGGCGGAGCGCAAGCGCACCGCCCGCGTGGTCTCGGGCGCGCCCGTGCACCTGATCCAGTGCGGCAACGACGAGGGCCAGGTGCCGCTGCGCAAGCTCCCCCGCGCCGTGCAGAAGCTCAAGCCCCAGCTGACGAAGGCCGAGGTCGGCGAGGTGCTGCGCCGCGTGACGTCGCTCGGCGCCGCCCGCCTGCCGCTGCCCAAGGGCGTCGACCCGATGCGCGCGCGCCCCGACCGCAAGGGCATGCGGGGCCGCTGAGCCAGCCGGACCGGCACCTCGACCCGGTCCGGGCCCGCGCTGCCGCCTCAGCGGCGCACGATCGCCGTCCCGGCCGCCCGGTCGTGCAGCCCCCGCCCGTCACCGTCCCAGACGACGGCGGGGATCACCAGGCACAGGAGCACCGTGCGGCCCGCTGCGCGCAGCAGGCCGGGGGCGCGCGCCCCGAGCGCCCAGCTGCCGTCGACGACCCCGAGCGGTGCGACCCGCAGGCCGAGCAGCCGGTGCCCGAGCGTGGTGCCGAGCGTGCCGACCAGGACGACGTTCTCGACCGCGAAGACCGCGAGCGTGACCATCGGGTCCGCGCGCAGCAGGAAGATCCCCTCGGCCGTGGCCGGTGCGAGCACCGAGGCGACCGCCAGGCAGGCGAGCCAGTCCACGCCGAGCGCGACGAGCCGGCGCCCGAGACCGCCGCGCGACCCGGGCCCGGCCTCGGGCAGCCCGAGACGGTCCGCACCGTCGTCGGGGCCCGGCTCCCCCGCCGGTCCACCCTCGAGCCACGAGCCCATCGATCCGCGCCGCGTCATGGTCCCAGCGTAGGTCGCGACCTGCGAGGTCACCCGCACCCGACCGGCCGCCCGGCGGGCCGCCCGCGCGCGGGCGGACGCGAGCAGACCGCACCCACCGGTCCGCGTGCGCCGACGCGCCGAGGACGTCGTGCGATCGTTACCTGGCAGCCTCGTCCGTAACCTGCTGGAAACAGTTGTGCCACCGCGGGGTAACCCCCCGCTCCTAGCCTCACTGGTGCCCGGGACGACCGGGCACCCCCCACCCGAGGAGCAGCGGATGTTCACCAAGCCAGAGGAAGTCCTGGCGTTCATCAAGAACGAGGACGTCAAGTTCATCGACGTGCGGTTCTGCGACCTGCCGGGCGTGATGCAGCATTTCAACGTGCCTGCCGCCTCCGTCGACCTGGACTTCTTCACCGACGGCCAGATGTTCGACGGCTCCTCGATCCGTGGGTTCCAGGCGATCCACGAGTCGGACATGAAGCTCATCCCCGACGTGACGACGGCCTACGTGGACCCGTTCCGCACGGAGAAGACGCTCAACATCAACTTCCACATCGTGGACCCGTACACCGACGAGCCCTACAGCCGCGACCCCCGCCAGGTCGCCGCCAAGGCCGAGGCGTACCTGAAGTCGACCGGCATCGCGGACACCGCGTTCTTCGCGCCCGAGGCCGAGTTCTACATCTTCGACGACGTGCGCTTCGAGACGAAGCAGAACGCGTCGTACTACTACATCGACTCCATCGAGGCGGCCTGGAACACCGGCCGCGTCGAGGAGGGTGGCAACCTCGGCCACAAGACGCCCTACAAGGGCGGCTACTTCCCCGTGCCGCCGGTCGACCACTTCGCCGACCTGCGCGACAAGATCTCGCTGCAGCTCGACGCCCTCGGCCTGCAGGTCGAGCGTGCGCACCACGAGGTCGGAACCGCCGGCCAGGCGGAGATCAACTACCGCTTCGACGAGCTGTCCAAGTCGGCCGACAAGGTCCAGCTCTTCAAGTACGTCGTGAAGAACGTCGCGCACGAGGCCGGCAAGACCGCGACCTTCATGCCGAAGCCGCTCTTCGGCGACAACGGCTCGGGCATGCACGTGCACCAGTCGCTGTGGAAGGACGGCGAGCCGCTGTTCTTCGACGAGAAGGGCTACGGCGGCCTGTCCGACATGGCGCGCTGGTACATCGGCGGCCTGCTCAAGCACGCCCCGGCGCTGCTGGCGTTCACCAACCCGACGGTGAACTCGTACCACCGCCTGGTGCCCGGCTTCGAGGCCCCCGTCAACCTGGTGTACTCGGCGCGCAACCGCTCCGCGTGCATCCGCATCCCCGTGACGGGCTCGAACCCGAAGGCCAAGCGCATCGAGTTCCGCGTGCCGGACCCGTCGTCGAACCCGTACCTCGCGTTCGCGGCCATGCTCATGGCCGGCCTCGACGGCATCCAGAACCGCATCGAGCCGCCGGAGCCGGTCGACAAGGACCTCTACGAGCTGCCCCCCGAGGAGCACGCCCTCATCCAGCAGGTCCCCGGCTCGCTCGCCGAGGTGCTGGACAACCTCGAGGCCGACCACGACTGGCTGACCGCCGGCAACGTCTTCACGCCGGACCTCATCCAGACGTGGATCGACTACAAGCGCTCCACCGAGGTGGACCCGATCCGTCTGCGGCCGCACCCGCACGAGTTCGAGCTCTACTTCGACGTCTGATCGTCCCGGCCCCTGGCTGCTCCCAGGGGCCGTGGGCCCGCAGGACCGGCACCCCCGTCGCCCCCGTGGCGGCGGGGGTGCCGTCGTCCCGGCGCACGCACGGCACCCCCGGCGGGGCCCGACGCGTGGTCGTGGTGGCCCCTCAGGGGCGCAAGACCCCCTGGCACGGCACCGACAGGTCGAGCGGATCGGTGTTGAGCCGGGTGTACGCGGCCCTCTCCCGGGCGAGGTTCCACCCCAGGCCGTCGTCGACGGGCACCCGCTCGATCCCGGCCAGCACGCACGAACGCAGCGGCTCGTCGAGCTCGGCGGCGGCGGGGACGGCGTCGGCGGACAGGCCGAGCAGGTAGTCCACGTCCAGCGGGACGACCAGGTCTGCGGTCGTGTTGTAGCGGAGGATGAGCGCATCGGGGTTGACCGCGGCCAGGCCGAGCACGGCGACGGCCGCGACCACGAGGACCGTACGGGCCACCCAGCGGGCGCTCCACCGCACCCCGGCGGCCACCAGCAGCACCAGCACCACGCCCATGACCACCTCGGCGACGGCCACGGTGATCCGCAGCCGGGTCAGCCCGAACGCCTCGACGTACAGGTCGAGCCGACGCAGCGCCGACGCGACCACGCCGAGCGTGCCCAGGCACAGGGTGCCCAGCGCGGCGCGGACCACGACCCGGTCGCGATGCGTCGCCCGCGGCGCGTGGCGGGCGGCGACCGTGACGACGAGCAGCGTCAGCACGGTGACGACGACGAGCTGGCCGAACCCGGCGCGGGCGTACTGCGCGTAGCTCATCCCCGCGGTCTCGAGGACGTGCCGGTGCCCGCCGAGCACACCACCCACCTGGACGCCGACGAACGCGAGCACGAGCGCGTCGAGAGCGACGACGGGCGTCAGCCAGGCTGTCCGCTCGGCCGGCCGGCCCTCCGGAACCCGCGCGGTCGACCACGCGGGCGGGTGCAGGGCGAGCGTGGCCAGCGCCGCCGCCGCCAGTGCGACGAGCACGGCGACGACCACGCGTGCCGGCAGGTCGCCCCAGGAGAAGGTGGGCAGGTAGCTGGCGAAGACCTGGTCGGCGGACGCGAAGAGCGCACCGAAGACGACGAGGAGCACCGTGGTCAGCCCGAGCGTCCGCAGCCACGCGAGCACCTGCGCCCGCCGGCCGCCGACGGCCTCACCGAGCCCGTGGCGGACCCACGGCAGGGCGCGCAGGGCCCCCGCCACCCACGTCGCGGGAGCGGCGACCACCGCCCACCCGCCCCGCGCGCCCGACGCGGCCGACGTCGCCGTCCAGGCCGCGGCGAGGAGGCACAGCCACACGACCCACTCCGCCGCACGGACGGCCACGACGGCGACGAGGAGCACCGACAGGGCCACCAGGACCAGGTCCACGACGTCGCGCCGGCGCCAGAGCGCCGGCAGGGCGCCCGCCCAGACGACAGCCGCTGCGAGCGCGACGCCCAGGCCCGCCTGCTGGCCGACGAGGAGCACGCCGCCCGCCACCCCGGCGGCACCGCACAGCCCGAGGACGCGGGCCCCGGCCGGCTCCCGGCCGTGCGCCCAGAAGGCGGCGAGCGCCCGGTCCACGGGACCGGGGGGCGGCGGGACGAAGGGCGGGCGCTGCCCGTACGGCGGGTGGACGACCGCGGGCCGCCGGTCCTCCGCGGCGGCGACGGCCACCGGTCCGGGACCGGGCACGGCGCCGGCGGCGGCCGGTGCAGGCGGCGCCGCCGCGACCGGCACGGGTGCGGCTGCCGGTGCGGGGGCCGGTGCGGGGCCGGGCGCCGGGGCAGGCGTCGTGGCGGCGGGGGCGGGAGCGGGGTCCGCTCCGGGTGCGGGTTCGGGGCCGGTCTCACCGTCGGGGCTCATGGTCGTGACGTTAGGGATCCGGGAGTCGTCGCGGCCCGTGTTCGTGCGGGAGTTCGGTGGTGATCGGGTGCGACCCCGTGAACGTCTGCGGCACAGCCTCCACACAGACCGCGTCCAGGTCCGCAGCGCACGACGGGATCGGCCGTTCGCGGAGGACGCTGCTCGACGCGGTCAGGACGGGCGACGCGGTCAGGACGGGCGGGGCGGGCGGGCGGCGAGCCCGGTGACGAGCAGGACCACGCCGGCGACCGCGCCCACGGTCAGCACGGTCCCGGCCGTGGGGTGGTCCACGAGGACGAGGACGACGGCGGCGAGGACGACGACGGTGGAGCGGACGAGGACGCGCTGGGCGTGCAGCCACGCCCCGACCGGCCCGGTGCTGAGCCCGCGCCGCTCCCCCGCGCCGTGCAGCCACGCGGCGGCACCGGCGGCGCCGTCGCGCACGGCGACCGCCGCCGCGGACCGCCCGGACAGGAACGCGACGGCCGCGGCGACCAGGGCCAGGACGAGGACGGCGCGCAGGGACACCCGCAGCAGCGAGACGACCTGGTCGAACACGACGACCGCCGCGTCGGGGCGCTGCACCTGCGGCGGGAGCGCCCCGGTGAACCCCTGCCGGCCGACCGCGACGGCCGCCCCGAGGAGGAGCATGGCGCCGGCCAGCGCGAGCGAGCAGACCACCACGGCCCGCGACCGGTGCACGGCCACCAGCACGGCCGCCGCGTAGAGCACGAGGACCAGCCACGGCAGCCAGGTGCCGAGCACGTCGAGCGCCCGGTAGCCCTGCCGCAGGGTCAGCAGGTCGGGGCTGGAGACGAGCGGGAAGGTGGGGTTCATCGCCGGGATGCGCTCGGCGAGCGTGAACCCCGACGCGACCAGCGCGGCACGCACCTCCTCCACGACCGGGCCGAGGTCGACGCTGAGCGTGCCGTCGGCCTCGAGCGTGGCGACGGCGTCGGGGTCGCCCCGCAGCACGGCGACGAGCTGGGCGTGCACCGTCCGGTGGCCCTGCGCCCACACGGACGACGCGGCGTCCGACGTGACGACCCGGTGGACGGCCTGCCGCACCCGCCCTGTCACGGCGTCCACGAGCGGCCCCTCGAGGGACGCGGCGAGCACGCCGAGGCGCGGCGGCAGGCCCAGCTCGCCGACCGCGGCGGTGAGGTCGGCGGCGAGCTCCTCGAGCCGCATGCCCTCGACCACGGCGACGGTGACCCGCTGGGTGACGGCGTCCTGCACGGCGGGGGCGTCGATGATCGGCGCGACGGTCGCCAGGTAGCGCTCGGTGTCGACGATGACGCCGCGCGCCCACGCCGACGCCAGGGCGACGGGCGCGAGCAGCGAGGCGACGACGACGAGCGCCACCACGGCGCTGCCCCGGGCGACCCGCCGGGCGCGACGCGGGGCACGGAGAGGGCCGGCGCCGCCGGACGCGACGGTCGCACCCGACCCGCCGGGCACGACGGCGGGCGGGGTGTGCGCGGCGGCCCGCAGGCGGGCGTTCTCGGCCTCCAGCGCCGCGACGCGCGCGCGCAGCACGGCGTGGTCGTCGGGCGCGGCGTGACCGTGCGGCGACGGGGTCGGCACCGGTCCCGTCGGCACCCCGTCCGCGCCGTCGGACGGGTCCGGCGTCTCCGGCGCCTCGCCCAGCGACCGACCCCCCGTGCTGCTGCTGCCGGCCATCCGGTCCCCCACCGACGTGCACCGTGGGCCGCTGCCGCGCCGCCCTGCCAGCGAGCATCCCACCGGACCCCGGCGCACGCGAGACCGGCGCGTCGGCGTGTCAGCCGTAGAAGACGCGCTCGACGACGGCGCGGGCCCGACGGGCCGTGCGCAGGTAGTCCTGCTCGAGCGCACCGCCCGACCCGGCGGGGTAGCCCATGACCCGGGAGACGCCGGCGAGCGCCTGGCGGTCGTGCGGGAGCACGTCCGCGTGCGCGCCCTCGGCCCGACCGGTCCACAGCACGTTGGCGTCCCGGACCCGCGAGGCCATCTCCCAGGCCTCGCGCAGCACCTGCGCGTCGTCGGCGTGCAGCAGGCCCGCGTCCGTCGCGGCGGCGAGCGCGGCGAGCGTCGAGGTGGTGCGCAGCGCGGGCACGGCGTGCGCGTGCTGGAGCTGGAGCAGCTGCGCGGTCCACTCGACGTCGGCGATGCCGCCCCGCCCGAGCTTGACGTGCCGGGTGGGGTCCACGCCGCGCGGGAGGCGTTCGGCCTCGACGCGGGCCTTGATGCGCCGCACCTCGCGCGTGGTCGCGGCGTCGAGGCCCTCGGCGGGGTACCGCAGGGGGTCGACGAGGGCGACGAAGCGCTCGCCGAGCGCGGTGTCGCCGGCGACGGGCCGCGCCCGCAGCAGCGCCTGCGACTCCCAGGGCGACGACCAGCGCTGGTAGTACTCGGCGTACGCGTCGAAGGTGCGCACGAGGGGGCCGTTGCGCCCTTCGGGGCGCAGGTCGGCGTCGACCGCGAGCGTGGGCTCGGGGCCGACGGCGCCGAGCAGCTGCCGCAGGCGGGTCGCGGTGGCCAGCGCGACGTCCTGCGCGACGGCGGCGTCGGCGCCCGGGAGGGGGTCGTGCACGAACATCACGTCGGCGTCGGAGGAGTAGCCGACCTCTCCGCCGCCGAGCCGGCCCATGGCCACCACGAGCAGGCGGGTGGGTGCCTCGTCGAGACCGCGGGCCGCGCACGCCTCGGCCTGGGCGACCCGCAGGGCGCCGGCCAGCACGGTGTCGGCGGCGACGGTGAGGCTCTGCGAGGCACGGACCCCCGTGACGACCCCGAGGACGTCGGCGACCGCCGTGCGGGCCAGCTCGCGGCGGCGCAGGGCGCGCAGGGCGGTGACGGCGGGCACGGGCTCGTGCGCGCGG